>CAYXKP010000032.1:0-32490 GCA_964465695.1 uncultured Nitrospira sp.
GGCTCATACTGCCCGGTCACGGAGATGCTCAAGGATCCCGGTCGGGTAGTGTTGGAAGGGGGATTTACCAACGATCAACTGAAAGAAATGGTGGCAGCCGGGTGGACTATCGGCGGTGAATCGACGGAGGGACTGAACTACATAGATTTCCACACACTAGAGAGTGCCGCGGCCGATATGGACAAGCACCTTGCCGACCTGCAGCGGCTCGGGTACCGACGCCCGATCTTCTGGTGCTATGAAGATGCCAAGCACAATGCCGCGCTTGATGCCGAGTTGGCGAAACGTAATGTCGTCGCCGCATATAGCGGGAACATTTTTTCCGACAATACAAGCCGCTCTCTCTATGGAGGTCTCACCAATCCTTACAATCTGTGGGCGGTGTCGGGCGATGCTCGGTCATTGACGGAGATCATCGCGGCGATCGACCATGCAGTCAAATACGGCGGGCAACTTGGGTTAGAGTGGCAACGGTATGATCAGGACTTCCCCCCGGTCGCCGACTACCTCGTCGAATTGCGGAATAGAGGTCTGATCGAGATCGGCACTGTCGAGGAGTTGCTTGCTCGCCATGGCATCCAGAACGGTTCATCAACCGCGCCCCCGCCAACCGGACTTCCGCCGACAGGGCCTCCTCCCGTTGCGCTGTTGTCTTTTGAGCAAGTCGAACATTCCTATACTCAATCGGCCTCTCTATTCTCCGGCCTATGGGCGCAGGCGAGGACCCGCACCGTCCGTATTGCGTTGCTCGGCGACTCACAGGAAACCTCACCGGAAGGGAAAGGTGAGGTGTATGTGCCGCGCCTCCAATACGAAGCGTGGAAACGATACCAGAACGTGCCGGAAACCGTCGTAGCTGGTTACCATTCTTACGGTGATGCACCGATCTATGGAGATTGGCTGCTGAGAGGCGGTGCTGCCCGCCCCGGGGCTTCACCGACCCGCATTATCGTGGAGAGTCTCTTACCAGGTCTCCCGGCCGCAGCCCATGCGGCACCGGCAGGACCGCAGTCGGTGAACGGACAGTGGTACGGTCAGCTGATGGTGCTTGAACCGGATGCGCGCAGCGTCAACCCGGCAGCAGATATTCCGAAAACTACCCAATACTTTTGCGCCCAGGGTTCGGTACGGGCGGAGATTTTTGCCGCAACACATCCGCGGTCGGGAGGCATCGTCTATAAGGCACGGCCATCCGATTCGGCCTCTAATTACTTAGCACCGGCGACGATCGAAGAAACAGCGCCTCTCACGCTGGCTGACGCGACGTTTCAGGTCAAGTCTTTCACAACGGCTCCGTTGCCTATCAACGGTAAACGTTACCTACAGCTGGAACTCCTCGGCAGTATGACATCGGCACTCACGGACATCATCGGCGCTCGGTTTAAGAGCGACCAATGTCCGCAAGGCCTTGTCATCCAGGATCTCAGTGCCGGTGGACTGTCCACCAAGGAGTTCATGGGCACTTATCGAGCAGCCGATCTCCTGTTTCGGGCCATGAAGTTCGATGCAGCCATTCTCCACTTTGGCGCCAACGATGTCGGTGAAGGGGCGACGGCAGAGATGTTTCGTACCGACACGGAACGGCTGATCGCTCGAATCCGTTCCTGGGCCGGCAAACCCGATTTTCCCATCATTTTGATGAGTGATCCCTATCGGAAGGGGCTGAACCCCGCCTCGGAAGCCGAATATGCCCGCTATCCCGGCGCGGTGCGAGCCATCGCCGCCTGGGATCCCGCGGTACTGGCGATCAATTCACGGCGTTTGATGGATGAACGGGGATGGAAAGCCGATCCACCCAACCGATTGAATGAATTGCTGCTGGACGATGTTCATTATACCCCGCGCGGTGCCATCGAATTGGCGGAAGCAGAGATGGGAGCATTGTTGGGCCGGTAGCGTTACGAAATGAACCTAGGGTTCTCTTGCCTATGGCACTCGACGGATGAAGACCATACCGTTAGGTCACTACGAACACATACCCTGGACTATACGACCCTAGAAGACCCTAGTAGAAGTGGCTGGTCTTCCTTCTTCTCTCCGGCCTTAATTGTCCTTAATATTCCCGTAACATGAGTGTCGTATGCTGCTCACGCCACGGGTGTGGAACGGTCCTCAGCCCCCGTGAGGAGTTCTTCATGGCATCACAACGTCCGAAGACCATCCTGATCGTCGAAGACGAACCGGAGATTGCTCAATTGGTCAAGCACTACCTTGAGAAGGACGGATTCCACTCGTGCATCGCCAAGACCGGCCTGGAGGCACTGGAGCTGGTGGCCACCGAGCACCCCGATCTCATGATCCTCGATCTCATGCTTCCCGAAATGGACGGATTGGAAGTGTGCAAAACCCTGCGGCACAAACCGGACACCTCGTTGCTGCCGATCATCATGCTGACGGCCAAGAACGAAGAGTCGGATACCATTGTCGGGCTGGAGCTGGGAGCCGATGACTATGTGACGAAACCCTTCAGCCCCAACGCATTGGTCGCCCGGGTGAAGGCTCTCTTCCGCCGTTTGGAGCGAACGAGTGATCACCGGGCGACCTCCTTGACGTACGGGCCGCTTCAGATGGATCTGACCCGCCATGAATTGACCGTGAAGGGCAAAGAAATTCCCCTCACGGCGAAAGAATTCGGGCTACTGGAGCATCTCTTGCGGCACCCCGGACGCGTGCTCACGCGGGACATGTTGCTGAACGCCGTGTGGGGATACGACTACTATGGGACAACTCGAACCGTCGATGTCCATATCCGGCGTCTCAAAGTGAAGGTGCCTTTACTGAACGAAACGATCGTGTCCGTCAAATCCCTCGGCTACAAACTGTCGGACAGACCGCTGACGCCGTAACGACTCACAGCCGTGCTTAGAGACCGAACACCATTCTGGTTGATCCCGGCATGCCTCAGCCTCGTTATAGCCTCCTGCATCCATCCGCCTCGTGTCGAGGATTTCGAAAGCAGCATCGGACTCCTCACGCAGGATGAGCTGATCCATCGCTTCGGGTACCCACAGCGGCTCAAGCGGCTCCGATCCGGGACGGAAGCCTGGGACTATGAGTTTCTATCAGGCCGCTCTCGTTGCGTGGGATACCGCGTCTACTTCGACAAGGACCAGGTCTCAGAACGATGGGAACCCATCGCCTGCCGTTAACAACCGTTACAACCTAGCTGCTCCTCGAACTGAAGCGACGTTCACTCAGACCTCTCACATACCGCCCTCTGCCCCTCGCTCTTTGCCGACCGCTCCCCCGGACGTTTACAAGAAATTGATCGCATCATGAGCCTCCGTTGTCATTCATCCTGTATCTATGGCGGCCAAAGGAGCATGGCTATGGCACACACGACACCACAAAAAGATCGTGCTCGTCAGTCGAAGAATGGGGCGGCGCCCGTGCGGATGTGGTCTCCGGAAGCCACGCGCTCGCGCTTGCGGGAGGAGCTGATCCGTCAGCGCGCGCTGTTGCTGGCCGACTGGAATTTGTCGTTCACTCCATTAGCCGATCAACCGCACTTCCCCGACCCTGCCGATCAAGCCTCAAACGATTTCGAGCAAGATCTGTTCATTCAGGTCAGAACCAGGTTGATCGCGAAGCTGAAACGTATTGAACGCGCTCTGCTCTTGTTGCGCACCAAGCACTATGGATACTGTCGCCGATGCCACAAGGCCATCCCGGACGAGCGCTTGGCTGTTCAACCCGATACGCGTTTCTGCGTTCCCTGTCTCGCATCGATCGAGAGTCGAACATTGCGGAATTGAGACGGGCGGCGAATCTTCCGACCCGTATTTAAAAGGTATGGCCCCCAGGATACAGACCACGTTGATATCGGAGAACCAACTCATTCAACAGGACGCGCAGACATTCCGTTCGCTGCTCGGCTTCGAACATCAACGATGCCTACAGTCGGGGCAACCGTTTCATGTCCTGATCTGCCGCCTATCCACTACAGACGGGACGCGATTCCCGATGAATGAATCGGTAAAGAAGACCTTGATGTCGGCCGTGAGGGAGTCGCTTCGCAAGACCGACCATCAGGGTTGGTTCCTGCAAGATCTCGTGCTGGGTACCGTGCTGCTGAGCCTGGATCAACGACAATCCACCGTATCGAGCAGCAGTGAAGCCGGTCGGATCCGCCGGCTGATTGAAAGTCGACTCGCCGTCGTTCATCCATCGTTGGTCTTACAATTTTACGAGTACCTTGACCTGCCTCCCGTCCGGCAATGGGATGAGGAGAACACAACCGATCGGGCTCTTGCGCTACATTAAGGAGGGTGCTATGCCATGTCCCCGCTGTGCCGGGATGAGGGTGACGGAGATGATTACCGAGGGAGGGATGAGAAGCGCCGCGCTGCGATGCCTTCACTGCGGCGACATCACGGACCATGTCATTGCCAAGAATCGCCGACAGCCACCACGTTATGTGCATCCCAGTCGAGCACGAACCCCGGTCCACAGCCGGCATCCCTACAAACGGGACGGCTTGTCATTCGGCTAAACCAACGGAGGTTCAGCTGGTGCACGGGTTATCTCACCTCACACCGTGACTGCAATGGTATGGGTTTTCCGCTTTGAAGAACCATAGAAATGGAAAGCCTTAGCGCTCGTCCCGGGCAATAGGCTGTGACCAAGCAGAGTCCATCTGTCCAATGCGGAGCCCCGGGCATAACCCGAAGCTCCGCACCTTTTCACGCTCAGCTACCGATAATCCCGCCGTCGTCCTTCGTGACTACGATCAGCGCCGAGCGAGGGCGACCACCGCTCGGACCGTCCGGCCAGGAGCTGAACTGCTTCGGATTCAGCGGATCTCCGGGCAAATCATCCGGCCGCTCGCCCGGATGTTGAATCCCGACGAACATCGTGCGACGGTCAGGCGTCATCATCACACCGGTGACTTCGCACTGATTGGGCCCGACCAAAAACCGCCTGGTCTCCCGGGTCTCCGGATGGGCGGCAACCATCACATTGTTCCCGAAACCGGCGTAGGCCCCGGCATTGATCGTAGAGGTTGACACGTCGGTCTGAATCCACAGCAAGCCGCTGGGATCCACATAGATGCCGTCCGGCGAGCCATATTTGTCACCGAGGATCGTGGAGCCGTGAGCGGGATTCGTCGGATCGCCGCAGAGGGCAAAGATATCCCAGCCGAAGGTCGGCTCCGTCCAATCCTGGCGATAGTACCAACGGATGACGTGCCCATAATTGTTGATGGGACGAGGATTGGCCGCATCTACCGGGGGGCGAGCGGAGCCGGCGGCGGTCGAGCCGTCCGGATTGTTCACGGAAGGAGGAGTGCTGCCTCGTCGGTTGTTGTTGGTCAAAGTCGCAATCGCGGTGAGCTGTCGTGGGAAGGTGTCGATCCATTCGGGACGATCCATCATGGTGGCTCCGGCTGCATCCGCGGCCCCGCGCGTATTGATGAGGATGTCGTTGAGCGACCACCCTGCCAAACGGGGATTGTCCGTGGTCAGAGGCAGCCACTCTCCCGAGCCGTCCGCATGGAACTTCGCGACATACAAGATACCGTCGTCGAGCGGATTGATGCCTTGCTGTCGCGCCTCTCTCCAAGGGAGGTTGGACACGTAGCGATAGATATACTCGTTTCGCTCATCGTCGCCCATATAGACGACGACTTTTCCGTTCCGCGCTTCCTGTACCCATGCGCCTTCGTGCTTAAGGCGACCCAACGCCGTGCGCTTCACCGGCGTTGAATGCGGCCGGAACGGATCGATTTCCACGACCCAGCCGAACCGATTGGGCTCATTGGGCTCTTCATCGACGCGGAATCGCTTGTCGGTCGTGTGCCAGAGATAGCCGAATCCCGTCGCAGTGATGCCATAACGCTTTTCCAACGTCGTTTGCGTGCCGTTCTTTCGGAAGTAGCCGTTGAAATTCTCCTCGCAGGCCAAGTACGTGCCCCAAGGCGTAAACCCCATGGCGCAGTTGTTGAGCGTACCCAACACACGTTTCCCGGTCGGATCTTCGCTCGTCACCAGCCGAAGATCGCCTGCCGCCGGTCCGCCGATGTCGATCGGCGTCATGCCGGTAATGCGACGGGCAAAAGGAGATGGCCGAACCACGTCCCACTCTCCGCGGCGACGCCGCCAATCCCATGGAAAGCCGGTTCGCTTGGTGACTTCGATGATCGACACGCCATGCGCGTTCAGCGACTTGTTCGTCTTCTCCTGAGTCCAATTGTTCACGCCGTCCGGGAACAGCAAGCCGTCGTCCGTGTACTCATTGTTTTGGACGATCAACCCTCGTTGTGACCCAAGGATCGGGAAATAGACGAGGCCGTCGTTGTGCATGCCCCACTGGCGCGCCTGCTCAGCGGCGCTGTTGCTGGCATCTTGCTTGAATGCCGGGCCGCGCGAGACAGGATCGCCCCAGGCGATGAGCACCTCCGCCGTGTAGCCCGGCGGCACCACAACCTCATCGGTAGAGGAGACCGACACACTTTGAAACCCGAGGACCGGGGCAGCGATGCCTTCGGCTTCCCTTCTCTCTTGAGCTCCTGCAGGGACAGCCTTTAACAACGCTTCGACCCCTCCGAGCGACACGGCTGCCGCCATCGCCAGACCGCCCGTCAAGAAACCGCGTCGCGATAAGCGCGCGTTCACAATGTCTTGGAAATGATCGTTGCCGGACGTATTACTTACACCCTCGTCATCGATGATCGACATGGAATCTCCTCCTATTATATGCCCACCAATTCGTGCTTAATCCGCATGGCTTTTCGTCCCACCTTCGCCTGCCCATACGTGATCACCTCTTCAGAATTCGTCTCTTGAGTTTCGCTATCAGTGACTCCCTTTCATATTTTTTCAATACGCCGGACAACACCAACAACCGCGACCGCCGCGTCGGATGTATCGACACAGAAGGTCGGTTGATGACGTTGACCTCGTCTTGGCGGACCATCGGCGCGTTGTCCCAGGTGAAATGACCGTATCGCTCGGCGTATTGCTTTGACGCGAGAACTCCGATGAGCAGCGGCTGATGAAAGCTGCAGTCTTCCTTCGCACCGCCTCCACGAATTCCACGAGGCCTACCTTCGCAGCCCTTCGTTACATCGGGGTCTCACGATCCTCAATAATGCGTAACGAATTCGCTCGGGGATAAAGTGATAGAATGAGGTCCCAATGTCACACGAGCTCACCATCATGAAAGGGACCTGCTTCGCGCTCTTCGCTTATGATGTGGGAGTTTCCATCAACCTGACCGATGCGGAGCGGCGGATCATCGCCGGAGCGGAGCGGGGGCGTCTTCGGCATAAGACCAGAGCCCCCCAGTACTTCGAGTACCGACCGGCTCCGCTGCGGCTCGTGCAGGAAGGGACCGCGCTCGACGTCAGCCGGTATCAGACCAGTCCCATGGTGGAAGTCATGGTCTACGACTTCGGAGCGGTCACCATCACCTATCGCTTTCCTCTTGCCGGACCGTTCAGCCGGCTGGTGGAGCTGAGCGAGTCGCTGTACGAGCACGAGGGCCTGCTGACCGAGTCCCGCGCCCGCGTCGAGCAATTGATTCACGCGTTCGGCTCGGCGATCGAACGGCCGTCCGTCGCGCAAGAGGTGGAAGACTACATCATCTTTTCGATCGAGTCCTGCGCGCCGGAACAGCCTCGTGTATGGATGAGCCATGAAACCGACTTGGCCCACCTCCTGCGCGCAGAGCGGACCCCTTTGTCCGACCAAGAAGTGGCCGAGGCAATCTCCTGCCGCATCTCCTATGGGCAAGAGGACGCCGCGATCATCGACTGGCACTCGGCGATCTTGTTCGGCCAGGAGATGGATGACGTTCGCGCGGTGCTGGAGTTTGCCAACGTCGAGCTGCTGGAGATGCGGATACTCGACGAACAGCTGGACCGGGCGCTGGATGAGAGCTATGAAGCCTTGTCTCGGAAGCCGCGCCTCCTGTCGCTCCCGGGCTCCCACGAAAAAGACGTGACTCACATTGCGCAGCTTCAAGTCGACAGCGCCCTGATTTTCGAGCGTGTCACCAACACCTTGAAGTTGCTGGGCGATCAATACCTCGCGCGCGTCTATCGACTCGTCTCGCAACGCTTCCATTTGGAAGCCTGGGACGCGAGTATTCTCCGTAAGCTGCAGACTCTTGAAAGCATCTACGGCAAGATGTCGGATCGCGCCGGGACCAGGCGGGTGGAGGTTCTCGAGTGGATCATCATCGTCTTGATCGCGCTTTCGATCGCGCTGTCCTTTGTACAATGAGCGCCTGAACCCCTGCCGGCCGCTTTCCTGAAATAAAATTTACATCAACTTAACGATTCGCTGATCAGGCCAGCGGACTATTTACGTACAATCATTACGTAGGTAGTCACCTTTATGCCACCGAAAACTCCGTTGACCGCAGACGACTGCTCGACCGAAGATCAGCGGATCTGTATAACGAGGACTTACATATGAACCGGTTATATTCTTCTACAACCGATTTTCGGCAATCTTCTTATCATGACTGATATGGGTCGATGAAACCTTTACCCAATGGGCATAGGACGGAACGATCGGCCGGAAACCGGAAGCCGGTTCGTGTCCTGCTGGTCGATGATTCCATTTTCGCTCTTCATGGGTTGAGAATCTTCCTCTCTCAGAGCAACAAGATCGTGGTTGTCGGCACTGCAACCAACGATGTCGGGGCCTTAACGGCCAGCGGGGAAAACCAACAAAGAGATAGCTCGGGAACTCGACGTCTCTTCCCATGTTGTGACGACCCGACTTCAGCGGATCTACAAGCACCTGAAGATCACGAGAAAATCAGCGGCGGCAAGTTACTTTATGCAACTTGAGAAGAATCCTTTGAGAGGTACGAGTCTTTCTCACTGACTGCATCAAGTTGCGGGGTGAAGGTGATCCGTGCGGCTGTGAGCCATTCTGAATCTTCACCACGGCGCTTTGACAATTGGGTGAAACGGGCTCAGCACCAAAGGATTGAGGGCGGAAGTAATGATTGGGATTACAGGCGGGGGCCTTTAGCCTGGCGATGCACTCGCCAGCCATTTGATATTCGTGACTGCCTGTTGTAGAGGTCCTGCAACCCAAGCCAGTAGCCGGTAGTGGTCCTGAATCTCATGGCCAGTCTGGTGGCAAGGGGCATGGTCACAGGACGTTTCCCCGCTATAAAGTTCGCGAGTTCCTTGGATGAGACATTGATCGAACCTGCCACATCCTCGACCGTGAGTGGTGGTTGGACAGGCCTCATGTAGACCACATCCAACACTTCTCCCGGATGAATCGGCTCTTGGCTTAGACTCATCATTGTTTCCTCGTCTTCATACCCTTCTATACCTCCGTCATTTATCCTTTGCAACCTGGAATGTACCCTAATTCCGCGAAGTGACCTGCCTTTTTTATTCATCACCGACGTTACAAGATTTTAACGCTTGCGTAATTTTCACCTAACCCGTTTCGGCATGATCACCCCCATGATACAAGGTACCGCCAAACGCGGCGAGGCACATATCGAGGCCGTCCTCCGCGAACTCACCACGATCAGGACCGACATGATTGCCGAGCCGGCCCTATCCAAGTTACGCCTCGACTCCATTCATCATTCCGACTACCAGGCAAGCGTTCGAAATCTTCTTCATTATCTGGCTCTCCGTCGGCACGATCTCCGGCCTTTGCAACGCCAGTTAGCGGATGGGGTTATCGTCTCTCGGTCGAGCTGAATCGCACGTCTTTGCCACCGTGGACGCGGTGCTGGACGTTCTGCATCGTCTGGAACAGCGACCTTGGACCGTTGGATCTGGACGCGCTGATTACCTTTCTGCAGCCCTGGAAGGACGATCACCAGGCTCAACTGATGACTGGAGGTCAAGGGTACACGATCACTATTGGAGGTGGAATTGGCCTAGGACGGCGTGGTGTAGTTCATGGCCACAGACTTCGAAATCCATTTTGGGACAATAAATCGTCCGCGTGCGGAAATCATAAAATCCTACGACGACTTCTTCCCGTCGCTGGGTATCCAGCACGAGACGAGGCGTCATCATGACGGCAGATTTCCCGGTGATCTCCTCGTACTTGGCTTGGATGTGAGGTGCATCGAGAAAGACGACCCGAAGGGACGACAGCTCGTGCACTTCACCGAGCGAAGATTGACCCGTCATGCAGCCGGAAAGGACGACCAGCATCGCCGCGCCGCCCAGAAGATGTGACGTCCAACGTCGAATCGGATGGTGGCGAGCCGGCATGGTGGCCACTTTTTCCGGCGGCAGGGTCATAGGCTGGGGCATCGACTTCAGCTTATGGATTATGGGCGATTCCTGGCAATAATGTAAGCCTAGCAGGGGTTTAGAGACCGTCAAGTGAAGCGCTCGTCAGCGGGACTTGCCTCCATGAGAATTTACTGCCAATCCGTTGACTCGGTTTCGTCCGGCTACTATCCTCCAATCTATTCTATCCGATCGCGCCTTAGTCGGACCTGAATGTCCGCTCGCGGCGATAGACCGTTCGAACGACCGTGACAATAGGGTGACTCCCGATGGACCTGGCGGATCCCTCTCTCTACATAAATCGCGAATTGAGTTGGCTGCGCTTCAATGAACGGGTCCTTGAAGAAGCCCTGGACACCCGACACCCACTTTTAGAGCGGGTGAAATTCCTCTCCATCTTCAGCCGCAATCTGGACGAATTTTTCATGATTCGGATATCCGGCCTCTATTGGCAATTGCAAACCGGCTCGGTTGAAGCCCCACCGGATGGACTGACACCGAAACAACAACTTGAATTGATTCAGCGGGAGCTGGCGCTCTTGTTGACCACACACCAGCGCTGCTGGGAAGGTGATCTCTTGCCGAAACTGCGGGAGGCGGGCATACAGCTGGTGAACTATCCCGACCTTCCCGCGGTCACGGTCAAGCGCCTTCGTGACTACTTTACGACCGCAGTTCTTCCGGTCCTCACCCCCCTCGCCTTCGATGCCGCCCATCCGTTTCCCCATATTTCGAACCTCTCCATGAATCTTGCCATCGTCATCCGCCACAGCGACGGGGAGGAACGGTTCGCGCGATTGAAAGTCCCGCCCTTCTTCCCCCGCTTGCTTCGGCAGGACATCTCCATCGAGGGCGATCCCGAGCCGGCACCCGTTAGGTTCGTATGGATTGAGGACGTCATTGCGGCCAATTTGGACCTGCTGTTTCCCGGTTGCACCGTGATGGCGACCTATCCGTTCCGGGTCACACGTGACGCGGACCCCGAGATCGAAGAGGATGAAGCCGCCGATCTGCTTCAGGCTATCCAGGAAAGCCTTCGCCAGCGACATTTCGGCACGGTCACCCGCCTGGAAGTCAGCGGAAAAATGCCGGACCGATTACGTGACATGCTCGCGCACAATCTTCGACTGGAACCGGACCAAATCTACGCCGTTCCCGGCCCGCTCGACATGGCCGATTTGATTGATTTGACCCACCTGGACCGACCGGAACTGAAAGACCCTCCGGTCCCTCACAAGGTGCCTCCTATCCTAACCAAGCCGGATATGTTCGCCACGATTCGGGATCGGGACGTGCTGCTGTACCACCCATACGACAGCTTCCTGCCCGTCGTCGAGTGGCTGCGTCTCGCGTCTGCCGACCCGGACGTGGTCGCGATCAAACAAACGCTGTATCGGGTCGGGCCCCAGTCACCGATCGTGCAGGCCCTGATGCAAGCGCGTGAAAACGGCAAAGAAGTGACGGCGCTCGTCGAACTGAAAGCCCGCTTCGACGAAGAGCACAACATCCAATGGGCTCGGGAACTGGAACGGGTCGGCGTTCACGTCGTCTACGGGGTGGTGGGTTACAAGACGCACGCCAAAATGTGTCTGATTGTTCGACGCGAAGGGGCACGCCTCGCCCGTTATGCTCACCTGAGCACCGGCAACTACAACCCCACGACAGCCCGGATCTATACCGATCTGGGGCTTTTCACGAGCAATCCCGCCATTACGTCGGATGTGTCCATGCTGTTCAATGCCTTAACAGGATATGCCGGCTCGATTCACTATCGCCGCCTGTTGGTGGCCCCGGACGGGGTCAGAGAAGGAATCATCCAACGGATCAACCATGTGGCGGACCGTCATCGCGACGGCCAACAAGGTTATATCGCCCTGAAGCTGAACGCGCTGACGGACCCGGCTTGCATTCAGGCCCTCTATCGGGCGTCTCAAGCGGGTGTGCCGATCGACTTGCAAATACGTGGGATATGCAGTCTCCGCCCCGGAGTGGAAGGTGTCAGCGAGCGGATTACGGTCACCTCCCTCGTCGGCCGTTTTCTCGAGCACAGCCGCATCTTTTACTTCCGAACCGGCCATGAAGAAGAACTATGGCTGGGAAGCGCCGATCTGATGCCGCGCAATCTGGATGGACGGATCGAGGTGGTCTTTCCGGTTGAAGCGCCGCACCTGCGACGCGCTATCCGAGACGATATCCTGTTTTCACATCTTCGTGATACCCGCCAATTGCGACGGATGAACGAAGCGGGTCGGTATGAACGCGTGATCCCGCCGTCCGGTGAAGCTCCGTTCGACTCCCAACAGCACATGCTGAATCTCGCCGGCACTTGGAACCACGACGGTTCCTGACGCCAGCGGCAATATTCCTCGTCGTGCCGCGATCTCCTCGTAACTCCTTTCGACCGAACGCTTCCACATCCATGAAATCAACCCGCAGGATCAAGCAGAAAGCATACTGTTCATCCTACTTCAGCGTATGAAGCCTTCGGCATGTGACCGTAATCCATTGGAGGTTTCACACAGAATTGGCTTAATCGTAACGGAAAGGAAACACGCCTCTGGTAAATTTTCAGCGTGCGAGTACGAAAAGTTAGAAACAGGATAAATCGGAAGGAGGTGAGAATAGATGGGAACAATGGTCATTGAAGTGTCGATATTGAGCGCCATTGTGGGGCTGATGTACACACTGGTCTCAGTGGGTCGAGAAAGGTAGGCTCGTAGAGAAATGGTTTGCGAGGGCACGAGAGCCGACGGGGCGCAGCCTCATCGGCTCTCGTCAAAGAGCGATGTGTTCTACAGACCGACACAGCTAGCCACTAACCACCTTCCGAGAGGGCCACATAGGTTCACTGTTAGTCCCGCCCTATTCGGCATGCCGCTCTTCACTATGGTTCCCATACTTTACCAAAGACCGCCGATTGCTTAACGGGGTCGTAACAGGGGCATGTCATATTGCGTGGCCTATCGATGAAGAGAACGGGCTAGGTCTTATAGCTTTCCCGTTCTCCCAGTCAGCTAAAGAAACTTCATGTCTGACAACAGCGCCACGACACCCGCTCTCACGATCGCGATTCTGAGCAGTCAGTGTCTCGTGTGGCTGGGCTTGCAGACCATCATCGAGAGCAGCATGGCCGTCCCGATGGTCGTGCACCCTTACCCCGGAAGGACCGCCGACTTGTTGTACGCCGAGGGACGCCCCGACGTGTTCATCCTGGATCTGGAGACGGAGCGCGATGCGCTCGGTACGATCACACAGATTCGGAGGTCCGCCCCCGCCAGCAAGATCGTGTTGTTATGCGGGCTGGAGGAGAATGATCGCGCGCGGGAGGCGTTCGCCGCCGGCGTCGACGGCGTGATCTTGAAGGTGCAACCGCCTGCCGTCGTGCTGGCCGTGCTGGAGGCGCTCTATGCTCCGGCGACACCGACGGCTCACATGGGACAAGAGGTCGCGGGAAGCCACGATGCGCCGTCTACGAATAGGCCGCCGGCTTGGCCCGAGGCTTTGACCGAGCGGGAACGAGAGATTATCCGCTTGGTGGGGCAGGGCCTCTCGAACAAAGACATCGCGAACAACTTATCGATCAGCGACAGTACTGTCCGGTATCACATGACGAGCATTTTCGACAAGGTCGGCGTGCCCAACCGGCAGAAACTTCTGCTCCACACACAATCTTTCTGCTCCACTGCCATCTAGAACACTCGTGCTCCCGCATATCCTCACCACAGCCGGTTACCTCATGCGACGTTGGGCGAACGATCTTCTCATGGCCTGAGTTCCTGTAGGAGACGTTCTGCCTCCGGCTTATACTGACGTTCCCATGCATAGCGGTAGCGCGGCCGGTCAGACTTGATCACAGCTTCAAGTTGCTTCCTCGCCTCCCCGATTCGACCCTGCTTCTTATAGAGTTTCGCGATCAGAATGCGCGCTTTGGTATAGTTTCCGTCGGCCGCAATGGCTCTCTCAAGATATTCCTGCGCTTTCTTCTCGTCACCGCCGAGCATCCAAGGTAGCTCGATCAGCAGAGCACCCATCAGCTGAAGGGCCTGCGGATGTTCGGGATTCAGCTCTATCGCCCGCTGCGCGCACTGTTTCATTTCTTTAACTACCATCGCCCCGTTGGCCACCCCCTTCAGCCGTGCGGCGCTGCCTAGATTCACCGCGTGGAAAAAATGCGCATCGGCGTTGGTGTCATCCAACAGGAAGGCTTGCTCGGCGGCCTTCGCTCCGGCGTCGTAGGCTTCTCGTCGCTTTTTGTCGTCCGTCAGCAAGTCATCGGCCAAATCGAAGTACGTCGACGATACTTGCACGAGCAGTTCAGGAGAAGGCTTGCCCTGACGCAGCCGCGTGAGCAGTACCTCCAGATCAGCCTCCAACGATTGCGGATATCCGGGCGGCATATCATCCCGCTGCGCCGAAGCCGACTCGACTCCCATGCAGAAGCCTAAGACGAAGCAGAGACCGACCGTCCGGCAGGCCCGTTTCATCGTTTTCCACCCAGCATGAACTCCGCGATCGCGGCTGAGGCGTCCTCCGGATTGGTGTAAATGGCGAAATGCCCGCCGGGGATCGTACGGATGGGCATCGATTCGCGTATGCAAGCCATTTCTTCCACATTGTGGTACGGCACGATCTCATCATCTCGTCCCGCGACGCACAGCACCGGACAGGGACAGCTCCTTAACAGCCGTCTGGCATCCACTTCCAGGAGCGTTCTGACCCGGGCCGCGATCATCCCGGCACTCACCCGCTTCCATGTTTCTGTCTTGTCTCGTCGCAGCCGGTCGGTCGAGCTTCGTGAAAACCAAACAGGCAGTCTCTTGCCGACGCGAATGGCCCAGACCGTCGGTGTCACGGCGGCCCAACGCAGCCGGGCGAAAATACGACGGGGTGGACGGACGAATGTCGAGGTGAGAACGACCCCCTGTACCTTCCCAGGCTCGGCCGCGGCCAGCATGAGCGCGAGAGGCCCGGAAAAGGACCAGCCGAGGACATAGCAGCTCCGGACGTTCTTCAACGTGTTGCGCACCAACGTCAGCAGGTCGGGATACTCATTCGCTCCGGACGGAGGAAATTGCACGACCAGCGGCGTTATCCCCTCAGGCAGCACCGCCAACAAGGGACGAAAGAACACGTCCGTGCCGTCGAGCCCTGGTAAGAGAACAAGAGTCCTCGATCCCGAAGGTGATTCGCAGATGGGTGACCGGTAGACGGGTTGCTGGGTCACGAACGGTCGACATTCCTCATTGTTACCAACGGGCAAGCCGCGGCGTGATCATGACGCACACCATCCTGCTGTACCGGCCGTCTTATTGTGGAGAGCCGTCTCTTCAAGGTCAATCCGGATTCTCGTTGTTAACCGAAATTTAACCGCGCACCAGGATTCAATGTCGCCGGAAGGAGGCCGCGCACCAGGATGGGATCCAAGTATTGCGGCTATATTTCATCCGTTACAATAATCCCATCATTTCTTCACTCACAGTTTCCCGGACTGTAACGAGCCCGCAACACTCCTCCTATACGCTTTAACCATGCAGGCGGCTTGTAGAACGCGGTTCACCGGAGGCCTGGTGAGTGAAAAAGCCTCAACGTAGCCGTCCGTTTTCTTATCGGACGGTCTGGATTTCCGATGTCCACTTAGGATTCCGCGGCTGCAGCGCCGATCACCTTCTCGATTTCCTGCATTCCGTCGAGTGTCAGTACCTCTACCTGGTCGGAGATATCATCGACATCTGGGAAATGAAGCGGCGGATGTACTGGCCGCAATCCCATAACAATGTCTTGCGCACGATTCTGGGCAAGGCCAAGCACGGCACCACGGTCGTCTATGTACCGGGCAACCATGACGAGGTCTTTCGCGATTATCACGATATGACCTTCGGGAATGTCCGCATCATGGAAGACGCGATCCACACGAACGTGGATGGCCGACGGTTGTTGGTGACCCACGGCGATAAGTTCGATGGTGTGGTTCGAAGCTCGAGGGCCATCGCGATGCTGGGCACTCGACTGTACGATTACCTGCTCAAAGCCAACTACGTCGTCCATTGGGCCCGCCGAAAGGCCGATCTGCCGTACTGGTCGCTGGCGGCGTTTCTCAAACACCGAGTCAAGAACGCCGTTCAGTTCATCAGCAACTTTGAGGCGGTCGTCGCCTACGAGGCGTCCCGTCTCGGCGTGGACGGCGTCATCTGCGGCCATATCCACCGTCCGGAAATTACCAAGCTGAACGACGTGATCTACTGCAACTGCGGGGATTGGGTGGAGAGCTGCAGCGCCCTGGTGGAACATCATGACGGAAGTTTGGAGCTGTTGCGCTGGGAGGACAAAGTCGCCAGCTTGAAACTTTCGACCGTCGCGAGCCGAGAGCGGATGTCTCTGTATCCGGACGATGATCTCGTCGTCACCTTGGTCGAGCGCCACCTCGCATAGCCGGCCGCGGGGTAAGTAAGGAGGAATGATGCTGCGCGACGCCATACTGAAATGGGCTGCATGCGCGGGCTTCACCACGGATGTAATGGAGTGACCTTGGCGTCATAGTAGGACTCTATCTGGTCGTGGACGCCGTCCTCTCGCTTTGCACGAGGTGGTGGCGCGCGCTACAAGTCCTACAGGCCGGGTCGTGCACGCCGGCAGGCCGTGCGGACCGAAATCGGATGTCCTTGTGTCGGGAGTATCCGGACGATGATCTTTCGCATAACCGCAACGCCGCTTAGTGATGGACCGGTAACAGCCGGAAGGAGGAACAATGTTGGGCGACGCCGTACTGAGATGGACTGCATGCGCGGGGCTGGGCGGGGCGCCAGATTGTCGGCTGGAGTGGAGCGACATTGCCGTCATGGCGGGACTCTGTCTCGTCGCCTACGTCGCCGTTTCGTTCTGTCTGAGATTAGCGCGCATACTGCAGATGCTACCGGCCAGATCGTTCACGCCGATGATCTCCCGCTTTCTCTCCGCCTGGGTCAAAGCCAACTCCTACACGGAGGAAACGTTCTTTAAAGCCGACGGCGCCGATGACGACACCGCCGCGCGGCGTCGCCGTGGGTTGACTCGGCTCGCGGACTATCTGCAGGAACGGTATCCGAAGTCGGTCATTTGGAGCAACGCGATTCGCGACGGTCTATCTGATCTACGGTTCACGGATGCCGGTCGCGTTCCCTTCCCCTTTGCGCGGCTGATGCAGGACAAGTTCAATCTCTGCTCGGTGGTGACCGCGTCCGAAGGACCGAGACTACGCGATATCGACGGCCACTGGTCGCTGGACGCGACCGGCTCTTACGGAGTCAATGTCGCCGGATACGATCAATACAAGGAATGGATGGAGAAGGGCTGGCAGCGTGTGAAGGATCTCGGGCCCGTATTGGGGCCCTTGCATCCCGTCGTCGCCGACAACATCGCCATGCTCAAGGCCATCTCAAAGTTGGACGAAGTCTCGTTCCACATGAGCGGCACGGAAGCCGTCATGGCGGCGATCCGGCTGGCGCGGTTCAATACCCGCCGAAAATTCATCGTCTGTTTTGCCGGCGCCTACCACGGCTGGTGGGATGGAGTTCAGCCGGGACTGGGCAGCGAACGGGAGATTACCGACTGCATCACCCTGAAGGACCTCCATCCCGCTTCTCTCCGTGCGGTGCGAAGGATGAAAAGGGATATTGCGGCGGTGATCGTGAATCCGATCCAGTCGTTCCACCCCAATTCACCTCCGCCCAGCGACGCGATCCTCCTCACGAGCGACATCCGGAAAACGGCGGCCGCCCATGCGCCGTATACGCAGTGGCTCAAGCGACTCCGCGAGGTCTGCACGGCCTGCGACATTCCGCTGATTTTTGACGAAGTCTATTCAGGCTTTCGCCTGGCGCCGGGCGGCGCGCAAGAATTTTTCGGCGTCCGGGCCGATGTGGTGATCTATGGCAAAACAATCGGCGGCGGCATGCCGATCGGCGTCTGCTGCGGCAAGAAGGAGCTGATGCGCCGGTTCGACCCGGATCATCCCATGCGACTGGCATACGTCATCGGCACCTTTTCCGCCCATCCGCACGTGATGGGCGCCATGAATGAATTCCTGCGGTGGGTCACCAAACCTCAGACGGTGCAACTCTACGACGAGGCCGACCACCTCTGCACCGAATGGGCCGCTACGGTCAACAAGGAGCTTGCCGAGCGCGGGCTCCCGTTGCGCATCGTCAATTTGACGACGGTTTGGACGATCTTGTTCCAGCAGCCGGGCCGATACAATTGGCTCCTCCAATATTATCTGCGCGCCGAAGGCGTGACGCTGAGTTGGGTCGGCACCGGCCGATGTCTGAGCAACATGGCCTTTGCTCCGGAACATTACGCCGAGCTGCACACGAAGCTGATTGCCGCGGCGTCCCGCATGAAACAGGACGGCTGGTGGCTGGAGGGACTCGACCAACCTGAAAGGAGAAGGGCCATGAAATCTCGATTGACGTGGGAAATGATCGGCAGCATCCTGCAGGTGCCCCGACCTCTGCGGGCCTTCTATACGGAAGTCATGCGGCGAAAGCACGACGATCACGTCGCGTCGCATAGCCACCCGTTGAATCAGCTGTTTCACCTCCTCAGTTCCAGCGTTTTCATCTATTGTTACTTCCTGATTTTTACCGACCTGACGACCGCCGTCTCCGCCAGTCTGGTAGCGTTATTCGTCCGGCAATTCGGACATGCTCTCGTTGAACCCCCCTGCCACGACAAGGAGGAGCTCCTGCTGGGGTTCAATACGCCGAACAAGACGATGATCGTGAGTGCCTATTGCCTGATTCCTCTCGCCAACATGTTTGCCGCGGGGAGCTGGACCTTTTCCACGTTTCTCGAGCGGTGGCCGGTGATCGCTCACCAGTGGTGGGGGTTGACCCTGATCGTGGTGCTCGGCCGAGTGGCCTACCTGGCCTGGCTGCACGATTTCCGGACGTCGATGATCTGGTTCGTGAAACTCATCACCGACCCGTTCACGGATATTCGGGCATATCTACCGCGCTCCACGCGAGAATGGCGCGCCTTTCTGCCTCCATATGGCTTGAACGAGATGAGTCAGAAGCATTGAACGACCCATGAGCGTCGCCGCATGCGTTCCGATCAACGCTCTCCCCACCGGCTCTCCTCGAACGGCTCCAGCAGCGATACAAACCGCTCCGTCCAGCTTCGCCAGGATTGCTGCTTCGCGTACGCGATGCAATCCGCCGGATCAAGCTTTAATGCTTCAACGACGGCGTGACGGAGATCCTGGTGAAGAATCCCGGTCTTGCCCTGTTGCACCACATCCAGCGGCCCGGTGACGGGGAAGGCCGCGACCGGCACGCCGCAAGCCATGGCTTCGAGCAACACCAATCCAAACGTGTCGGTCAGGCTGGGAAACACGAATACGTCGGCGGCGGCAAGATACGACGTGAGTTCCTCCCCGCTCTTCTGCCCGACGAACGTGACGTCGGAATAGCGGGCCCGAAAATGTTCCAGGTCGGGCCCGTCGCCCACCACGTACTTTGAACCGGGCAAATCGAGATTCAAGAAGGCTTCGATATTCTTCTCAACCGCCACGCGCCCCATGTACATGGAAATGGGCCTGGGATCCGATAAAAAGGACTTCGGTCCAGGATGAAACTGACCGGCGTCTACTCCTCTCGCCCAAATGACCAGATTTTTGAATCCCCGTGCTTTCAATCTGGCCAGCATCGACTGCGTGGCGACCATGGTGCGGACGGCACCACTATGGTAACGCCGCAGATAGGCGTAGGACCAACTGGTCGGCAGCGGAGCCCTTGCCCGAACATACTCTGGGAACTGAGTGTGATACGAGGTGGTAAAGGGCAAAGCAAGCGTACGACACCAAGCCCTTGCTGCATGGCCGATAGGCCCTTCGGTCGCGATATGGACGGCCTGCGGGCGAAACTCGCGCATGAGACGTCGAACGCCGCGCTTTGGAAACGCCGCGAGCCTGATGGACGGATAGGTGGGACAGGGATAGGTCGTAAAATCTTGCGGGGTGATGAACCGGACTTCATGCCCCAGCTCTCTCAAATGCTTGGCAGTCTGACCAAGCGTTCGAACCACTCCATTGATTTGAGGCTGCCAAGCATCGGTCGCGACGCAGATTCTCATCGTAAAGACAGGAGGGACCTTCTACTGCCCCACACACCCGCCTGCTATTCTGGAACGCTTATCGCCCCCGGTCAACGAGTAACCGTACGTGCTGAGGACTTGTTACACATTCTTAACCTTATACCCGCGCTTGCCTCGTTGGCCCGCAAGCAAAGAATCGGTACAGCACGCAAGACTACCGGCTGGACGTTGGACAGGGATCACGTGCGGAAGCTACGTGAAGGCTCTAAAAAGGAACTGCTGTATTTTTCGAGAAGACCTTTCTTACACGGTTAGGTGAGACTCAACTCCATCACCCACCGCTACTTCTGCCTTCGCCTCGATGATGAGACCGGACTTGGCATCGGCGGCGGCGGAAGGCAACTCGTAGTATTACCTGACCCAAGCTCCTAACTTGATGGATTCCCTTAGGTTCGTGGCGTTCAGCCACGAGACCTACACATCAATACTGGCTCAATTTAGAAAGGGGCGAACCGGAACGATGTTCGGCGTGACAGGGAAAGCGGACGCTTCCCCAAGCAACTTTTGGCCCCTTACCATTCAGATGACATGTGCCGAATGATCTTGCCTTCGACCATATAGACCACAAGCTCGGCTATGTTCGTGGCATGATCGGCGATCCTCTCGTAGTACTTGCCGATATAGACCAGGCGTACGGCTCGCGAGATGGACCTCGAATCTTCCAACATGAAGGAGAGCAGCTCTCTGAAAATTTGATCCGTCAGGTTGTCGACGAAGTCGTCCTTTCGACAAATTTTACGGGCCAGGGCGGTATCGCGACCGGCGAATGCAGTCAAAGCCTCTTTCACCATGCCGCCGGCGCGGTTGGCCAGCACGGGTATGTCGATGTAGGGTTTGAGCTGCGGCTGGGCATTCAATTCGATCGCCCGTTCGGCGATGTTTTCAGCCAGATCGCTGGCGCGTTCGAGGTTGCCGGCAATTTTCATGACCGTGGTAATGAATCGGAGATCCCCGGCTTGTGGTTTGCGAAGGGCCAACAAACCGAGGCAGGTGTCGTCGATATCGACGTCCAGTTTGTTGACGCCGTCGCCGTTTGCGATGACTTGCTTCGCGCGGCCGGAGTTGCGCTCGACCAGCGCGCTGAGAGCGTCCGTCAACTGATTTTCCACCGAGCCGCCCATCAACAGCAGTTTGGCGGTGAGGCTACTGAGCTCCTCGTCGAAACGTCGTTCCACTGCGTCCTATCCTCGCGTTCGATCCGTCACCGCCTGGAAGGCTTTCCTTTTTCGAACTACACCAGCGAAGCCCTTCATGGCCAAGATGGAGCCGACGCCGGGCGTATGCCCTCCTGGTCGAAGCATTAGGCGGCAGTCGACAACCCTGTCCTTCCACTGGAGCGTGCCTCACCGGTCAATCGAGCCCGCTCACTCCACCGGTCCGGCTTCATGATCATGCTGAGAGTAAAAAAAACGATGATGAGCACAAAGAACGCCAGCGACACAAAGAGAAGAAACGCTCCGCGAAGGTCAGCCATCATGGTGCTCCACCCCCTTTTTAGTGGACCCCTCCCATTAACCAGGCATGCTACGTCAGAGGGACTTGAACTCAACCGTCACAGCGCCGGATAAGCCTCCTGTGCATAATGCCTGAGTATGGAGAAAACGACCGGATCTAGGCGCGCAACTTATAGCCGACGCCGCGCACCGTCACGATGAGGCTCGGTTCGGTCGGATTAATCTCGATCTTCTGACGAAGCGAATGGATATGAACGTCCAATGCATGTTCTTCCAGCGCATAGCCCTCTCCCCACACTCGGTTAAGCATTTCTTGCCGAGAGAAGACTCGGCCCGGGGCTTCGATAAATTGGAGGAGGATCTTGAATTCTTTCGGAGTCAACTCGATGGTGTGCCCGTCTACCGTGACTTCATGCCTATCAAGGTCCATCTTGATATTCCCGGCACGGTAACGTCGATGAGCCTGTTCCGTCGGTGGACCGGACCGCCGCAGGATCGCGCGCACCCGGGCGACGAGCTCACGGGGGGTCTGATACGACAAGACAAGGTCGATCTCTTCCTCATACCCTTTGAGACTTTCGTCGTCCGCGCCGGATTTCTCACCTGTCGCCAGCGCCACGATGGGGATGGTCGTCGCCATCCGTAGCTGTCGCAGACTGGAAGGACTGCCGTGCTGACGCTCGATGATGAGAAGCGAAGGCACGGCCTCTTTCATGGCGGTGAGGACGGCGTCCTCCGTCTTCGCCAGCATGGTCTGATAGCCGTTTGCGACGAAGGCCTTCTCGAGCGAGAGCGCCAGATGGTCGGATTTCATGAAGAGGAGGATCGCTCCTTGCCTGCCTGTCATCGACGGTGAGCTCAACATGATTCGAGTGCGCAGCATAAAGCACGGTCGAAAATAAGATCGTTAGGTTGATGTAAATTGTTAGTAAACTCCTCGGCTTGTCAGGCGCGGCGGGAAGGGATTGTGCCGACATGAAGTTAACGAGGATTTTACAGGACGTTAATCATGCGGAAATGGTCTCTCTCTATATAAATAGTAGCCCGACTATCGGCAACGCTTGGAATACCCCATGCTTGGTCCAATGCTTGAAATGCCAAAGGCCTTTTCAATAATAAGAACACGGTCATTGTCATGTACTCGCCTGACTCTGTGCTTCTGTTTGCTTGCAATATCGTTCCATGCAGCGCTCCCTCCGGCAAACTGGGCGCAGGTGCGGATCAAACTCGATCCCTCTATTCCCTCCTATCTCCCTCAAGATCCCGCATCCGGCACACTCAACATTTCCGTGGCCGAACCGATCAAACCCTTGGTTCGAGCATGGATCACCGGCATGACTCTTCGACATCCTCACCTCAAGATCGCCGTGGCATCGGAAGGATCCGGAGACGGGCTTGCGGCGCTTCTGGAGCACCGAACCGAGGTGGCCGCAATGGCCCGCCGCCTCACCGCCTCCGAGATCGCGGAGTTCGTCAGAGAATATGGATATGAACCGTCCGAAGTTCCTGTCGCCGCCGACGCGCTGGCCATCTACGTTCACAAGGACAACCCCATCGCAGGGCTGGCTCTGGACGAATTGGATGCCATGTTCTGTCGCGAGCGGCAACGCGGATTGCGCTATGACGTCGACTCGTGGGGCCTGGTCGGAGTGATGGATGAGTGGTTTGAGGCTCCCGTCGAACTGTACGGAAGGAACGGCAAATCCGGCACCGGTTATTTCTTTCGCGAAGAGGTGTGCAAGGAGGGATCCTTTCTCCCGAAACTGGTCGATGAGCATGGCACCGCTTCAACGGTATTGGACGTCGGAGCCAATCCCAATGGGATCGGGTTCGGGGCAGTCGGTTATGGAACCTCTCAGGTGAAGCCGATTCCCATCGCCTCGGTGAAAGGTGGCCGCTATGTCGAGCCGAGCCTCCAGACGGCGATGGACGGGACCTACCCGTTACGGCGCAACCTGTATTTCTACATCGCCAAGCCGCCGAAAGCACCGCCGACGCAGCCGACCGCCGAGCTGGTCCGCTACGTGTTGAGCCGGCAAGGCCAACAGTCGGCGGTCGACTTCGGATATTTCCCGATCATGTCGGGAGAAATTACAAGGCTGATCTCCAAATGGTCCGCCTCCTCAAAAGTCGCTCACGCGCAGCCACCTGATCGCCGCATGGTCGAATAGTCCTCGGTCTCCTCGTATTGACGACCACCTTTATGAACCGACGACACGCCCACTGGTTCCGTTACGGATGGTGCGCCCTTTGGATCTACACCCTCATCGGATGCTCGCCCGCGCAGTTCACCACCCTCATGATTTATGAGACCCCGCACTCCTTCGTCCGTCTGGAGGTCGATCGCACCCTCGATCATGGAGCCGGTCATAGCCATCCCTCGGACATCTCGTCGGAACAGATGGAGATGGTTCTCCGCGGGATTACGATCGAAGAGCCCTTGACGAGACTGCCCTTCTATGACGACTTGAGCGTGCCTCGCAGGCATCCCGCGTTCGGCGATCAAGCGGTTCAATTTTGGGCACCGTTGATGAGTCTCGCCTTGAAGAAGGCCACTCCCGGCGAAATCGTGACGTTTTATCAGAGCACGAAAACACCCGGCACCAGACGGGAAGTCACCTCGGGCGGATTGTTCGTCGACGGGGATGAACTGCATATCGTCCTCAGCAATCTCGAGTCCGACACGCACTATACGGCCGACATCGGGGTCGCCGACGTCCAGGACGATCGCTCCGCGCCGCTGAGATCGATTGCCCCGCAGCGGGGAAAACTCACATTCGTTCCGGAAACAGCACGCGTGCTGAAGTCACCGGAAGGACTGACTCGAGTCTTCGCCGAAGATCGGCGCGAACTTGTCGTGCTGTATAAGACCCTGTCACCCGACCAGCCTCGCTCAGTCACGCCCGATCCCTGAACCGAAGCCTTCTCCAATCGTACGAGCTAGAAATTCCATTGCAGCTGGAAGCGAAGTAAATTGCCGCTCTGAAGTTGATACGGGGTCTGAAGACAGGGTCCGAATCCACTGGCCGCCACGGCACACTGACCCGGCGGGTTCCCACCTGGAAGAAAGCCGGCCTCCGGGGTATTTCGCTGGGTCCAGCTGTATGAGACGGTGAATTCGAACGCCCGGTTGAGCTGATACTCCACACCGAGCTCCCATTCGCGCACGGAATTCCGAGGTGAGTTCAACTCGGCTTTCCGCCCGCCATAGTACTCCTGCACTCGAAAGAAGGGGTAGATGGTTTGACAAAATTTCTCACACTGATATCGATAAAATACCTGGAGATACCCGCCGCGCACGTTCTCCAGCACGATGTCGGTTCGTTCCGCATTCAGCTCCGGACCTCTCCCGATCATATACTCGGCTTGAAACCCGAATGGCTGCGGGAAGAGCGTCACGTGCCAGGCGATCCGCTCATCGAGATAATTCCCATTATTCGTCACCCGTGGAGAAAAGGCCTGCCCGTTCGACAAGGCGATGTTGAGAGGCACGACCGGCGTCGTCGATACGTTGTATTGTCCGCGGTAGGCATCCATCCCGACTTCGAGGATCTGACCATTGGGAAATTCGAAAGGATACATCGCATGGAAGACGATATGCTTGTCTTTGTTCCGGTCTCGGACATTGATCCCTTGCCCATTGAACACGCCGATTCCCAACATGCCGTAATCTCCGGATCCCTTGAGCCCGCTATCGACGAGCCGCCTAAACCGCTCTCTAACGGCGCTCGGCGTATAATAAAGGAGGATGCCAAGATCCCGTTCATTCGGGGTTCCGGTATTCAGCGCATCATTTCGATCCAGAGCGAGGCGGTTCTGACTGGACTGCATATTCTCGAACCCGAAGGGTATTTTGGACAGTCCCACCCGGACGCGCCATTCCTTACTGTCGGTCAGAAAGAGATCCGCATAAAAATCCCGCAGCGCCGCCACCTGTTCGGTTCCCCCGACCAATCCCGCGAACTCCGGCTGGATATACACGAACACGCGCTCGAGCGGTTGGCCGCTGAGGATCAGACGCGCCCGACGGAGGAAAAACTCATTGTTTCCGGAGATGGAACGATCCGCTTGATTGCTCCGGAGCAAATCGTTATCGATGGTATGGTTATAGCGAAGCTGCGCATAACCTCGCACGCTGATTTTCTCGTACCAACGCTCACGGACCGGCACATCGCCCACCCCTCGGCTTTCCTCATATTGTTTGGCCAGCCGCTTTTCCTCTTCAGCCTTCAACTGCACCCACTGATCCATCGTAATCTGCTTGTTTTCCAACAGCATATCCTCGAGCTTGCTGGCCCACGAAGCCTGGACCGCAGGGCCAAGTAAGCAGAGCATCACGCAACCACTTCCAATCCACCTGACGATCGCCTTCTTCATTGCACCCCCTTGTACGGACATTCGTCTCCGGGGGTACGATATGAAGGATGAATTACAAATGGATTACAGTAGAGTCCGGACTTCGTTAACTCGCGTGGTACAGGGGCTGATGGAAACAACTGTGCGGAAGGAAATGAGACTTAACCGCGACTAGGAGTGTCCCGGTTCTCCGGCCGCCCGTCCATCGAGAGGACAGGCGACGGAGCATCGGGGAGGCAAAGCGGCGTTACGCGGCGGAAGGAAGGCAGGTCCGGCGGCGCCACCAGGTCCATGAGCCGAGCCCGAAAAGTCCCGTGGCATAGAGCACCAGGCTGGCCGGAATCGCGACCGGCTGTTGACCGACCTCGGCCACCCCGCTCAAGAAAAATCTCGCGAGCCCACCCTCATGCTTGCCGTTGTCGAACATATGGTTCCAAGAGACGGTAAATTCCCCTGTCTCCGGATTGTATTGACCCGTCGCCAAGCCGCCGATGTTCCATGTTTTGTGGAAATCGCCTCGGCTGGCGCCGAAGAACAGAGACGACAAGTCGACTAAAATTGCCGACCCGGAGATCACGGCCGATGGAGCTGATGCCCCGGCGAACCCCGAGGTGAAGAGCGAGTACGTCTCGCAGGCCTTGGCGATCGAGGGGACCAATTCACCGATGGCCTGGAATTGCCCCAGGTTCAACGTGCCGTCTTGGCCGAGCAAACGGTCCATTATCTGACTATGTTTCCCGCTGTAGTTGACGGCTCCTCCCGTCAGCTCCAGCTGAGTCAACGTCATCGCGCCGGCAGGGGCCGCCAAGGACAAGCCCGCGCAGAACATTCCAATAGCCATGAACAGTGCCAATCGCTTCATCGTGCACATCCTTTCGTGAAAAATGGTGGTTGACGCCATAGAAATGCTTACAAAGGTGATTACCTAGCGCCGACTTGTAACAATCCCTTATTCCCGCGAAGTGTTTATACGAGCCGAGGAGAACATCTACGTAAGATTTGGGTTCAGATTGTGTAAAACATATATCAAGATTGTATGATGTTTCGCGAACGAAGAAACCCTATGCGCGGGCTTCGAGCATGCGGAGAGCGAATTTGGGATTTATGTTATGAGGCTATCCGAGAAGAGGACTTATCTCTATGGGACAACCAACCTTAGCGCAGATCAATGGAGGCTTTCAACCAGGAAATTCCCTAGTTTTACTGGACGGGGGGGATGGTCGAGCCGCTTAAGAAATCACAGATGCGTTTCGCGATTTCATCGCGGACGCGGCGAAACTCGCCTAGTCGCCTTTCCGGCGAGACGGCAGCCGGGTCGTCGAAGGACCAATGCAGCGTTTTATATACTGCGGGAAGGACAGGACACGACTCCTTAGCTCGATCGCAGACGGTAATAACGTAGGTAAAGGACTGCCCCACGAATTCCTCGACATGTTTTGAAAGATGGTGACGCACATCAATGCTCATTTCCTGCATGGTGACGACCGTCATGGGATTAAGCCCAGCAGGACTCGTCCCTGCGCTGACAACCTCGAAGCGGTCCCCGGCCATGTGGCGGAGTAGAGCTTCTGCCATCTGACTCCGTGCTGAATTCCCCGTACAGAGAAAGAGTACACGTTGTTTCATGGCTTTCCAAACCAGTGCCGCGTGCGGTTGCATGCGCTACAAATAGAGAGCATGACCGGAACTTCCACCAGCACTCCGACCACCGTTGCGAGAGCAGCTCCTGATTCTGCGCCGAACAGCGCAATGGCCGTCGCCACCGCCAGCTCGAAGAAATTGCTGGCCCCGATGAGCGCCCCCGGTGCCGCCACCGCATAAGGAACGCGGAACCGGTGCATGAGCCAATAGGCCAACGAGGCGTTCAGATAGACCTGCAATAAGATTGGTATGGCAATGAGCATGACATGCCAAGGCTTGGCGAGGATATTGTCGGCTTGAAAGGCAAAAATGAGGATCAGCGTCAGAAGAAGCGCCGTAATCGTGACGGGCGCGAATCGAGGCAAGAAGCTCTGCTCAAACCAGGCTCGGCCATGTTGCTCGATGAGCCTCCAGCGGAGGGCTGTGCCTATGGCGAGCGGAACGACGATGAAGGCCAAGACCGAGTACCACAGAACTTCATACGGAACCGTCAGCGATGAGGTACCACCGACAAGCAGCCCGATAACCGGCGCAAAGAGCCCCAGCATGAGCAGATCGTTCACCGTCACCTGGACGAGGGTATACGCCGGATCGCCGTCCGTCAGGTAACTCCATACGAAAACCATGGCGGTGCAGGGGGCCGCAGCCAGAATAATGCATCCGGCGATATACAGTTCAGCCTCCGCCGGAGCCAGCAGAGCGCCGAAGACATGGCGAAAAAACAGCCAGGCAAAGAACGCCATGGAGAAGGGCTTCACGACCCAATTGACAAAGAGTGTGACGAAGAGCCCTTGGGGCCGCCGGCTGACTTGACGCAAGGCCGTGAGGTCGACTTTCATCATCATGGGAACGATCATGAGCCAGATGAGGGTCGCAATGGGCAAATTGATATGGCTCCCTTCGCCGAATTCCCACTCACGCAAACGGGTGACTAAGCCGGGGAACGCCTGGCCCATGACGACCCCCACGATGATGCAGGCCGCCACCCAGAGACTTAGATAACGCTCAAAGAGATTCAGACGTTTTGGTTGACTTGACGCTGATGCGGATAAGGTGAGTTCCATGGGTGTGTTTCCTCATTAGCGATGTCCAACGACGGGCCATTTCTATTCATCAAAAATTGTTGATGCTAAAACCAAAAAAGAGTCACCAGCGGTTCGAGAATCCAGACGCGCATTTCATTGGACTGGGCATGGAAGAGCGCTTAGGCCCAGTTCTCTTGATTGACACGGTTATCATGAATTCTTTATACATCAACGGTTGTTGATTTGTCAAAAAGGTGGCCGCCCGGGTCTCATAGGCGGCGGGGCAGGTCTGCTTCGTCTCTGAATAGCTCGGTTCTGAGAGGAAGCCCGGGGGCGCTCGACGCGCCCCGGGTCTTCAGGAATCCCGCGGTCAACTGCTCCAGCCTATTCCTTATCGTCGTCCTCCTGATCGTCTTCCTCATCACCCCCATCATTGTCGTGACGACCAGGTCGAATGAAGTCGCCAAGGTCTGCCGCTGACACCTTGTATGCATGCAACACGCCCGGCAGAAGTTTGTAGCTGCCGTCGTTTGGAAGGTCGATCATCTCATTGATCACGCCATCTGCCATATCGGCGGTCGTGAAGCAGCCCGTGGTCAAGCCAAGCGGGCACTGAATCGAGCCGGCGAAAGGATCGGCATCGCTCATGCGGAAGTACACATCGAACTGCTCTCCGGTGGCATTTTGGGTCACGCTGTAGTCATTGTCCGTGCCCATCACCAGCACATAGCTGCCGTCCTTCAAGCGAGGTCCGACGGCCAGGCCTTCCCATTTTTCAGGAACCTTGTTGCCGAGCTCCGGCAGGGTGTCGGCGGTAAGGTCAAGGAACGGCACGGGGTTTTTCGTCACCTTGCCGGTCGGACAAGCGGTCGGCGCAGACGGCACCGCGCCGACATCTGCCGCGCCTGTGATATCGATCCGGAAGAGTTTCTTGTTGGGCGGCGAGAGTTCCGCGCCGACGCCGATGCCTCGGTTGTTGCGTTCGAGGACGAGGAACTCATGATCATTGACGGCCCATAAGGCGGAAATACCGCGTCCCTGACTGGATCCTTCCATCTGATAGGCATATTGCGCGGTGGCTGTGCCGGTGCCGGTGCTGAACTTGACGATGCGGTTGCACAGCCCGCTGCTGCCTCCCTCATCGAGCATGGCGCTTTGCAGCATCGCGTAGACGTAGGCGCCATCGGGGCTGATGGCCAACCCTTCAAAGCCACGGTTGGTCCGCTTGCCGGCCGTGTTGCCGGTGTCGTTGGCATAGTTCGGCATATTGGCGGTGCTGCGCGGGATCAGGTTGGCCGGTGTAACGAAGGACCGCACCCGCTTTCCCTTCTTGTCGAACTCGTAGAGAGAAGGACCATATTCATCCGACACATAGAAATGGTGATTGCGAGGATCAATGACGAACCCTTCCGGATCGAACGCATTGCCGAGCACGTTCGTTGGACTCGGGGCCAACCCATTCATGGGATGACCGAATTCATCTTTGAAGATGATGGTTTCGCGGATTTTGAAACCGCTGATCGCGCCGGTCTTCTTGTCGACCTTCAGTCCAAAGCGTTGAACGCGAGTCTGGTAATCGAGAGAGCCCCCGCCGGGACCGCGATCGGAGAGGCCGTACCATTGCTTCCGCTGAGCGTCGTAATAGAGATCCGAGAAGTATCCGACCCGACCGGTGTTGGCATCTGTCCCGCCGCTCCGGTCAAGCAAGGCACCGTCCAACGCGAGACCATTCACAAATTCAGGCGCCGCCGACACGGCAGGGGCCGTTGCCGCGCAGAGTAGACTCATAACCATAACCGTCGTCGTTTGGCGCAGAGACTTCATCATCACCTCCGATGGTCGAGTGTCGGTACAGCTGTTCAGAAAGTTGGTGCTCAATTACCGGTTCTTTAAGAAGGCATAGCGGCCCGCGATGCCGCGATCGGTATGATCGGTGAAGAAGCCGTCGATCCCGGTTCGTAGAAACGTCTTGATCTCCCCGGCGCCGTCGCCGAGCGCGTTGGGGTCGCTGGACGACCGGAAATTATTCGGCAGAAAGACATTCTCGGAGCGAAAGGTGTAGGGATGCACTTGGAGCCCTACCGCATGAGCATGCTGGACAAAACCTGTCGCGCGGGAAGGGTCGAGGTTCCCGGCAGAGTCGAGAGGAATGATGAAGCGCTTCTCAGGCCCCACGCCTTTGGCATACGAGGCGATCTGGGCCAACCCGGCCGGAGTCGCCATTTGCTCATAGGTGAGCGTCCCACCACCGGCTTCCACATCGTACGGCTTGCCCTCGATCCAGAGCAGTTGAACCAGAGGAATCCGCGTCATGCTCTTCAACTTGCGCAGATTGTTGATCTCAAATGACTGGATGAAGACCCGCGCGTTGCGCCCCTCGTAGCCGTTCCGGCGCAGCACTTTCACCAATGGTTCTTCGAGCGGGAGCCCCAGACGATCGAAATAGGTCGGGTGTTTGGTTTCCGGGTAGAGTCCGATACGGCGATCGAGGAGCTTTTCATAGGCCTGCGCGAGATCAATGATCTCCTGAAAGGTCGGAATCTCGAATTGACCGTCGAACCGCGTATTGGCGGGCCGGATACCGGGAATGCGCTCGATGGCCCGCAGTGTCTTGATTTCCGCGAGCGTGAAATCCTCGCTGAACCAGCCCGTAACCGTGACACCGTCTACCGTCTTGGTGGTCTTGCGTCCGGCGAACTCAGGCCTGGTCGATACATCTGTGGTCAGATCGAGTACATTGTCATGGCGCGCGATCAGATGTCCGTCTTTGGTGATGACGAGATCCGGCTCAATGAAGTCGGCCCCCTGAAGAATCGCCATCGCATAGGCAGCCAGCGTGTGCTCGGGCACATATCCGCTCGCCCCACGGTGAGCAATCACAATGGGCTTGTCTTGGTCATGCGGCGTCCAACCCCATCGTTCAGCCTCGTCGGCGCTCACCCCCACCGCGATCAAACAGACCAGCGATGTCATTGCCAGCAGCATCTTGCTCCTTGCGGCCCGCAGCATGTCGGCCTCCTTTGTTAAGACGATCAGGTATCGACAGGTTACCCGACTGCCAAACCGCAGACCCGCTCATACCCTGGCCATGGATTCGGCTGGTTACGTGCTATGGACCGGATCTCCGTCGCTGGTTTCGCTCGTGAGTGGTTCCACCACCCGGTAGGGATAGATTGCGAGACGCTTGCGCGCGATCGCGAGGCCCGACAAGCCGCTCAGAAACAAGAGTGCCGCTCCAGGCAACGGCACGGCCGCGACCGTCCCGACCCAGGCGGATGTACCCCCCGGCTGCAGATTTTGAATGTGGGAGGCAAGGATATACGTGCCCGTTCCTCCGCCGGGGATCGAAAAGAAATGGAAATCGCTTTCGGCCAGATCCTGTCCGGTTGCGCTGAGTCTGAACGAAAGGGTCTGATTATGGCCGAGAAAATTATTGCCCGTATACGAGAACTTCCCGTCGTAGTATCCATCCCCGTCCGCCTTTAACCCGGGCAACGTGGAAGTGGTCAACGGAGCCAGCAGCGTCGTATAGGTTCCCGCCGCCGCGCTCACGTTCGAAAACGAGAGTTGATTGGGATTCGTGGTACCGTGATAAAAGTTGAAATAGAGTGAGTCCAGCTTTGAACCGGCTCCCGCCTTATTCACGATATCGAAC
>CAYXKP010000032.1:32500-33615 GCA_964465695.1 uncultured Nitrospira sp.
ATATCGAACTGCACCGCCGTCCCCACATCGGTCAAGGTGACAGTTCCCATGGGAGCGACTGTATGGCCAGGCTCGGGGCTGAAAACATAGTTGAGATTGTAGACCGTCATGGCCTCGGCCAGCTCCGAAAAGACCGACAAAGCCGACAAGAGCAGAAGTCCGACCATCGATTTACCGAAAACTTTCACCGTCGCCTGTTTGATCATCACTATCCTCTCAAGTCAGTTGCGTCCGTACGACCGAAAATGGGGGGATGGTGGTAGGTCTCCCAAAAAGCGGGCCTGGCCATGCGCCGCTTGCTTCGCTCATGAGCGAAATGGAGCCCCACCATCCCTTACACGTGGTGCCGGCGGGCCTCACTGGACCCGCCTCCGCACTACAGGGCTATTTTTCTACGTGCAGCTGAATACAAACCAAGCAATCCCGATCCGAACAGCCACGCAGCCGCCGGTACCGGAACCGCCGCAATGTTGGCAATGCTGCCGCCGAAGAGGGACGTGCTGTTAATTGCGTTGCCCGGGCCGACTACAGCGGAAAACAGAATCGTCAGCGAGCCATCATAGTTGCCGCCCGGCATTCCGTAATACGACAGGAGGCCGGCATGTTTGACGTCGGTGAAGGATCCGAATGTCACCTCGAATACTCCGGCATCGCTGACGGTCGCGCTGCTGAAGGTGCCGGTCAGCAACGTGGACCCGAGTGAAATATCAGGTGTGCTGCCCTGAAAATCGACGCCACCGGTGATCGAGATGGATCCGCCCGGGCCGAACCGCCACGTACCACCCCCGGCACTGGTGTTCAAACCGCTGGTGAAATTCAAGGTGCAAGTGAGACAGGTCGACGTGACATTCGCATTGGCCGGCGTGGAGAGGCCGACCACGTTGTCCACATCGATGTTGGTGCCGATGAGCGCGCCACCGGTCCCATTGTAAGAGATCGATCCCGTCGTCGGCGCCACGATATTGAAATTGAGCTGCATCGCCATGGCTGGATCCGTGGAAGCACTCAGGAGCGCGATGCCCAGCGCCAGCGAACCGACACTGGCTTTGATAACGGACATATGATTGAACGTCTTTCGCATCCAATATGGTCCTTTGTTCATTCAGTCTCTGTGG
>CAYXKP010000033.1:0-10539 GCA_964465695.1 uncultured Nitrospira sp.
CATTACATGGATGAGATCAACAAGGTCCGCAGCCAGCCGAAACCGAAGGGCGGAGATCCGGCTGCCGGAGGGACCGACCGGCCCGCGTCCGCAGGAACGATGGGAGAGGCCTCTGTGGGAGGCGAAGGTCCGAGCGGCACCCCCGCGCTGCCGCCAGGCGGCGCTCCGGGCTACGAGGGCGACCATCCCAGCAGTAAGCGGTAGTGAAGGTCCGTAGGAGGATGGTCGGTGAGGGGGTGTTTATGAGACGCAACATTCAGTGCGCTGTTGTCTCCATGCTCCTCTTGGTTTCCATGAGCGGCTGTAATCGATATCAGGCCATTCCGGATCACTTGGTTGATCGGGTCAACAAACAATTGACGTATGAACAAGTGAAAGCTTCGCCCGCCGCCGCTCGTGGTCAGATAGTGGTGTGGGGTGGCGAAGTGCTCAACGCCGTGCGAGATCCTGAGAAAACGACGGTCGAAGTGCTCGAGATACCATTGAACAAGGACCATATCCCGCTGGATAACCGGGCGTCATCGCAAGGACGGTTCTTGGCGATTGACAGCCGTGGTGAAATAATAGACCCTGCCATCTTCAAAGAAGGATCGAGGGTGACGGTCATCGGCGAAATTCTCGGGCTTCGGACCGAAAGGCTCGAAAAAGCAGCGTATGACTATCCGGTCGTTGCGATTCGTGACCTGACTGTCTGGGACGAACGCACCAGCTCGAATTGGCCGCTTGCCGGCTTTCACAATTATTATGGTTACGGCTACTACGGGCACCGGCCTTATATCTTCGGGCAGGGGACTCGTGTGGAGAAAAGCGATCCCAGTAAATAGTCGTGGCGATATGGTCGTATTCAACGTACATGTGTCGGATCAGCCGAATCGCTAATCGCTAATATCATGAGGTCGTCAGCGATGCATTATACTCGGCGCCTTAGGCGATTCCGATGAACTATGTCGCCTTGGCAACGGACTACGACAATACGTTGGCTACCGAGGGCCGCGTAGATCGCAAGACGATCGCCGCGCTCGAACGCCTGGTCCAATCCGGTCGAAAAATCGTGCTGGTGACAGGACGTCTGTTGCCGGATATCTTGGACATCTTTCCTGAAATCGGGCTGTGCGAGCGAGTCGTGGCGGACAATGGCGCCGTGCTTTATCGTCCCGCCACCCGCGAGCATACGGTTTTGGCGCCGTCGATCCCTCCGGTGTTCATCGACGAACTTCGCCGTCGAGGGGTTCCCAAGCTTTCCTTCGGAGATTCCATCGTAGGCACGGTTCGGCCGCATGAACTGACGGTACTCGAAGTCATTCGAGATCTGGGTCTCGAACTGCAAGTCATTTTCAATCGGGACGCCGTCATGGTGGTTCCGTCCGGAATCAACAAAGCCACCGGACTTGAGGCCGCATTGCTGGAGATGGGGTTATCGCCGCGCAACGTCGTGGCGATCGGGGATGCGGAAAACGATCATGCATTGCTCAATCTCTGTGAATACGCGGTTGCGGTAAGCAATGCCGTGCCGATGCTGAAGGAAATCGCGGATTGGGTGACTACCGCGGCGGATGGGGATGGAGTCGTCGAAATCGTCGATGAACTTGTGAAGCATGACTTGCGTATGCCTCCTTTCTACGCGAACCGCCGGAGTATTCTGGTCGGTATGAAAGAGACCGGCGAGGAGGTGTCGATTCCGACCACAGGGCTCAATGTGTTGCTGGCCGGCTCGTCCGGGAGCGGCAAATCGACGTTGGCCACCGGGATGCTGGAGCGTGTGATCGAACAACGATATCAGTTTTGCGTGATTGATCCTGAAGGGGATTACGAGGGGTTCGCGGGAGCAGTCATGTTCGGCACTTCACAACGGGGGCCGGGAATAACGGAGATTCTCACCGCTTTGGAGGGTCCGGACACCAATTTGGTCGTCAATCTCGTGGGTTTGCCGTTACAAGATCGCCCGGCGTTTTTTCTCGCCCTCCTGCCGGCGCTTCAAGAGCGTCGGGCCAAATCAGGCCGGCCCCATTGGATTCTCGTCGACGAGACGCACCATTTACTGCCTCGTGAATGGCAACCGGTACAGGCCATCTTGGCGCAAGAGTTGACCGGCATGATCTACGTCACGGTGCATCCGGACCACGTTGCGAAATCGGTGCTTCAGACAGTGGATGTGGTGTTCTCTTTGGGAGACGATCCGATGGGTACGATCTCGCGCTTTTGCGAGACGCTCGGTCTTCCCGTGCCCGAGGCGGCGCCTCTGGCGCTGGCGCATGGTGAAGCGGTCTTTTGGGTTCGACGATCCCCCGAATTGCCGTGCAAGTTGCGCATTGCCCCGTGCGAAGCGGACCGTCAACGTCATCGACGGAAATATGCCGAAGGCGAATTACCGGCCGATCGGAGCTTTTTCTTCCGAGGACCTGAGAACGCGCTCAATTTACGCGCGCACAATCTCATCATCTTCATGCAATTGGCGGATGGCGTGGATGACGACACCTGGATGCATCATCTCCGGCGAGGTGATTACAGCAGGTGGATGGCGGAAGGCATTAAAGATCCCCACTTGGCCGACGCCGTCCGGCGGGTCGAGCAAGAACCATCCGTCGGCGCCGATCGCAGTCGGCAAGCGATACGATCCGCCATTGAAGAACGGTACACAGTTCCCGCGACCGGTGTATGATGCGCCGGGTGTTCCACGGCCGGCTCATCGGCGGACCGATTCTCTTGAGTGTCTTCCTAGTCGGGTGCCGTCTGGGCGGGGAAGCGGCGGATGAGATGCTTGCGCAGCAAGTGAAGCACGCTTTATATGATCATGGCGAGGCGAATCTGCTGCGAGTCGAAGTGTCGGTGGAGCACGGAGTCGTCTATCTGAGCGGGGAAACGGACGATGCACAACAAAAACGCAGCGCGGAGCAGACCGCCCGGCGCATAGCGCGCGGCGCTAAGGTGGTGAACAAGGTGCTCGTGGAACCGTGAAACGTCCGTGTCCAACTACATTCATGAAAGAATCACGCGGTGCGGCCTCGCGTTCGCGCTATGGGGGTGGGCGCTATGCGCTCCCATCCATGCCCAGGTCCAGGAAGCCGCGGTGCATGCCCGTGCCATCCTTGACCTCAGTTACGGACTGAATACCAATTTCCCCGACAACCATACATTTCGCAGCAAGCAGACGACCCCTCAGACGAATGAGGTTGCGCCGAACCTGGGGCTTGTCTCCCTCCGTCGAGAGGTGACGAGGGAAGCTCGGTGGGGCGCCGAGCTTGGTTTTCAGGGCGGCCATGACACGGACGGTCTGGTTCCCGACGGACGAGACAAGCCTTTGGCCGGAGCGGACGTTCTTCGTCATGTGGCGCAGGCGAATGTGACGTATCTGGCGCCGCTCGGAAACGGTCTCGCGATTTCCGCGGGGCTGATGAAGGGATTCATCAACTTCGAGTCCTTTTATTCGCTCAATAACTTCAATTATACCCGAGCCTATGTGACCGACTACTCTCCGAACTTCGTCTTGGGCGTCGGGAGCCGATATGCCGTCACGGAAAACATCGATGTCGGTTTTCATGTCATCAACGGGTTCCAGCACTTGGCGCATCCCAACGGGCTTCCCGGTTATGGTGCCGAGCTGGATTGGCGAATCGCCCGGCGCTGGGTCGTCGCGCAGAATTTGTATTATGGGCCGGACCAAGAGGACACGTCCCTTCGATATTGGAGGGTCTTTTCCGATACGCAACTACAGTGGCGGGGCGAAGAGTGGACCGTGGTCGCGGTCTTCGATTTCGGTACCGAGCGGATCGCCGACCAGCCGTCTGCGGCTCGCACATTCTGGACCGGGGCCGCATTGTTCACTCGATGGGAAGTGCAAGGACCGTGGAGCCTTGCGGTGCGACCGGAATTTTTCTGGGATCGCAACGGTCGAATGACCGGCGAGGAGCAATTGATCTGGGCGGTGACTTCGACCCTGGAGTACAAACGGAACTGGGGCGGCCATACGGGCATCATCCGTCTGGAGCACCGCTTCGATCGGTCCACAGGGGCGGGCGGAGGATTCTTCCGGGGACGTGTGATCCAAACCGGCCAACCGGAGCTGGTTCCCGACCAGCATCTGGCCCTGCTGTCGCTGCTATGGGCGTTTGACTCGTAATTCCCCTTCAGCCACGCCGGCCCGTGAGATTATGGCGCGTTTATTTCGGAATCACGGAAATGCCGCCTCCGACCTCCATCACTGCGTATTTGATCTGATCCATCCGTTCCAGGCCCGGGCCCTGACGGGCGGCGGCCAAGACGTCTTCCACATCGATGCGCGCGCGGTCCATCAACGGCTTCAGCGGAATGCCGTTCTCCACGATGATCATCGGCAAGCCATCCAGCCACCGGTTCATCGCGGCCGAACGATGTTTCCAATAAGAAAGCAGAATATCTGCCCCCACCAAAGTCACGATCGCCAGCACGCCGGTCGTGATGGAGTAGTCGTTGCCCAGGATGGCATTCTGAGTGGCTTCGCCGATGATCAGCAGCAAGACGAAGTCGAAGCTTGTCATCTGCATCAACGTGCGGCGGCCGGCCAGCCGAAAGACCAGCAGCAGGACGAAGTAGATGGTGAGCGCCCGCAGAACCGTTTCCATACCAATCCTCCTTTGTTCAGTTCCATGAGCGAGTTCTTAAGGAAACATGAATTGATGGAAGTGGAGCAGGCCGTCACCGTTGACGCGAATGCGACCTTCCAGCGAGCCGAGGTATTTGGGTCGCAAACGGAAGACGATCACGGCCGGCGCAGACAGCGGGTGTGTTTCAAACGTATAGAGGAAGCCCTCGATACCGACGCGGGATAGGAGAGGCTCCGGGGTGATGTGCTCGACGGCATGGCTGGTCCAGTAAGTCTGATCGACCTCGATGGTTACTCGTCCGGTCTTTGTCGCCTCGGGAGTCAGCGCGAGTTGCAGGACCACTTCCCCTTCATAGCGTCCGAAGCGATCGGACGACAATCGGAAGGTCTGCCGATCGTCCTGGATCTCCGTGCGCGCCAAGGGCCCGCTTCCGAACATACCGGCCAATGCCGCCAGGATGATCAGGGCCATGGCGCCCCAACCGATGCGCTGGACAGTCCAGGTCTTCCGCTGCACGTCGAGATCCTGGTTGATCTCGAGATCGCCTATGCGTACCGGAGAGGACGCCATGGTGGGGTCATGTGAAGAAGGGACGCGGGGCATTTCCCCGCGTCTCCCTCCGCCAGATATTTGATAAGCGACGTCCGCATATGTCCCGCGCCGTCAGCTCGCTCGTCGGATGTCCGCCCGATCGCGATATTGTTCCCCTCGCACTTCGACTTGTGCCGTTGCCGGTGTGCCCGTCATGCCGCCGGCGATCGATAGACCCAATGTGATGATCGCGAGTGCGGCGAGCCACATCGCGATGGTCCCCATACTGTTTAAGGCGCGATCGCCCGCTTCGATCGACTGCTCTTTGACTTGCTGAGCCTTGTCTCTGAGGGGCTCAATGAACCCGATGGTCGACTGCACCAATTGCCTTGCCTGGGGTTCCGTCATGCCCATCTTGCTCGTCATGACGTTGATGGCGGCATCGCGATCCAAGGCGAGGAGCTTTTGCTGCAGCTCTTGAAGGGCCGAGTCGGCGAGTTCTTGCGGCGGCTGTCCGCCGCGAGAGGCGCCGGCCGCACGTTCGGCATCTTTGCGGATCTCGCCGGGCTGAAGCTCTTTTTTCCCTGTCGCCGCCAGTATGGATTCCGCTTGGCGGCGCAATTCGTCCATAGAAATGGAGAAATTGCCGCCGCTCAGCTGGGAGGCGGCCGTCGATACGACGGTCGTAGCGCCCCGACCGAGGCTTTGCAGTGTGGTCCCAAACGCTGAGAACACGCCGCCGAACATCGTGGCCATGGCCGTGGTGGTCAGCCAAGCGAAGACCAGCCAATTGACGCCCCACACGATCACGCCGTGATAGAGCCCGTCGCTTCGCAATGGACTGCCTGACATGCGCGCAGTGATATATCCGCCCACGAACGCGGAAATCAGCATGGAAATGCCCGTCCATATCCCTGTGCCGATCGGCACGCCCCCGACCGGTTCAGCATCCTTGAGATCGATCGACCATGCTCCGATTCCCAGTCCCAGCAGGGTCAATACCAATTGTGTCGCGAGGCCGACCGCCCATCCCGCAATGACCGCGCTCCATCGCACCCGCACTCCGCCTATCGACCACTGTTCGATTGTACGTTCCACTTCCATCTGAGATCCTCCCTGACGCGTAAAAAAAGGTTGCGTGCGCGAAATGCGCAGGCGTCTTTCGTGATGAAATGCAAATAGAAGGCCCTTGAGCTTCATCGAGCCGAAATGAACGAAAACTGCACCGCACAGAGAAGTTCGGCCACCGGGGAAAGCGTGCTTCTCGGCCATTATGTCTCCGGATGGACGGGATGTCCGACCGGCTGGGGTCACGACATCACGTTAAGCAGGTAGACGAGGCGGGGTATCCGGTTTGCAGTTTTGTCTCGATGCGAAACGCTATATGCACTGTGGTGTGGAGTCTTGAATGATGGCTGAATCGTGGCAAGAGAACAATCGTTCGCATTCGCTTCCCGATCGCATTCGGCGGGCGCTCGGTCTCGGTAATGTGGAAGCGCAGGTTGGATCGTCGGATGAGGTGCGCGTGATACAGGAAGGACAGGCATTTACCGTCGAACATCCGACGGAATTGCAGCTGGAAGACGGCACCCACATGACCCTCCAGCGACAGCTGCCCATGGATCTTCCGTGTGGATACCATACCCTGCGTCATCCGGATAACGGTGTCTCTCGTCTCATCGTCGCCCCGTCGCGGTGTTTTTTACCGGACGGGTTCCATACATGGGGTTGGTCGACGCAGTTGTATGGCACCCGTAGTCGTCAGAGTTGGGGTATAGGCGACCTGGAAGATCTCAAGACGCTCACGAACTGGACCGCCCGGCAAGGGGCCGGCGTGATTCTCGTGAATCCATTGAAGGCCGATTGGCCGGTGGGCCCCCAACAGCCGAGTCCCTATTCGCCCATGACCCGCCTATTCGGAAATCTCCTGTATGTGCAGCCTGAGCACATCGAAGGAGCGCGAGAGGCCGGTTTGGAGATGAATCGGCTCGCCGCCATAGGACATACGCTCAATCAGGACCGACTCATCGATAGAGATACCGTCCTCAAGCTGAAGATGGAAGCCCTCTCACATCTGTGGGACGGCGGTCGTTGGCTGAATGACTCGGTTCGCGCAGAGGGCTTCGATGCCTATCGAAGAGAGCAGGGCGAGCTGTTGCGCCGGTTCGCCGGGTTTTGTGCCATGGCCGAACAATGGGGACCCGATTGGAGACAATGGCCGGGCGACTACCGCCGACCGACCGATTCCGCCGTCACCGACTTCTACCGCCATCATTCGGCCCGGATCGAGTTCTATGAATGGGCACAATGGCAATTCGATCGCCAGCTGGCCCGAACGTCCGGGAAGGTGCGAATCATTCATGATGTCCCGGTGGGGTTTACCCCGAACGGCTTCGATGCGTGGCTTTGGCAAAATGTTTTGGCGGCAGACATGACGGTCGGTGCGCCACCGGACGCCTTCAGCGCGGAAGGTCAGGCATGGGGCCTGCCGCCTTTCGTCCCCGACCGATTGCGGGCATCGGCCTACGAGCCCTTCATCCGAACCATTCGCGCCTCGTTCCGGCATGCCGGCGGCATCAGGCTTGACCACGTCATGGGTTTGTTCCGTCAGTGGTGGATTCCATCGGGTGAGTCCGCTCGGCAGGGCGGGTACGTGTACTACCCGGCCGCCGACCTGTTGGCGATCGTCGCATTGGAAAGCCGGCGCGCCGGAGGTGTCGTCATCGGAGAAGACCTCGGTACCGTCGAGGCGGATGTCCGAACACAACTGTCTGAACATCAACTCTTGTCATATAAAGTAATGTGGTTTGAAAAGGAGCCGCCCGTATCCTATCCCAGGCTCTCGGTGGCCTGCACGACCACACACGATTTACCGACGTTAGCCGGCGTGTGGACCGGCGGCGACGCGCGGATTCAGAGCGAACGGGGGATATCGCCCGATACGGCGCAGTTGAGTCGCATGAAACAATGCATGCAACAAATCAGCGGGCAGGATGATCAGGCCGATTTCGAATCGCTTGTGGACGGCATCTATCAGTCGCTGGCCTCCTCACCTTCGGCCATGGTCTTAGTGCCGATGGAGGATGGAGTAGGGAGTGAAGAACGTCCGAACTATCCGGCGGCCATGATCAGCGCGCTCAATTGGTCAGTGGGACTGCCCTTGTCGCTTGAAGACTGGTGTCACGCCCCCTTAGTCGAGAAGATCGTGAGTCGGTTTGCCTGCCGTCGCGAGGGAACGTGAATCGGTCTTCCCCGGGCAGGCTCAGACAGGCCTGATTCACGAGTTCAATCAATCGGAGCAGCTCAAACGGTTTGGCGATATACCCGAAAATCCCTTTGACCAGATCACAATGATGGGTCAGGAAGTCGTCACCGGACATCAGAATGATCGGGGTCTCCGGCCACTTCACACGGCAAGCCTCGATAAATTGCAGGCCGTTCACCCGCGGCATCTGGTAGTCCACCAGCACGGCGTCATAACGTCGTTTTTCCATTTGATCCGACCCTTGAAATCCGTCGGCAGCCGTGTACACGTTATACCCCCGATCCATCAAAGCTGTCCCGGCCAGATACAGAATGTCCTCATTATCGTCGATGATCAGTACACGTTTACCGTACCCGTCCATAGCATCCACCTCCTCGTTACGACCGTCTTGAAGCCCGGAGTGCCACTCAGCCCAAAAAAACAAGCAAAGATCAGTCCACGGCCTAGGAGCGAGAAGAATCCAATTCCTGGGAATCGGAAACGGAAGACGGCTCGCCCTGGGCCGGCTCAGATAAAATGTCCGAAGCCAGATACCTTGTCCGTTGACCGTTGGCGAGACCGTATTGCCGTAGTTTTCGCAACAACGTCTTTCGATGAATCCCCAAAATCGCGGCCGACCTGCCGAGATCTTGATGATGATGCTTCAAGACCCGAACGATATGCTCTCGTTCCAGTTCCTCCAGGGTGACCCAGCCTTGCGCTTGAGCCGCCGCCTGCACTGTGGCGCTGTGTACCGCGTGCGGAAGATCTTCGGGATAAATGATGGGATGCGGTGTGAGGGCCACGGCTCGTTCGATGGCGTGCTCGAGTTCCCGTACGTTTCCCGGCCACCAATAGCGCGTCAGAACCGCGATGGCTTCAGCCGACATGCCGGTGACCGGCTTCGGCTTGGAGGTGCCGTACGTCTGCACAAAATACTGTGCCAGGAGCGGCACGTCTTCCATCCGTTCGCGCAGCGGCGGGATACGGATCGTCACCACATTCAGCCGGTAATACAGGTCTTCGCGAAACGTTCCGGCCTGGACGAGAGAGCTCAGGTCTTTTTTCGACGCGGCGATGATGCGTACGTCGACGGTCGTGGTCATGGTACTGCCGACGCGCCGGAATTCCCTCTCTTGAATGACACGAAGTAGTTTTCCCTGCAACGCCGGCGACAGATCGGCTACTTCATCGAGAAAACATGTGCCGAGATGGGCTTTCTCCAAGAGACCTTTCTTGGACCCCACCGCGCCCGTAAAGGCGCCCCGTTCGTGTCCGAACAGCTCGGATTCGAGCAACGTTTCGGTCAGGGCTCCGCCGTCGACCGTCACAAAGGGACCGGCGCTCCGCGCGCTATTGGCATGTATGGCCCGGGCGATCAGCTCCTTGCCGGTTCCGCTTTCCCCCTCCAACAACACCGTGCTGTCCGTCTGGGCAACGCGGGCGATGGATTTGTACACGGACACGACGGCGGGGCTGCTGCCGACCAGATTGTCGAACCGGTAGCGATCACGTAGCTGTTCTTTGAGCTGCTGGTTCTGTCTCGACAGTTGGGTATGTTCGAGCGCCCGATGAACCACCAACCGCACATCGTCCACAATGAACGGTTTGCTGAGGTAGTCGAACGCCCCTGCTCGGATGCCGTCCACCGCCGTCTTCAGGCTGCCGTATGCCGTCATCAGAATGACCGGCATGTCATATCCGCGAGAACGTAACTCTCCAAGGAGCCCGAGACCGTCGAGCCCCGGCATATTGATGTCGGATATCACGAGATCCGGCGCCCGCCGAGCGATCACATCCAGGGCTGCCTTGCCGTCCGTCGCGGTGTCGATGTCGTACTCCTCGTTCGACAACACTTGTCGAAGCAATGCCTGTGTTTCAGCGTCGTCATCCACGATCAGAATGTTGGGACGGTGCATGTCATCAACCCCGCTATGGTAATGGCCCGCCATGTGCGCGGCGTTCACGCGCAATCGCTTCGTATGCCTCGTTCGGATACCTCCGATGAAGACTGCGCGTCGCATCATTCATCCGCTTACCAAGAAGGCGCGCGACAGATAGTCGATGAAGCGGGACAACTTGTCCGGTCCGACGGTATGGGACTGCAGCCGTGCGACGGGCAAAGGTTATTGAATTCTCAACGGCTTGGTTCAGTACGCAGGCGTGGCAGTGTTCGTGCTTAGT
>CAYXKP010000033.1:10549-33443 GCA_964465695.1 uncultured Nitrospira sp.
ACAGAAGGAGCGCTGCCATGGTGTGCGAACGATGCGGTGGATTCAAGGTGCATGATTATTTCTACGGTGCCACTGACTATTTCGCCTGGCAATGTTTGGGCTTTCGCTGTATCAATTGCGGAGCGATCAGCCATATTCAACCGATCGATACCAACGAGCCGCGTTCCCGGCGCGACACGAGTCACTCACGAACCCGGCAGACGGCGCATCATCCACGAACACGACCGACGGCCGTCGCGCAGTGACGAATCGGAACGTGTCGGAGTGCTCGAAGCCAGGTGTCATTCACCGTCATCACCGTCTTGCGCGTGGTGGGGCGGTGACGGCACCAGGCGATCAGAACACCCGCTTTGAGCAGCCAGGAACATAAGTTGTCTCGACCCGATGTGTCGATCATGATCGTCACGCAACGTTCTTGTAGGCAATAGTGTGATGGAAGACGCCGCGTGCGCCCACTGGAGGAACCCCTAGCGAAGAGTGCAACGCATGCCGCGGTCTTGCCTGCTTGCGATAATACACGTCGAGCCATGTCGCGCTGCCCAGCGAAGCATCTCCCATCCGGTGGACCAACGTCGTGGTCATCCGACAAAGCCCTTTCACGAGTCGTTCTTCGAATGCGACCCACCATTTCATGTCCGCCACCGTCGCCGTCATCAGCGTATCGGGGTACGCAGCCTCACGAGCCATGTCATATTCGCCGACCAACCGGTCGAGTGTGGTGAGGCCGTAACCGTATAAGTAGGGAAAGCTCAGTAAATTGTTCCACGCCAGGCCGGTGTAGACGGGTTCCCGCATCCAACGGTGAACCTTCGTGAATTCCATGGCCGATCGGTAACAGTTGCCGTGCGGAATACGGATGATCAACAAGCCGTCGGGTTTGAGCGACCGGGCGATCGTCGTCAGCAGCGGCCGGGGGTCGGGAAGCTGATCGAAGGTGTTCCAGATGGCTACGGCATCGACGTCGTTCGACCGTTGAGCCGACTCTTCAAGCTTTCCCTGGAACACCTGTAAACCCCGTTCGCGGCAGAACCGGACGACCGTTTCTCCGGGGTCCGCGCCGGTTATGCTCCAGCCTTGCTCCCGGGCAGCTTCTAAAAATCCGCCCACAAAGCTGCCGACCTCGATGATGCGCGGCGATCGCCGGCTCGCGAGGTGTCGGGCCACGAGCGGGATTTTGGCGCGCGCCCATGTCAACTGTGACTCGAACTCGGCCGACAAGTGCGCTTGATCATAGTGGTCTTCGGCGTAGGCTTCGGTGACGGCCTCCGCGGTGGGATGTGGATTACGACAGAGCAGCCCGCAGGCGCGGCAGGCCACGATGTATGTTTCGTAATTGTGGGTGAAGGAGACACGGTCTCTCAGGGAAGTCCGGCGTGTTTCTTCGCTGAGACGTTCTGCAAGGCGGCGCCGGTGAAACCGTTCCAAGCAGCACTGTTGGACGCCGATGTCGGATGGATCGGCGATAATGTCAAAATCAGGGCCGCCACAGAGCAGACAGGGGGTATAGATTCGTCGTCGGTCATCCAGAGAGGTAGACGAGCCTTCCATCAGCTCATCCACTGTGAAGAACCTGCACTCAGCCCACGAAAAAAGTCCGGACACCACATGGTGGCCATCGTATGAGGGATGCCGATCGGCGGCCACTAGGCAGAGCCCAAGCAACAATATGAAACCGACCTTGTAGCAGAAGGCATTCATCGCGGCCTCAAAATATTCTCTAGAGGTTTCCCTAGTATCGGAATGCCGCCAAGCCTCTACAGTAAGTAGCAATCACAAGCCGACAAGGAGGCCGGAGGAGATGAATATCAAGACGCAGACTTCGAGGCGGCAATCGGAGCCTTCTCTCCGGTCAGCTCCCACACCATTCGGTAAGGTGGTATGGAATGTATCTCTCGGTATGGTCTGCCTAGGAATTGCGGTCTTCGTCTGGGGTACGGGCCATCAGGGGTACGCCGAACAAACCGCACAAACTGCCGTGACCTCTTCCGGTGAGGAACGTCCGGTTCATCACGTGGTATCCGGTACTTTGGATCAGCTTGATTTCGAAACCGGGAAGGGGTTGCTGAAAACCGATCTCGGCAAGCCTGTATTTTTTGATATGGCCGTACCGGAACTATTCCGGCGGTTGTCGCTCGGGCAACGTGTCACGATCGGGATGGATGAACAAGGCAAGGCTGTCAAAGTGATGGAAGTTCCCCCCGTCGAATTGCCGGTCCCTCCGTCGGCTACGCAGTAGCGTTAAGACTTGTGAGCAGGATCAAGCTTAGTAATGGTCGAACAAAAGAATTTCTGCAACAAGATGTGAAGAGATTTGAATGGGGGACGTCGGAGGAAGGGCTTCGCTTCATGTCCGGACCCGGGGTGTTTCATCACCCCGGGTCAGAGAGAGCAACCCTTAAGTGACAGGCGGCCGTCTGCCCATGACGAAGCCTATAATCGCGACGATCAAAAAGATGACAAAGAGGATGTAAGCGATATTAGTGGCCGTCCCCGCCACTCCCGAAAGACCGAGGATTCCGGCAATAATTGCGACTACTAAAAACGTGATAGCCCAGCTCAGCATGAGACACCTCCTCGAACTAAAGTAGGTAAAAGCGATAAAGTTGCCGACACTGCATGTCGTCGACTTGCCATCGTTCCGACGTTACGTGCGACATTTGCGCCGCCGCTGTATTCACTCGGCTTTCTGAGCTAGTTCAGACCCTGAGCGTAAATCCTCGCGTATAGCATTGACACGAGTCTCAAGATCCTTGGCCTCCCGTTCTCGATGGGTTGCCGTCATGATCTTGGCCATCATCTCCAGGCTCTGGGCCGTCTCGGGGTGCCGCTCACCCAACGTGGTTTCCAATATGGCAATCGATCTCTCGGTAAAGCGTTCAGCGTCCGCATAATCACCTTGTAACGCATAGACCGTCGCCACGGTACGGCAGGTTGACCCGATGCGGGGATGGTCGATTCCGAAGAGTTGGAGGCTTATTCCGAGACTGTCTCGAGCCGCTTCGTGCGCCTCGGCGAATTTACTCTGGGACGCGTAGATTACGCTGAGGTTTTGCAGCGCCAAAACCACGGAAAGATGTTGTCGCCCGAATGCTTTCTCGTTGATGGCCAATGCCCGCTGAAAGAGCGGCTCGGCTTCAACGTCTCTGTTTTGCATGCCGTACAAGACACCCAGGTCGTTGAGTGTGTCGGCCAAGCGGGGATCGTCCGGGCTGATGGTCTCCATGTGCTTGGCCGCGGCGAGCAGTAAGCGTTCCGCATCGGCGACGCGCCGATCGTGAATAGCTTGGTGTCCCGCCGACTGATACGTTTCCCACAACGTGACCTGCGCCCTGCTCGGCATGTGATCGAACAGCAGAAGCATGGCGAGGAGCATCGGAGCGATGATCGCGAGAGGGATCATGCTTCCAGCGTATCGTTTGAGGTCCGACGAAGAACACTCGGAAGTACCCTTGAGGACGTCAGAAGTAGAAGTGAAGACCGATGCCGAACCACTGCGCATGTCGAGTATAAAACTGCCCGTCCGGCGACGGGCCGGCGAAATACTCCGCGAGCAGCTGCAATTGGCGATTTCCTATACGTGCATTTTCAAACCGAAGACCCGCCAAGATGGATTGTGCGACGGCCCAATTCGAGCGCTCATTGATCTGAAAATCCGTGTAGCAGATTGGACGGATGGAGCCGTTGAAAAATGAGACGGGGCTCGTCAGTTCGACGCCCCATTGCGTGCCGACTGGTTTCACGTCGGTTGGATACCGGTGAACCAGATATCCGAGGCCTCCATATGTGCGGAGCCAGCCGAACCATTCATACGACAGGCCGGCGTCGATCTCTTCGTAAGATAGATTGATGCGCGTGACCTGCGGATTACTCAGGAGAAACTCGTCGCCGAGGTGGGAGCTTTGATGGTGGAGACGCAAAAATCCGGAGAAGCCGCCGGAGCGGTATGCGGTCAGCACTCCGACATTGTAGTCGGCGTTGACGAGGTCGAGCGAGGCGGCGCTCAAGTCAAAGAGGCTGAACACACCCGCCTGGACGACGAATTCCCACTGCCCGTCGAAGGGAGCGCGGCTGCGGTAGAGCGAGAACGTCTCGCCGAAATTACCGGCGAATGCCGCGGAAAGGCCGGTGGTGCGGTAGCCGCGATAGACCGCGGAGAAGCGGGGCCAACGAGGATCCGCGTGAAGAGGAGCGAAGAGAAGGCCGCGGGGCAGAAAGCTGGATTCGGTCTCGGGGACGTCGACGCGGACGCCCGGAGGAGGCGGCATGGCGGTCGTGATATCATCGTCTTCTTTAATAAGAACGTCTTTGACGCCTGCAATTCCTGTCAACGCCCGTCTGACCTTGTCCCGATCGAGCCCGCCGAGCGATCGCGCGCTGATTGTGATCACACCATTGCTGACTTGTAACCTGGAATCGGTCGCTTTAAATTCGTGCTGCAAGACCGCCGCGGCAAATCCGGCAATATATTCGTCGGTGGCGATTTGGGACCAGGCCGACTGTGCGGTGAGTACCGAAAGGCACAGAAGCAGAGCGGGAATTCCCAGGCGGATGAGCAGTTGATCGAGCGCGGAAAATGGAGGACGTCGTTCAGAAATCCCGTCCCGATGGATGACGTCCTGCGGGCCATCCCCTCGGCATCGGGTTTCTGTGGAGGGCGGCATGAGCCCTAGAAGTGAACGTTTAAGCCGATGGTGACCATATGGCCATTGTCATTGAACTTCTTGTCCTCAAGATTCTCATTTCTGGACTCAAGACGCTCCAGCCAGATGTGGCGATAGGTGCTGTCGATCGAGAAATGGTCGGTAATGAAGAACTGCAACCCGCCGCCGACGTGGCCCCCGAATCGATGTTGCGTGTCGGAAAAGTCGCCGGGGCCGTCGATCGTGGAAAAATACCATCCGCCGCCCCCGAGAATGAACGGAGCCAATCGAGTCGTGCCCAAGGGATAAATGAGCAAGGATCCTTGTACCGGATAGGTATGGGACTTTGTTCCGCCGGGGAACTCTTCTCGGCGATAGTCCGCTGAGCCCTCGACGGCGAGATAGCGCGAGGGGTGGATGCGCAGTTGCGCGCCGCCGAACCATTTATCCTCCCCCTCTTTTGGATCGAAATAGGTCGCACGGCCGCCGATAGAGAACAAGCCGATGCCGACTTGCGGCATGCCTGCCCAGTTGGTATGGGCGGAACCGGTTTCGTGTGTGGCCCGCGCTTCACCGGTCTGTAAGAAGACGGCGAGGAGTACAAGAGCGGTCGCGCTCCTCACTGTCTTGACCGTCGTCGATGTATACATGATAGCGCTCCTTTGTTTCCCGCACACACTTCATGTTTTTCTTAACGCATGTCATGGCTTGCATCGACTGGCTGGTTCCCTAGTCACTGCGAAACCTCGACCTGATGGCAGGCGGTCTTTCAAACGATTTCAGGGTTAAAAGGAGAGTGCGGTGTTATGGCGACGTCTGCAGCTCGATCGGAGATAGATCGGTGTTCGCAGGTCCATTTATCACTTTGCCGTACGCGTCGAAGCGGGAGCCATGGCATGGACAGTTCCAGGTGTGTTCCATGGAATCCCATGCGACAATGCACTTCAGGTGAGGGCATACGGCTGAACATCGATGTAGCGTGCCGTTTTCATCGCGATACACGGCCACTTTGTGCATGCCGTTGCGAAGGACAGCTCCACTCTCTTTAGGAATTTGATTCTCGGACTCGATGTCACCCGACGAAAGCCAGTCCGCGTACTGAGCCGCCACATTGAGATTTTCTTGCACAAAGGTGCCGATCGATTTCAACGATTTACGGGACGGGTCGTACAACGCAGTCCATGGGTTGTCACGTCCCACGATGAGGTCGGTCAACAGCATCCCGGCAATCGTGCCGTGCGTCATTCCCATGCCCGAGTCACCGGTGGCGATATACACATTTGACGCATCCCCAGGGTTTCGACCGATCAACGCCAGGCCATCCGTCGGCTCCATCACCTGCCCCGACCATCGGTACTCGATCTGTTCCATCATGGGAAACCGTTTGCGGGCCCAACGTTCCAAACGGAGATGGCGCTCTTTCCCATCGTCCTCCTGACCGGTCTTGTGGTCTTCTCCTCCGACGATCAACACATCACCGCCGTTGGTTTCCGCGTCCTTCTGAATTCTCACGTAGTGGTAGGGGTCGGCTTGGTCCCAATACAACGCGGTAGGCACGGAATCTTTCGGGACGCCGGCTCCGATCACATAGGTGGTATAGGGCGCCTGTTTGGTGTGCACCACGACCATATCGTTGATGGGCGTGTTCGTGGCGACGACCACCGACTGTGCCAGGAGGACATGGCCCTGCTGAAGTTCGATGACGGCGTGTTCTCCGCCCTGTACGGTTTCCACGTGGGTATCCGTAAAGATGCGTCCACCCCGTCTTTCGATCGCCTGCATCAGGCCGGTCAGGTATTTCAATGGATGAAATTGAGCCTGGCGTGGAAACCGGAGGCAAGGGCCCGGTTCCAAGACCGGCGGCGAAGGCCGTTCAATCCGTTCCACGCCGACGTGGCCTGCGCGTAGAGCCGCCACGCGTTCCTCTTCGAGCTGCTCCACCGGTTGTCCCGGCGCGTGAAAGAGAAAGCCATCGACTCGCTCGAAGTCGCAGGCAATGCGCTCGGCCGCGGCGATGGTTTCAATTCGATCGATCGCCGCCGTATGGCTGTCGAAAGCCAGGCGGGAACCCTGTTCGCCATGAAGCCGCTCGATCGTCACATACCCGTCGTCGATGACGTTCGACAGATGCGCCGTGGTCCGCTCCGTCATTCCTCCGCCGATCGGGCCGTCATCGAGTACGACCACGGATTTGCCCTCACAGGCCAACAAATAGGCCGTAGACAAACCTGCTATTCCCGCGCCGACCACGCACACATCCGTTTCAAAAGAGCGATCGACTGGATGTGACGGCGGCACCACCGACTCCATCCACACTGATCGGCTTTTACTTTCCTGCATGATGCCTATTGATCCATAAGTTCTCCGTTGCTCACAACAAGGGAATCCCCTTGAGGAAGTCTGAAGAGAACAGGCACCGAAAACTGTCGCAGGTGGCTCTGGTTCTGTTCAAAAGCCACTCGGGCTGGTCTTAGCTCCTGTAAGGCACTCATGGTGCCTCTAAAAATAATTATTTCTAGAACTAGAAAAAGGGCCTTCGGCCCGTCACAAAAGGCTATGATGTAGCAGGCAATCTTTTGAACAACCATGCTCATAATCTATTTTGTTGGCAGTTGATCGGGGTCAGTAATTGAAGACAAAGGCGTCGAAATAAAACAAGCAGTGCCCTGACTGGCCCCTACGGCTTGTTAAGAAGTTCAGACCCTCTAGCCCTCGCGTTGGGCTTTGGCTATGTTATCTTCTTCTGCGCCGCCAAGTCATGAGCGCCATGCCGCCCACAAGCATCATCCCTCCTCCAATGCCCCCAAGGGAGATCTTCCCGGATTCGCTGTCGAGATCCAGCAGACTATGCTTCCCCTGACCCTCCAACTTCGCCAAACGCGCTTGGAAATCGAGCCTCTCTTTGAGCCGAGTATCCTCGTCCATGATTTCCACATAGGCACGGTTCATCGCTGCCCAACCTATGGTATAGGTGTACCCCCAGTACTGGTGCGCTAAGCTGACATGTAACTGCACCAAGTGATCTTCGGCCATTTCGAACAGCTTCAACTCATTGGCAGCGGGATTATTGCCCTTCGACCAAAAGATCTGGAAAAACTTTTCAAATCCATCGGTCTCTGGAGCCGGCGGTGCTGGTCGATTGGTCTTCTGTCCGGTCAACAGCCCCGCCTTGTACTGTTCTTCCACCACATGATGCGCTTCATCGTACTTATCTAAGCCTGCCAAAGTGCCGTTATCCATGAACTCCAACCAGGCCCGCGCATAGGTCTCAGAGTGACAATTTGTACAGGTTTTTACCCAGGCGTCAGTACGCTTTTCCGACCAGTCCGTCTTGATATTCTCTCGGATGCCAGGGACGAAGGGGTAGTTGGCCCAACGCACTTTACGCACGACGTTGTGGGCAATCTTGCCTTGATACTCCATGTGGCAGTATTGGCAAGTGGGCGCGGCCTCGGCACCTTTAACCATCGCTTCTTTGATCGGAATATTGAAGTTCCACTGATGCTTTTCGCGCAGATACTTCAACCCATGCTTCGATTCCGTGTACGCATCCCAGTTGTTATGGTCGGCCCCGTTGTGACAGTGCGCACAGGCTTCAGGCTTCCGGGATTCCGCCGCGGAAAATTCATGCCGCACATGGCAGGTATCACATCGATTCTGATTGACATGGCAGCCGGTACAGCCATCTGCGATCTCACGCTGGGGCATCCCGGCATATATTTCAACTTCCACGTTGGCCCGGTAATCCAAGGCATGTGAGGGACGCCCCTTAGGCCACTGATCTTTGGGCCACGTGATGGTATCGCGTTCGGATTCGCGCTCGGCAAACTCCTGCAGGTGACACGTGCCGCAGGTATCAGCCGTGGCCAACCTGATGTCCTTCTGGTGATCCGCCTTTTTTTTCGTATTGATGTCAAAATGACAATCGATACAGCTGACTTCTTTCAGACGCTCGCCCTTGCCCAGCTTGCCGATCGAACGAAGATTTTCTTCAATGGCTTCAAGTTTGGCTTTCTTGTAGAAGGTCTCATCCTTCGGGTTCAATTTGCGGATCTTGTCCAGATTGGCATGGGTACTCTTCTTCCACGCCGCCACCCAGCCCGGCGATTCATCGGTATGGCACTTCACGCATTGCTCACGGCTCGCCACTTCTTTTACGGCCTGCGGGGGGTTATAGAAGCTATGCGGGTCGAAATACTTACTGAACGAGACGGGCTGCCAATAGTCACCGTACTTGCCCTTTCCTTGTCCGTTCTGATTGGGGTCCATATACCGCTTGACCAGTGCCTCGTACAGTTCCTTCGGCGATGCGGAGCGCTCGATTTTCAGCGCCTCGTAGGTTTCCTTCGGAACGGAGGGGAAATTGGCCTGGGCTTGGGCGGCCACGAACACGCTACAGACTACTAGGGCATACTTCACCGTGTGGTTAATCATCAGTTTGACTCCTTCCATCTAAAGCGCATGTGTGAAGCGGTGGAATGTTCTCGCTTCCCTGTCTGCCCGTGTGCCGAGCGTTGCGGAGTGGCCCTTCCAAATAAGCTTTTGAAACATGCTTTGATAGTATCTAGCGGATTCTGACGGGCCCACTAGTTAAGGCCCTGAGGGACCGACCAGGCCCACGCTCCATCACGGTGGATCATGGAACGGAATTCCAATCGCGCGCCTTGGAGGATTGGGCCTATCGGCGGGGCGTCCAACTCGACTTCATTCGCCCAGGCAAACCGGTGGAAAATGCCTTCATTGAATCATGTAACGGGCGGCTGCGGGATGAGTGTTTGAACGTGCATCAGTTCGCCTCGCTGGCCGAGGCACAGGCCATTATCGAAGCGTGGCGAGTGGACTACAATACCCGCCGTCCCCACAGCTCACTTGGGCACCTGACCCCGAGTGAGTTCGCCAGTCAACGTCAGGAAGAACAAAACGCGGAAGAAGTCGTCTGCTCTTAGTTAAGAGTTGTCTCGAAACGGGGCCAACGTCATATCGATATGAAACTCAAGTAGGAAAGGTGGCTATCACCACCTTTACGGCGACCATGGATACTCAAGAACATTTGTTCGAAATTGGTATCAGCGGCTTGGGGATGAACTGGAATCGCAGCATCCAGCGAGGAGGGTATAGCCTTGTGATCGATTGGACTCATCGAATCATTTGAAAGAGTGTGATGGGTTTAAATTCAGAACCAGGACAAAAAAGGACCAACGGTGTAGGTCTCAGCGCATTAAACCTCGCTGCTCAACATAGGCCCCGAAAAGTGTATCTATTGCATTGATTGCCTTGAAAGATATGCCGCTAATCATCTCTAAAATCATTCTCCATTCCTTCTCATACAGTTCTTCGTTTCGGTATCATATTGTTTCACCACACCGCTTAGGAATATTGCCCCAAGAAACTCTAAAGCGAATCTGTAATGGAGGCACTTGGGTGGTCGGAAGCCTGAAATAGCGACTTGGTATCTGGGGCTATCTTTGTTAGGGCCTTTTGGAAAGCCGCTTGGTCGAGATGTCCAGCTGTCTCGTGTCGAAGCCTCTTTAATAGGTTCCTCGCCTTGTTTATAGCCTTATCGAAATCCTCGAAGACATCGTGGAAATCTCTTTGTTTGGCCAAAGCCTTCATGAATACTGGTTTTCTTTTGAGATGTTGCACCGTGTGGTTGATTTCAAACAATGTCCTTGTGGAATTCCGAAAAAAGTAAATATCCCGATAGTTAGAACCGTTGTCATCTAAGGGCTCTATCTTGTCTTCTTTGATTCCCTGTAGTTCTAAATACAAGTCTTCCCTAAGCACGTATAACCTAGCCATGATGGCAGACACTTCATCTTCTGTGGGAACCACTCTTTGGTGCTGATATGCCAAGTCCGACTTCTCATGCTAATCGGTCTCAGGTAAGGGCTTGCACTGAAAGCGGGTCTCTACTGTTGACAAAGGCTAGAGCAGCCGAAAGACGGTTCCTGCCATAACGATCGAGAGTGGGGTGGTTTCCAACTGCTTGAAACTGGTGCGCCCGACAGGACTTGAACCTGTAACCCCCAGATCCGTAGTCTGGTGCTCTATCCATTGAGCTACGGGCGCAACGTTATTGGCCACTGAGGTATAAGTTCTGAGATAAAGGCTAGCTTGACGTCGATGGTGAAGGATGGAGCTCGCCTCAGCGCTTTGGTCTCAGTACGCATTCGCGCCAGTGGTTATACAGTTGTCGGAGAGAAAGGGTCAAGAGACGACGATGGAAAAGTATGATTTTAGGTGAGGCGGGGGTTAGAGAATGGTCTTGCTGACTTCGTTGGAAAAAGAGCTTTCAGCGCCATCCGAGTTGTACGCGGTCACTACGAAGAAATATGTGCTGCCGGTCCCAAGACCGGTCGCGGTGTAGCTGGTGGCATCCGGAGCCAAGGTGGCAAGTGGTCCACCATACGCTCCTGAGGCTGTGGCCAGATAGACCTTGTAACCGGCAGTGTCCGGCCCCACGCTGGGATCCCAGGAAAGCAGGGCTGTTCCACTGGCAAGCGTGCCTGGTTCATCGGTTGGTGAGGAATCGGACGAAGCGCATGCCGTGGTGACGAGCAGGAACAAACTGATCAGAAACCAGTGATAACGATTTGTATTCGATTTCGGCTGGTCCATATCATACTCCCACGCATGGCTTCATAGGGAGGTGTGGTGAGCAAACGTTGTACCGATGCCACACAGAGGAAGGATTTTGGCAGAAGTGCACGGAAATATAAAGGATAAGAATGTAGGCCGGCTGAGGTGGAGAAGACCAGGCTAGGGGAGTTCAGTCAGAATCGTACGGCTTGGCCGATTTGGAACCCTTCAAAAAAGGTCGGGGGCTTCCTACTGTGTAGAAAGCCCCCGACCAGCTTCTCAACTAAAACTTACTTGCCCTTGTCTTCCTTCTTCTTCTCATCGCCGAAGGTGTCGGCATGGCCACCCTTCTTATCTTCCTTCTTCTTCTCTTCACCGTACACTACAACATGGCCGCCGCCCTTCTTCTCTTCCTTCTTCCCTTCGCCAGCAAACGTTGGTGCGCTGAAAGTCACTGCAACTGCCACTGCCATAACTGCCATCAACATGGTCTTCATTATAAGAACCCCCTCATTAAGAAGTTATAAAATTTTGTGCCACTCACTTGGCACTTACCCTGATGTACAGCAAGGGTAGTGCCGTTTCGCCTTATCGAGGAGATGAAACGCAGATCCTCAGCGAATCAGCACGTTACGACATTCCTCTCATGGAACTACGAATGATTTTTCCTACAGGGAGCTGTAGCGGAATGGTAGGGATACCGACCAAATCGCCTCATTCGATAACCGACATGGGTAACCGGCAGGCGCTTGCCATAACCTCCTTTAATCGGTTACGAATACGACTCGAAGAATGCACCGAGTGGTTTCGAACGTGGAGATGAATCCGAGCGATTGGGCAGCAGACTATGAATGGAGAATTTAGAGATATTCGAAGTACGTAGTGCTGTGGAGATCCGTCCGGTATCACCCGCCCGAAATGACCGGGCGAATTTCGATGTGATCGTTGTCGGACAGCATCTCGTCTTCAGTTACCAACTCGTCCCCTCGAATCACCAAGTGTGTTTCAGTCAGAAGGTCTAATTCGCGCAGCAGGTCTTTGGCTCGTTTCGGTCCTTTGATTTCGATCGACCGCGGCGGGTGATTGAGTTGCACATGCATGCGCGGATGATAAGCGTTTCAGTGACCGTGGGGCAAGGGCTATTCAGCGTTTCGAGTGAGCGTTGAAAAAATAACAGGTATGATCAGCACGGAGCGGAGAGCCGGCTCTTGATGTAGGTGAGACCTTCCTCCAACGTTTCAAATGTTCCATCGAGTTGTGCCTCATAACAGTCCTCTAGAAATCGGCCCATGTCGGGACCTGGCCGGACTCCCAATTCCAACAGGTGACGACCCATGACAATGGGAAGAGGAGCCTGACGGTCGACGGCCAACTGCTGTGCTCGAGTCAGCAGCCACTGACCGGCTGGAAATCCGTCAAACTGTTTCGGTGGACGGCCTGCGTGGTCTGCCCGCGCCACGCGCACCAACCGGTCGATGCGGTGGACTTGCTTGGCCAATCGACGAACTGCGCTGTCCGAGGCTTTGGCGTCATAAAGAGCACGAGGACGCAAATGGTAACAGACCAGGGGCACGATCTCATCGATCAGGTCCTGCTGGTTCGTCAGGCGTTCAAGGAAACGTCTCGTCGGGTCCGCCCCTTCCGATTCGTGTCCCCGTGAGATGATGCGTCCATATTCCTCTCTGGTCGTGGCCGGTTTCCCGAAATCGTGGCAAAGGACGCCCAACCCGACGGCAAGGTCGTCCGCCTCATGACCGCTTCGCTCCCCGGCGAACCAGTCCAGGCAGTGCAGTGTGTGAATCCAGACGTCGCCTTCCGGATGCCAGACAGGATCTTGTGGACAGCCTTGAAGCGCCTCGAGCTCCGGATAGAAACGAAGCCAGCCGCAGTGACGTAACAATTGCAACCCGAGCGACGGCTTGCGTCCTTGCAGAAGGAGTTTCTTCCATTCTTCCCACAGGCGCTCGCTGGGCTGACCCTCTTGGGACAGGGATCGGCACAGGGTCACGGTTTCGGGCGCGACCGTCAGCTCAAAGCGGGCGGACAGCTGCATGCCACGCAGGACGCGCACCGGATCTTCGGCGAATCGGGCAGACGTGTGCCGCAATATCCGTGCATCAAGGTCGCCGCGACCGTTGAAGGGATCGCGAAGCTCCATGGTGTCCGGATCCCAGGCCATGGCGTTGATGGTGAAATCGCGTCGTGCCAGCGCCTCATCGATCGGCATATCGGGATCGGCCTGTCTCAGCAAGCCGGGCAGGGAGGTATGTTCAGCCGACATGCGGGACGGAATGGACAGATCGACCGGCAGACCCTGCAGTTTGAACACCTCGAACGCTTTTCCGACGAATTGCACTGAAAAATGCTCGGCCAGCAGCGCGTGGATTTGACCTGGAGGAAGCCCCACCACTTCGACGTCCAGATCGCGGGGCTGTCGGCCGAGCGCGAGATCCCGGACACAACCGCCGGTCAGCCAGGCTCTCCCGCCTCCCCGACGAATGATCAGCTCGATACGGCGAAGGACGTCCCTTAAAGAGGGATCGGCCAGACGAAAGCGGGTCGGCACTTAAATCCCCGCTTCGCGGAGAAACGTCGCAGCTTCTTCCGGTGCCACCGGATTGATGTAGAAACCGGTGCCCCATTCGAAACCGGCCACCTGCGTCAGCTTAGGGATGATCTCCAGGTGCCAATGGTAGTAATCGCCGGTCTTCTCATGAAGGGGAGAACTATGCAGAATGAAGTTGTACGGGGGACGGGACAACACTTTATCCATGCGGCGCAGCGACTCCGAAAGGATCTGCGCCAGAAATTCGAACTGCGACTTCTGGCTTTCCTCAAAATACGCGGCATGACGCTTCGGAAGAACCCACATTTCAAAGGGGAACCGCGGCGCGAACGGAGTCACGCATATGAACTCCGGATTTTCGGCGATGGTCCGATCTCCATCCGAGAGGTCCTGCCGGATGATGTCGCAGTAGATGCAACGCTCTTTCTGCTGATAGTGACGGCGACATCCGTCAAGCTCTTCTTGCACGTTGGTCGGAACGATGGGAAGAGCGATCAGCTGGGAATGGCTGTGTTCCAGTGTGGCACCGGCGGACGCGCCGTGGTTCTTGAAAATGAGAATGTAGCGGAACCGAAGATCTTTTCTTAAATCGATCATTCGGTCCCGATACGCCCACAGCATGTCCTCGATCTTTTTCGTCGGGAGATCGGCGAGACCGTCGACATGGCTGGGGGTTTCGATGATCACTTCATGAGCGCCCACGCCGTTCATCCGGTCGTAGAGTCCGACCCCTTCTCGGCCCATTTCACCTTCGACTTGCAGCGCGGGAAATTTGTTCGGGACGACACGCACGGTCCAGTTGGGAGAATTGGGTCCGCCGGACTGCGGTCGATAAGCCATGATTTCTTTCGGCGTCAGCCGTTCTTGTCCGGGGCAAAACGGACAGAGGGCCGTCGAAATAGGTCGGGCCGGCTGCAGCTTGATGAAGTCATGGGGGCGGCCTCTCCGTTCGGTGGAGATGATCACCCAGCGACCCACGACCGGGTCACGTCTTAGATCGGGCATGTGCCCTCCTGGCAATGTGGAGTGGGCTCCCATGATGTATCACGATACCTCCATTCAACACGTCAACACGGATCCTCACGGTAACATCACACTCGCCACAGTCCGGCTTCAAATTCAGGCCCAGGGACGGTGAGGACGGCCGGATACTGGCCGGGATATCGAGCCACTTCGAGGCCGTGCTCCCGCACGATGATCGACATCCGGACCGTATTCCCCTGTTCCAGGCACAGTTCCTTCCAGGCGACGGACAACTCGAGGATGACATGGGCGTTGATCGACCGATAGGAGCCGACTTCCTTCCAGTCGTCCCCTGCGATCTGACGACATAGGAGAAATGCCTGGGGGCCCGGCGCGGAGAGCGGGAACGTAAGCCGAAACGTCGTGTGAGGCCCTTGCAACATAATGTCCACTTCCAGGCCCTGCCGCGACATGCTCTTTTCATCGGGGTCGAATCGCATCACGAATTGATCTTCGTTCCAGCCGAACCGGATCGCGGTGAAGAGCCCGTCGGCTTTCCACATCGCGCCAAGCGGGGGCCGCGTATCGATGTTCCCCGCGCCGCGCCATTCGAAAAAGTCCGTCACCCTGCCGTCGATCGTGGGATTCAGCAGGGCGAGCGGCTGTTGGACCGAATCGGATCCGCAGGCGACGGCCCTGGTGCTGATCGGGTAGTTCAGTTGATCGGGAGGCGTGACACCCATATGCGTCCAGACGTTGCGGAGGTGAGTGCGAAAGAGCCGGTCGAATTCGGGCTTGAAATCGGTATCGAAATCGTCGCCGTACCACCAAAACCAGTCGCTGCCTTCGGCGGCGTACAACTCTTGCCAGGCCGCCCGCGCGCGGTCCGGCGGAAGGCTCGGCACAAGATCCGTCAGTCGTGTGCGGGTATGACCGAGGAGATCCCATCCGCGATTGTCTTCGTGGTGTCCGATCCAGATCTTATAGTCGGAATTGATCCATGACCCGGAATGGAGGCAGGGCAGATGTTGTACGGGTGGAACGGAGGTGAGCGCATCGGACATCGTCGATGTTTGAACCGTCAGTTGTCCGGGTTGATCGAGTTCATGGCTCGTGAAGGCCTCGTACAACAGCGAAAGGAATCGTTCACCGCCGTCGTGGTAGTGTTCCCACGGATTTTCACCGTCCAGCACGATAGGGATGACGATCTTGTCTTGCGGTGTATCGTAGTGGATTCCCCGCAGACGCCGCATGACATCCTCGGCGGCGGATTCGGGCGTCGTCTTATGGTAGACGAAGCCGAAGGCATCGGAGAGCTCGCGGTCGCGGAACAGCACGGTCAAGGCCTGCCCGGCTTCACCGATGCGATAGGGTTGATAGAGCGCGGATTGTCGATGCCATGGTCGTCCACACATGCCCAGCGAGCGTGCGAGGATGCCTTCGTCCGTGGCAAACCAGCGAAGCCGGGCCTCATGAACAAGAGGCAGCATCTCGGGACACACCGATCCCTCGGACGGCCACAAGCCGTTCGGAGGTCGGCCGAATGTTTGGTGATGAAAATCGACGGCCTGTTGAAGTTGAGCCGCGGCGTCATCCGGGGCATGGAACCGAGCGGGCAAGGGAAGATCCGGTCTGGCCCGCCGGTTGATATCGGTGTCGATGACCAGCGGTAGAATCGGATGATAGAACGGAGTCGTCGTGAGTTCAATTTGCCCCTGCTCCATGAGCCGTCGATACAGGGGAACGATTTCTCGCACCGCCGCCCGTTGCAATTCCAATACTTCCCGTTTTTCATCTTCGGTGAAGCCGCGATTTTTCTGGCGCAGTTCGGCCAGACGAGGATAGTGTTGAACCGTGCCGTATCCGAACCAGGCGAGATTGTGCCAAACTTGCAGGTCCAGCAGTTCTTGACCGGTAAACTGACGGGCGACGCGGTGGAGGTCATGCGCCGGTACGTCCGCTCCTCGTTTCACCAACAATTCATGGTATCGAGGGTAAGGCCGTACCATCGTGGCCCAGTTGGCCGAGAAAAAATGGCGGATCAGAAAGGCTTTTTCTTCCAGGCTTAGATCAGCCGCCGGGCGCTGCGCATGTTCGAGGAAGAGGTCGCGGATCTTACCCGTGCCGATTTCCTGCAGCTGTAACAGCAGCGACGGGGTAAAATTGAAGGTGGCGCGGACATCCGGAAACTTCTCCAACAAGGATGCCATATCATAATAGGCCTTGGTCGCATGCAATCGTACCCATGGCATGCTGGCCGATCCCGCCACCGGATCGGTGTAATAGGGTTGGTGCATGTGCCACAGGAAACAGACATGGACTTCCTTCATCGATGCCGAGCTTCCTTTCCTTGCTGCGAGTATGTCATAGGGGGTATGAGCATGCAATCCGCGGGCGGATTTCCGATCGAAGTCGCGTGGGAGTGGACATGGAGATGCTGACGTTTCTTCGGTACTGGGGACCGGTGTGCGGATATGCCGGTCTTATCTTCTATCTGTCTTCGCAGTCGCATCCCGAAGAGACGCTGCCGACGCTCGTCACGTTTTTCAGCGACAAGGTGTTGCATGCCGTCGAATATGCGGTATTGGGCGCCTTATGCTACCGAGCTGTTCGGGGAAGTGGGAACGATTCGTGGGGTCGTCTGGCGATTCCTGCAGCTATCCTCTTGGCCTCGCTGTACGGCGCGAGCGATGAGGTTCACCAAGCATTCGTTCCGTTTAGGGATTCGAGCTGGCTTGATTGGCTGGCGGATACGATCGGTGCCGCGCTCGGAGTTGGGATCATGCATCGAGTGTGGAGTCTCAGACCAGTGGAATCGATTCCGGAAGTGTTGCCGTAAGGTCCGTTCGAATACGCGGTGTTCGTGACAAGTCGCCGGACGCCCGCTATAATCCGCCGAATCATGGTCCCGGCCAACGCACCCGCTTCCAAAGCTCCGCTGTCTCCTCCCGATCAAGCAGTGGCTGCCCAAGCCATTAAGACGTATCTTCCGGGACTCGTCCTAAGAGATCTGACGCCATTGGCGGGAGATGCCTCCAATCGGCGCTACTATCGAGCTGCCGTTTCGGGCGGACCGCCGCATTCCGTCATCGTGATGCAGTTGGCTGAGCCGGAAGGGTTCAAACAGTCCGAAGAAGCGGTGAGCGGGACCGCGCATCAGATCTCCGAGCTGCCGTTCGTCAACATCATGTCGCATCTCGCCGGAGCGAAGGTATCGGTGCCTACGCTCTATTACTATGATCAATCGGCGGGGCTGCTCTATCTGGAAGATTTCGGGGATGTGACCTTGGCGGAGGCCGTGAGTCATGCGGATGCGGCAAGCGTGGAGTCACGGTACAAGCAGGCCATCCAGGTCTTAGTGCAGATGCAGGTCAATGCCACGACGCCGGCGAACCCCCGATGTGTGGCGTTTCACCGTCGTTTCGACGCGCCGTTGTTGATGTGGGAATTCGAGCACTTCCTGGAATATGGAATCGCGGCACGCAACGGGACACCGTTGCCCGATGAGGACGCCACGGTGATACGGCGGGAATTCGAAGACATTGCGGAACTGCTGGCCGGGCAGCCGCGGGTTTTCACGCATCGTGATTACCACTCTCGGAATTTGATGGTCGATGGGGTGCGGCTCGGCGTGATCGACTTTCAGGACGCCTTGATGGGACCGGCCACCTACGATCTGGCGTCGCTCGTTCGGGATGCCTACATTCAACTCGACGAAGCCCTCGTTGACGACTTGGTGGAGTACTATCTGGACCAGCTGGCTGAACGGCGCTTGATTTGGTCGGACCGGGCCGTGTTCCGGCGACTGTTGGATTTGACCAGTATTCAACGCAATCTGAAGGCGGCCGGCCGGTTCGTTTACATTGACCGGGTCAAAGGCAACCCAAAATTCCTGGCCGATATCCCCCGCGTGCTGAGCTACGTCAAGCGCAATCTCATGAAATATCAGGAGCTGGAAACACTGCGGAGACACCTCAGTCCGCATGTGCCGGAACTGCAGTAGGTGGAAGACGTGAAACGTAAGGCCTGAGGTGATGGAGCATTGTACTTCGTTACCCCTGATCCTCACCGGACATTATGAAAGCCATGATTTTGGCGGCGGGTCTCGGTACACGTCTGAGGCCGCTGACGAACAGCATTCCGAAACCGTTGTTGCCGATTGGCGGAACGCCGCTCATCGTCTGGAACCTGCTGCTGTTGAAGCGACATGGGTTCCGTCACGTCATCATCAATCTGCATCATCTGGGGCCGATGATCGAACAGGCGTTGGGAACGGGGTCCAAATTCGGGATGCACATCATGTACTCCCATGAGCCGGTCATCCTGGGGACGGGAGGCGGGATCAAACAGGCGGAACCGCATTTTTCTGGAGAGCCGGTGCTGGTTCTCAACGGGGATACGCTGGTGGAATTGGATCTTGAGGCGCTCTGCGATTTTCATCGCGCCCGCGAGGCGGCGGCAACCTTGGTGCTCAGGGAAGATCCTGAGGCGGCTCGTTGGGGGCTGGTGGAAGTGGGAGACAAGGGGCACATCCTTCGAATCGCCGGAAAAGGACTGGTGGAGCCCGTGCCGGCGACATTGCGCATGTTCGCGGGCATTCACATATTGCATCCCCGATTGCTTCAGCAGGTGCCGAAAGGAGTCGCTTCCTCGATCATCGATCCCTACGTGAGCGCTATCGAACGGGGAGAACCGGTGCTTGGATATGACCTGGCTGGATATTGGTCGGATGTCGGGACCCCCGAACGCTATATGCAGGCAGAGCGTGATGTCCAAGCCGGACTGATTCGTCTGGACGACCGGCGGTCTCCCGAACCTCGTGTTCCGCTGACGAGAGAAAAATAGGATCTCGACCGTAACCCTTCACTGATCGCCGGCCGGGCTCTCCCGTCTATTGCTTCTGTTGTTTGAGTAACCGAGCCAGATAGGTCCGCTGGAGCTTGAGCGAGTCGGCGGCTTTCGTCTGATTCCCTTCGGCACGCTCCATCGCCCGCGCGATGATGTAGCGGCTGTGTTGCTCCATTGATTCATGGTAGGGAAGGTTCAGATACGGCAGGGGAGCGTCGTCTATTCGACGGAGGATGGGATCATCCGCCAGGAGCGCCAACATGTCCGGTTCGATGGTATCTTTCGGACTCAAGACGACGGCGCGCGCGATCACATTATCCAATTCCCGGATGTTTCCCGGCCAGGGATAAGCGAGCAAGGCGTCGAGCGCAGCCGGACTCAGAGTCATGCCCGGTCGTTTCGCATCTCTCGTATGCCGATCCAAAAAGAATTGGGCGAGGGCCGCCACGTCTCCCGCTCGTTCCCGAAGCGGCGGCAGGGTCAGGGTCACGACGTTGAGCCGAAAATAGAGATCCTCGCGGAACTGGCCGGCTCTCACCGCTTGTCGAAGGTCCTTGTTCGTGGCCGCAATGATGCGAATGTTCACCGATACGGTCTTGGAACCGCCGACGCGCTGAAACTCCCGGTCTTGCAGGACCCGTAACAGCTTCGCCTGCAACGGAAGGGACATGTCTCCGATCTCGTCGAGGAAGACGGTCCCACCGTCGGCCATTTCCAGCTTGCCTTTCTGTTGTCGGTCGGCTCCGGTGAACGCCCCGCGCTCGTGTCCGAACAGTTCATTTTCCAACAGCGTCTCGGTCAAGGCGACGCAATTGATGACGATGAGCGGCATGGCACCACGATGGCTCCACTGATGAATCGACCGGGCGAAGAGTTCCTTGCCGGTCCCGCTTTCACCGAGCAGCAGCACGCTTGCATCGGATTTAGCGGCCCGTTGGGCCGCTTCCACGACGGACCTCACGGACGGGCTGTTGCCGACGATGGAGGCGTAACGGCCGTCGACTTCGGAGCGGAGATAGGCCACCTGACGTTGCAGCGCGTCCCGCTCCAGCGCTTTGCGAATCACGATCAAGAGATGGTCTCTGTCGAGAGGTTTGGTCAGGAAGTCGTACGCCCCTTCTTTCATGGCCTCCACCGCGGCTTCAATGGAGCCGTGCGCGGTCATGACGATGACGGGAATATTGTCCGATGGCTTCACCTGGGAAAGACGCTTGAGGACATCGAGTCCGGACACTTTGGGCAGGGAGAGATCCAGCAGGATCAGCTGCGGAGATTCGTGTGTGATTTGGTCGAGCGCCTGCTGCCCTTCTGTGGCCGCGACGGTCTCGTATCCGGAGGCGTGGAGCCGGTCTTCGAGCATCAGGACGATGTCGGGATCATCGTCGACGATAAGAATCTTCGCGTTCATACTTCAGCTCGTGAGGCGTGAGTGTTCAATAAGAGGCGAGGGGCTCACTGCATGTCCACGTGGCCATCCTCCTCCATCACCCGACCCGATCTTATACTCTAAGATTTCCCATCACATTGATGACGAGGCCCGTCAACGGCTTGGGGTAAAAATACGTTGATTTATGCGGCATCCGTTCTCCGGCCTCCGCGACGGCTTGAACTTCACTGACCTTCGTGGCGTTGAGCAGGAACGCCCCCGTTCCTATTCCTTTGGCCACCCACTCCAAGGCTTCGCCGTCGTCTTTGGTGTAGAGAATGGCTTCTTGTTCCTGCTGCGTCGGACAGAGCCTGGTCACGATCAGTTGTTGCAGAAGGGAGACGTCGAGTTTGGCCCGAGGGGATGCCTCGGTGGAAGGCCGATGGGCCGGCTTCAGGGTAAGCATGACGTATCGGTCGTCTCCTTGCCGCGTCAGCCCGAATACCGGTGCGTTTTTTCCCTCGGTCCGTAAGCTCGTGAGGAAGTGTGAACGCGCTTGATGTGGCGTGGCGGCGCTGAAGGGGAACTCCCGAAATTCGAATACATCGCTCAGAACCGACTTGATGTGGTCCGAAGGAGGCAAGGGAGTGGTCGTCACTCGGTGCGTCGGCAACACCGTCAATCCCGGATCTTCCAGCGGCGTCAGCAACATGAGTACGGAGTCATAGGGTTGCAGCCCGTTCGGAGTGCCGGCTTGCTGTCGCAGCAGCTTTTGATAGTTCAATGCTGTTTCATAGCGATGGTGACCGTCTGCGATGAACAGCGGCTTGCTTTGCATTGCCGCGATGGCCTGATTGAGAACGGTTTCCTCGGTCACGGCCCAGAGACGTTCTCGACAGCCGGCGTCGTCTTGGAAATCATAGCGCGCCGGCATGCCCTTTACCGAGGTTTCCAGGAGTTGGATGACGGTGCCGAGCGGATCCGAATAGAGAGACCAGATCGGGCTGAAGTTTGAGCGACAGGCTTCGATGAGGTTCAGGCGGTCGGTCTTGGCCGCGGCGCGGGTGTTCTCGTGAGGGTAAATATGTCCGGAGTCGAGCGCCTCCAGCTTTGCCAGCGCCAGGAATCCTCGCAGCACTTTCTTCGGAGCATCGGGGGCTGAGTAGGGAGGCACATACTCAATGGTATGGTAGTAGACGGCAGGTTGTGGGTCGCGTTTTAAAATACCATCATTAAGCCAGGTCTGCAGCGTCGCTGCCGCGCGGGTATACCGGTTATGGGTGGGACTGTCGCCGGTCTGGTCGAGCCCCAATTCCATTCGGATAATGTTGTGGGGATGGCGGTCGTGCAGGCGCTTTTGTCCCTCCGTGTCGATGATATCGTACGGGGGGGCGACTACGTCCTTGATGGAGCCCACGAGTGCCTGGTCGTACAGCATGCCCTGAAACGGAATGATCTGTGACATGAACAGCCCCTCAGCAATGTCGTGACAGCGACGACGGGTTAATGGTTACAGGAGAGAATTGGGATCCTTTCGCCTCACGCCGTGCCGCTACGGCCCGGCGTTCTTCCTACTGGCGGGAAGACGGCTACCGGTCGCGGGTAATCATATAATCAGCGGCGACCGACAGCGCGCGCCGGGCGGTACTATCATCGAAGCGTTCGAGCTCATGCTTGGCGGCGGCGACATAGGCACTCGCGCGATTCATCGCGTAGGTGATCGAACCGAAATCGGTCATCAACAATAAGATTCGCTCAAGATCGGCGGTGCTGAGAGTCCGAGTCTCCATTCGATCCTTGATCATCTGGCGGTCCGGCTCCGAGCAATGCTGCAACAGATGCAGAAGTGGCAGGGTCGCTTTTCCCTGCCGGAGATCCTGCCCGATCGTTTTTCCGAGCGATTCTCCGTTTGCGATGTAATCCAATGTATCG
>CAYXKP010000034.1:0-17801 GCA_964465695.1 uncultured Nitrospira sp.
CAGAAGACTAAAAGATGAGAAATGAATTGCAATCTTTGCATCCTTGCATCATGCAAATTGTGCTGCAATAAGCTTTCCCACAAGTCCCGCAAATGTGACTGGAAGCACTTTCGCCGCACCAATCCCATGCGCAAAGCAACACTTCTTGCTCCTGCAAAGCAGGTGCTCTTGTGTTTTCCAACAAGACAAGCGCATCTGCGTGAGAAATGCCCAAGAGTTCCTGAAGAGGGACGGTGGTAGGAGAAGACCAATTCAATACAATCATATTGGCTTCCAACTTGGGCGGAGCACAGTTCAAAAAGTAAATTTTCGCGCTCTCGCACCTAACGCTTGTGTTGCAAGTCACAAGCACTGGCTCGCCTCCCTTGCCAAAGACTGCGCTCGTAATTTTTTGCTTCTTTTGCCGCTGTCGCGGCAAGAGGAAAACTCCTTCAACGCTACTCTTTTTCCCTACATTTTCGCACACATGCTCTTGCGCTTCTGCATTGGGGACAACAAAAATGTGCGAAAAAGGCCACCACTCCCCCATGCGCAATTTTTTTTTCGCAAATGGAGGAGCTTGTGCGGCTTTTGCGCAAATCAATTGACACAACCAAGGCGTTGCGCTTCACGCCAGAAGAAAAGCTTTCCGCTCTAGCACTCGTCTGTTTGTTGGGGGACGCAATTTCGAGCATTGAAACTCACACTTGTGCAGGCAGGGATTGGCTAGACCCACCAGAAATGTGCCCCGCTAGTGCGGCTGTGAAAAAGTTTGACAAGGGTTATCGAAATGCAAAGCGAGAGAGATTGTGCAATGCATGTGGGCAAGCGTGGAATAAAAGGAGAAAAAAGTAAAGTCTTTTATGTTACTCATACATCTGGATAACCCAATAAGCTGCTTGTCCGGAGTGTCCAACGCCAAGCAATTTGCTATTTGGTTTACTTAAAAGTAGGTGCAATGCAGCTGCTGCTTTTTCATCGCCGTTTCTAGGAGAGCCATCTTTATCAACATATTTCCCGCCAGTCGGTCCATACGTAACTCCGTCCCAAGATCTCACCATGTAAATGACCTTTTTCTGAAGCACCTCGTCCTCTGATTCCCAGGCATCTAAAAGGAGCAAATAATCAAGCAAGCGACGTAGTTCTCGCTTGACAGACTCGTTATTCTCATACTCTATCGGCTTTTCGCCCGTTCTTAACCAAAAGAGCACAAGCCTGAACACTTCTGGATCAGCGTCGATAAAAGGCAATCCATTCTCATCTTGCGTGAAGCGCATTTCCCTTTCGGGGTCTGCCATTACGGCCAAAATGCTTCCGTCATACTTTTGCAAAGTGGAGCGAAGCGTAGTGAAAATTGTTCCACCAACGTTCAGTTTGAAAACGCCAGACTGAATTCTTTCATCATCATTGTCACCCCTTTGCCTTTTCAGGCCGTCTTTCCCTGCAATGAATGGAGCAACACCCTTTTTGTAGCACTCGATTCCGCACAAGCGAAAGCCAGTAATATCGCACTCGTATTGAGCGTTGGGCGAGCGACAGACTCGACAAGAAGAGCTCATTTTTCACAATAATTAAAAGTTATTTTTTTTCTCATATGAGAGAGTAATTTTATTTCAGCTTTGCAATGTTAGGGGCGTTTGAGCAAATTGAAATTAATCTTTTGGCGAGGAGACTGCACAACAACATTCACCACGGCTCTTTTTTTGATGAGAATTATTCCTTTTGCATTTGCTTTGGCAATTCAGGTTGCTGCTTTGAAATAGTTTGCAACGAAAACGAAAGAAAAAAGGTTGTGGAAGCTTTGCGACTTGCAAATGACATTTTTGCTAAAGTTACTGAAGAGGATTCAGTTGTGGCACTCTTTAAAGTGGAAGAGCCTACTTTTGAAAATATTAGAGCAATCCTTGGGTTGTTGTGGCAAAAAGCAGGCCTCAGATGGTCTGCTCAAGCATTAGAGTATGATCCAGATGAAACACCCGAGAGAGAAGAAAATGAACTTTAAGGTTTTTTTTTTCACAGCCAATAAATGCAAGCCACCAATGCGCACATTTCGCAGAACGCATATGCTCTCCAAATGTTCATCCCCTTTGCGCTTGCTGGTTTTCGCAAAACAAACTTTAAAAGTGTTTTCCAGTAGGGTCTCACTTCAACATGCGGATCGTCAATGTATGTCGAAACAATGTGGAGGGAAGCGCCAAAAAGGAAAATGAGAAAAGGCCATGGGGAACATGAGCTTAAAGCAAAGCAAAGGGCTCCTCCTGCAAAAAATTCTTCATACATGAAAGCCATTAGTAAGAGGCCGGCAAATGTCCCAATATGCGCCCAATGCATTCCGCTGTGATCCAAAATGGATAGGAATGGTAGAGCACAAACAATTGCCATGAAAATGTGGCGTGCGCGTTTATTCTCTCGTAGCGCAAAGGAGAGTGGGCTCAGGCTCTTGTGAGTGAGCGTCACTGCTGCAACTCCCAGCAAAAGAAAACCCTTTAGAAGCCACATTTTCCTCAATTTTGCAAAATTTTAGAGCACGAGGTTCTTCTTCTTCTTCTTCTTCTTCATATGGCTGGACCCAAGGGTGTTCGCTTCTCTTGCGTTTTTCTTCCAGCTCTTCTTCATAAAATTGCAGTTTCGCGCTGGCATCCAACCTTTCTGCATCAGAGATGTTTGGAGAATTCAAAACACCATTGAGCTCTTCAATTTTTTCGCGCAAATTAGCCTCCCGGATTCGATACATTTTCGCACTTTAATCTTTCTCCCCATAAAAAATAACTGATTTTGTTTTCTTATTTTTGATTTTTCGCGCCTTGCGGCGCTCATATGAAGCCTTCTGACCTACTTGCTCTCCCTCTCATTGTGATTCTCTCTTATGCGTGTGTAGGCGAGTGTTTGCGCTTTCACAGGCTGTGGGGAAAATGCCAAGACGAAATAATTTCCGCTTTTTGGACAGACGAAAGCCCCAATTGTCAAAATCAAAAGCAACTTTTTATGCTGAGTGAAGCGCAGCAAGCTTTATGCAAATCTGCCAAAAAGCAAAAGGACGAAAATGCACTTGTATGCGCTGCTGGACGGCTTTGGACAGAAGGCTTTGTTGTGGAATTGTGGAAGACAGTCTTGGGAAATCACTATTTGCTTGGCTTTGCCATTGGCACGTTCATTTATGTTTTCATTCACGCCTTATTTGCTTTGGTGGCAAGTAGAGGACAAACAGAGATGCAAGAAAAGCTAATTAGTGCCATAAGCAATGCAAATGCTAGGCCCATTATTTTCCATCAACCACAAATGCTTGGTCAATCTCATTTTTATTCCAACGAACAAACATCAAATCACATTGACGAGCTGATCGATCCAAGGGAAAATTACTAAAGTTGTGCAATTTTATCAACTTCTGGAACTTCAAAAATGCGATCCACGTCGCTTCCCTTGATTGTTACCGTAAAGGTAGAGCTCCTTCCATCAAAAGCGACGCTTTCGCAAAAGGATTCCAATGCCTTGTGGACCCGATGAATTGCGCTCCACTCAAAACTTTCCTTTCGCAAAAAGATTTGATAACGCAAGCCCGGTGAGACATAGCCTCGCTCTACCAATTTTTGCACAAGCCTTTCCTTTTGGTCGGCAATCTTTTGCCTAAATGCAGTTTGCTTCTCCTTTTCGCCCTCTACGTAATCCTCAAAGTGCGCCTCAATTTCTGCAAGACTGGCGCCTTCAGAACCCTTTTTGCGAATAAATTCCAAAAGAGCTTTGAGGCTCGCTTCTCGCGGCTGTTGAGTCAAAAAAGTGTCGGCAAAATAGCGCACCTCCATTTATGAAAAATTTAAATTTGGCCTTTTTGGCGCTCGCTTTATGCATAAGTGTTGCCTACCCAGGTCTTTTGGTGCGAATGCTAATCAATTTGTCAAATTCATTCTCTTCGCTGCATGTGCCACCACCACGTCTCGCCGGTTTTTCCTTTGTCGTGGGGCGAGAAGATGGGTTCAACTTGCGTATTTGCCCAACAAAAGTGGATGCAGACACATTAATGGTAGAAGCGACCCCAGAGGAGTTGTGGATTGTTGAAGAATTCATAAATTTTGATTGATGAGTGGTGGCCGCAGGCGTATGTTTGAAAGAAAACCTTCCATGGATGGCATCTACATCCCTATTCCAAATAAAAATCAACCAAGGTCTTTAGTTTGAGCTCAAGTAAGCGGGGCGCTCCAAGTAGCCAAAGTGGCCGTTGCGGACAAGCCCGCATGTCGGATAAACGTACGAGCCAAAATGTGATGCTTCTGGCGTGAATGAATCATATCTGTCTGACTTTGTGTTCCAATAAAATTCCACCGCCTGCGAGCACATAAAGTTGATTCGGCGGCGACCGCGTGAGCCAACCTTGTCTGCCTTGTTGGCATCATGAAGGCCGAGCAAATAGCTGGAACGCTCATAGCCAAAAAAGCATGGCGTGTCAAACTTTTGCTTGGAAACCAGACCCATCTTTTGCTCAGTGTACCAGCGACCGCGAATGTCAATGCGCTTTTCCAATCTGTTCTGGTTAATGGGCACTGCAATGGCAATGATCGAGTATGCATTGCGAGGCATACGTCCGCTCTTGTATTCATCTGCAGAAGGCCAGAAGGAGACCCCCATACCGCCCAAGTATTTCTCGCAAAACATGTCCTCCACCACATAGACATTCTTGGGAAAAATCACGACTGCCGACAAGTAGCACGTGTAGTGCATCATGCCGACCTTGCGCGCGGCCTCAAACTCTAGCTGCATGTCCGAGTTACCAAAAAAGGTGTAGCCAGAGCCTCCGGCTTCCTTGCACTTGATGCCAATCTTGGTTCTGTAAGCGCAAGCATGGCGAACACACAGCACATTGCAAGCAACGGCAATGTTGGAGCGGCAAAAGCTCAGCAAGCGCTCACGAGTAAAAGTCGAACCAGCATACAAAATGGAAAGATACTTGATCAAACGAGGAAGAGCGCCCTTTGCAATCTCATCTGCAAAATGGGCAATGTTGTAGCGTTGACGTTCAGCAACACCAACAACACTGTCCCATGTTGCTGCATTTGCAGCACTTACGCTTCCGGGAGCATTTTGGCGGCGTTCTTGCTCCTGCTGTCTGTTGAGAGCCCGGCTAAATGGCTGACGCGCACCTGGAGGCATGCGCTGTCCACCACCAGACATGTGAGACGCCACAAAGTCGGCAAAAGCAGGCATGCGCAACAGAGTCTTGGTTGCATTTGCTCTCTCGGGGTGAGCATGGCGAAATCCTTGAGGCACAGGAGCTCCAATTGGAATGTAGCGCATCTCTGCATTAACATCCACGGCAGCAGCTCTGTCGCGAATAGTGTCCAGCTTGGTCTGCAGCTGCTCCACAAGCCCATTGAACCACACGTCAACCGTGGCCACATCCTTCAAATTCTTATTGACAAAAGTCTTGTCCTCCTTTCTTGCGTCCAGAATGATCTTTCTGATTTCTTGAGCACGAGCCTTCCAGTCATCTGCTTCGCGGGAAACCACTTGATCAAAAGCGTTGCGATACTTGTCGGGCGTCTCTTCCACAAGAGCAGCGCCCAGGGTTCTACCCAAAAAGCCTTGAATTTCGCTAGAAATGCGCATTTCCGCCTGCTCTCCAATTTGCGCCTGAATGGGAATCAAAGGATTCATATCCAGTCTGACAAAGTTTTTCACAAAGTTAAAGGCGCCCCTCTTGAAGAACATGTTGTCATTGCCCAGCAAAGTCTTTAGCTGATCTGTCAAGTTTGCGAAAAATTGATTGGCCGCGGCAACATCTTCTGGCGCAGAAGCAGCATTGCGGAGCACGGAAATGTGTCTCTCAGAGTCCTCCATCATTTTGCGCTTCATCTGGTCGTCACCATAGTTCAAGGCGTTAAACACTGTGAGACCAGCCTTTTCCAAGTAAGAGACGGGCAAAAAGTTCTTGGAAATGTCTCCAATGTAGTCAATTTCCACTCTGCCTCCCCCAGGAGAGTAATCTTGGTAAGAGAGCCAATCATTGTCTGGATCGCTCAAGCGGAAGTTGGTTCCAATAATCCTCTTCACAGCACCATTCGAGTCAAAGATAATGTTGTTCTGAATGGCTTCCTCGAGTGAGATCTCATCCCAAGCGTCTCTGTCATTGTTGTAAACCTGAATGGCGCGCTCTCGCGTAATGTAGCGCGAGTGATCCTTGCAGCGGTCTGCCAGCAAGTTAAAGACTCCAACTTCAACCTCGCGAGAAAGGAAATCGGCGCGTCCAGTTCCCTCCACATGGTAGGACTTGGCCAAAAAGACGGGAGTCTGGTTGACAAAGTTCTGGGGCTGCAAGCTCTTGACGCTCTCCATGGTTCCGCCGGCGGCGGGTGCGCCCTCGGGGGCTCCCAAAAAGCGGCTGACGGCACGCTCTCCTCCATACTGAAACTCGGAATACAATGGGTTCACAATGCGCGTGTAGTCCATCAAGCGCCGATCCAGAATCCACACGTTGGCTTCTGCCTGGTAGGCATCCTGCTCATCAGCAATTTCCACGTCCAATGTTGCAAGTCCGCGCTTGTCCTTTTGAACGCACATAAAACGATTTACGCGACGATCCCAATAGCCCTCCAAGTCCTCATCCTTCAAAATGCCATTTTTGCGGTGCAAAATGTAGTTGTAAGTGTGGCAGGCGACCAGAGCGCGCAGGTCCTCCACATTGGCAGTCTCTTGCACGGCGCGGGCCATTTGACCAAGCGAGGCCATAAAGGATGTTCTTCCCATGGCCGTCTTGATAAAGTCCTGCTCAAACTCTGCCGCAATACCGCGACGAATGAGCGACGCCTTGCGCAGCGTGCGTCTCTGCACAACCACCTTGGAGCTCGCCTGATGCGGCGTGATGCTCAAGTAGTGCACGTCGTTCTGCCACTCTGTCCACTGCACATGAATGTCTTTTGTTTGGTACCAAGGCATTATGCGCTCGGTCCAGAAATTAAATCTGATTACAGAGCGTGGTTAGAATAAAAATGTGTTAACAATTTGATTTGGCTTACTTTGAACTCAAAATAAAGTCTGACACCGTGTCTGCCAGGGTCAAACTCTGGCCGCTGTATGCCTCAGGCATATTGAATTTGTTCGTCCAGCGATTTTTCGAAGAGTGAGCCTCTTGCGGCTTCACGGGAGGTCTGCAGAAAAACTTTTAGAAATTGACTCGGAATTATTTTTTTTTCTTACCCCAAAAAAGGAGCATACGGGTTTCCCGTCATGCCAGATGCGACACCAAAGGAATACTATTGAAAAATCGTTAGAAATGAAAGCAAAACGGCAAAAAAGCATTTTTTTACAGGGTCCAAGCTGTTTGTAGGAATGAGGTTGTCAGCCATTTTCTACTCTGACGAGTGGCGCGAAAAATAACGCGTTTAGCTGTCCTGAATCTTGGGAAGAAGGGAAAATCATCAATGATAAAATATGCCCCAAGATTTAATTCTTAAAAATGATTCTTTCTATTTCCCTCCAACAAAAGAAAAGAGAGCTTTTGTTAAAGGGAAAGGCCACGGGCTTTCTTAGAAACTTTTAAAATGGAGGGGTTGCCTTCTAAAGATAAAGAAGAGGCCTCTGAGCTTCCGGAAATTACTCAAGCCCTGAGCTTAATCGAAAAAGCTCCCCTTGAGCCAAAAGGGAGCCCGGTCTTGGATGACAAAGAGCTTGAAGAGGAAGAGTGGCGGGAAATTGAAAGCCACGGAGGCTACTCTATTTCGACCAAGGGAAGGGTCAAGGGACGGAAATTTCAAGTCCTTGCTCAGCGGACCTACGATGGCTACAAGCTCATCTCACTGACCGAGTGGCAAGAGCAAAAGCGAAAGGTTTTTCGAGTCCATAGGCTTGTTGCCGAAGCGTTTTTGCCCAACCCATTGGGACTTCCAGAAGTTAACCATATTGACCGGAATCGAGCCAACAATCGAGTGGAAAATCTAGAGTGGTGCACAAGGGCCGAAAATGTTGAACGCAGGGGTCCTTCGAAGGCCCCCGTGCCATATGAGTGGGACGATCTCCCAGGGGAAGTCTGGAGAACGATTCCGGGCGATTTTCGCATCCCTTACATGGTTTCAAATTTTGGCCGCGTCCTCATGAAGCACGGCAAAAAGAGCCGAGGTAGACCAGGGCCTGCTTACAGAAGTGTCGGCCTAACTAGAAGCGATGGACGAGTTTCTACGCTTTTGGTCCATGTCCTTGTTGCAACCGCCTTCCTTGGCAGACCGGCAGGAAGGAACATGGTTGTGAATCACAAAGACCTCAACAAACACAACAACTGCCTTTCCAACCTCGAGTGGATCAGTTCAAGGGAAAATTCCATGCATGCTTTTGACAATGGCGCTCGCCGCCAACACGCAGTCATCCAGTTCACCAAGGATGGCAAGTATGTTGCAGAGTTTAAGTCAGCAAGCGAAGCCGGCAGGCAGATGAACGGTGTTAAGCAGCACATTTTGCTTTCCATCAAGACGGGCTGCACCGCTTATGGCTTCCTTTGGAAAAAGAAATAAAAGCTTTGAACTAAAAACTGATTTTTTTGGTTTGATCAATGTCTTCGTCAAGCTCGTAATCGTCAAGCTGAAACGTTTCATGCCACAAACGAGCTGCAACTTTCTTGTCTCTGAGGAATGGCACCAAGTCAACCGGAACAAAAGCCCATTCCTTCCTGCTTTCTTCCCTTGTCCTCGCTCGACAGATTCTGGCAGAATAAAAATCTCCCAAACAATGAAGAAAATGGTGAACTAGACCATCTGATGGCTCGACTGCAACGAGATAAGCAAAGTTGATGCTCTTTGCGAGCTTCAAGATCACCTGCGACTCAAGTTCCAAGTAGACAACAAAGTAGAGAGCAGCGCAAATCAGCCCGCTCAAGTGAAATATGAAAGAATGGCGCCTGCGTTCCTCTATCACTCTTTCATGCAACATGGTCAAATGCGTTTTCGCATCTTGCTTTCTCCCGAAATGGAGAGCAAGATAAATGTCCACGAAAAATGCAGCCACAGAAGACTCGCGGCCTTTTGCAAGAAGATAACGATGCGCTTGAATGAGCGCGTTGCCATCCCGCGCCGACTTTTCTTCTCGAACTGAAGCCCAGGCATAAAGTAACAAAGCCACGTCATCCTCGACCATGGAGTTCTCAATCATAGATTGCAACCGATCTTTTGCTTCAGCGTAGGAGCTTGCGTCATTCGCATCAGATAATTTCTTTCGTGCATCCTCAAACAAAACAGGGTAAGTTGGACGTGGAAACATCTTCATGACATGCAAGTGCTGATGAGGAAACAATCGCATCGCCACGGCTCCAAACCATTGAGGAGTTCCATCTGGAGGAAGACCCAAAGCAGGAGCTTGGTCAAAAAATTGCAAAAACCATTTAGCTTGCTTCAAAACAGCTTGCTGAAGCTCTGTATGTCCTTTTTGGCTCGCTTTGACGAATGCATCCTTTGACTTGTCTCTCTGGCCACTCATAAGGAAAAAGAGAGCTTGAAGGAGCCTCAAAACAGACAAAAACCCTTCTGGAAGCCTCACTTCACCAGAGCGTTGTATCTGATGCTCTAGATGCCAGGGGATAGACTCCATGCTCATGTTATCCAAGGAGAAGCTTTCAAATGCTTCTGCTACACCGGGCTCTTTCCAAGAGGACGAGCTAAAAAAATTGACCATAGAGCTGGCCATCGTCTCGTATTCATGCTCAATCGTCACATCTGAATCTTTTTGCTCTGCAAAAAGCACCTCAGTCATTTTCACGATTTTTTTTTTTTCATTTCTGAGAATGAAGGCCTCATCTGCCCCTTTGCGTGAGATTCTGTTAAAAGATCATATTAATGGAGAGCACGTGAATCTAGACGTATGTTTGCCAGAGCCTGTCCCTCAATGGGTCAATGCTATGGGCAAGGAAGGAAAGAGGCGAGCTTACGTTGTGAACCAAGAAATGGTTGTTGTTGACTTTCTCAGTGCCTCCGTAACTTTAGGGGTTGAGTTTGAACCAGCAACAAAAGAATTTTTCGACAAAGACAAAGTTTATCCTTGTTTTGCTTTTCACACCTTGCCAAGTTTCCCAGAGCTGCGCAAAGAAAGTGTTATCGTTAAAACACCTGATGCATACAAAAAGGTGTTGCAGGATACAATTGTTGCGTTTGATAATAGAAGGGGCCCCAAGCGAAAAGAACCCAGACAAGGATGGATCATCAAGGTTGAGGACGATGACGAGTATTTGTATGTAGTTCTCGATTGGAATCATGACCATACAAGGGCTCTTCTTGGGAAAACAAGGAGTGATTCTGACCTTAGAGGTCGAGAAGTAGTGAACTTTGTCGGCCTCTACACCGCGAAGGTCACAGAGGCCAGCATTGGAGGCAAGAGTTTTAAAAAGACTGGTGGGTTTGTTGCAGCGGAATGGCTGAAAATTCTCGGCATCATGTAATAAAGTCTTTTTCATTTTCATCGCTTCTGTGCGCATCTCCCCGAGCAAAAGGCCCATCCAGCTCGCTTCTTGTCGCTAAATGGATAAACTGCATCAGAAAGATTAATCTTTTTGCGGCAGCCTTGACAGGCCATTTGCTGCTCCTGCTGCCGCGCCGCGGCAGAACGGTCCATCCGCTTGTAAGCCTCTTGTGCCTTTTTGATTAACCTCTTTTGATCACGCCTTGTGAGATAAATTTGATGCTCTTCAACTCCATCGAGCGAGAAGGTTCGGAGCGAGTGGCTACAGAAAAAAGTGGGTTCCATAATGAAAAATCTGTCCTTGTGTTTTTTGCAAGCCCATACGTTTCCATCATATGGCTTGACTACCATGTGCTTTTGAGCGTGCCACACGCCTGGTCCACACCAAAAACACTCACGTGCTGGAAGCTTCAGGCAAAGTGCAATTAAACGAAAGACGTCGCGAGGCAGACGATGAAATCGTCGCTTCCAAAGCCAAAACCAATTGCGCAAGTCTTGAGGGAGGATTTTCAGCTCTGCCAATCCATTTTGGCAGCAAGAGTTGATGCAAGGTTCAGTGTAGCACCCTTCGCACCAATCCTTTGCATAATCTGTCAGCATTCCACATACTTGACATTTGTTACCAAAAAATTCTTCATGAAAAACACAAAAAGTGTGCATGTATTCTGCGCCAGCACGAAAAAACGAAACTGTCCTTTGGCATGACGAAACGCTGCACTTTTTTGGTGGAGCCCTCCACTGTTTCATTTTTTTTCCAATATGGAGAACAATGGTCGCGTTTTGTTTTTGCTTGGAGCGGGTGCTTCTGTCGATTCGGGGCTAAAGACATACAGAGGAGAGGGAGACACGTACTATGCAAACGCCAGCATGAATGATTTGATTTATGCTCAGCTTATTACACCAGAGGGAAGAGAAATTATTTGGCGCAACATGGATGAGATTGCGCGCGATGCTCAAAAGTGCAACGCGCCTGGAAGAACATATGAGAGAATTCGAGAAATTTGCAAGAACAGCAGTGAAGCAGTTGTGTTGACTCAAAATGTCGATGGGTTGGCCAAGCGCTTTCTTTCTGAAGTTGCACTTGTTCACGAATTGCATGGAAGTCTTGAACAAATAGAGTGCTGCGGCTGTGCTCTAAAGTTTCCCTACAAAGTCATTGGAAATCATTTGTGCCCTCGCTGTGAAAGAGACGATATGGTCCGCCCAGACGTCATTCTCATGGGCGAAACTTGCGACCCGCTTCCTCTCCAAATTAATGTTTTTCGCCCAGACGTCATTTACATTGTTGGCACGTCGATGCGATTCCCTTACTTGCGCAAGCTTGTGGACAAGTTTAAGCAAAAAGGAGCGAAAAGAGTGATTCACGTCAATCCAGACCCCAACTATGAGGAGCACAAGATGCGCGACAAGAGAAGAAATCGATACGATGGCACTTTTGACATGGTGCGAGTGAGGAGAAAAAAAGAAGAGGAACTGAGAAGCGAACTTTAATAAAATGTCATGTTTCTCGGATCAATGAGCCTAATTTGAAATGGCGAGTAGACTTGAAACAAAAAGCCCGCTCCCACTGCATCGCAACGCGCGTTTCGCGCGCTTCCCATCCATGCGCTAATGAGTGGCCCGCCCGAAATGGTCAAAACGTGGCCACTAGTGAGACAATTGATTGAATAGATGGGGCCCAAAAAGGAGGATAGGTCATTTGGAAGGGTGATTGAGAGCGGAGCGCCGCCGCCAATGATTTTGACTTGTTGCGGAGCGCGCAGATCGCGGCTTCCCGTGTAAATGTCTGGCTGCCATGTGCGATCAATAGTGTACCAATTTGACATGGAAACGATGGCGCCAAATGCAGAAAAGAGAAGGAGAAAGAAGAGAATGCCTTGAAAGAGAGTGGTGCAATACTCTTTTCGCTTTTCAAGTTCGGCAAAAAATTCGCTCTCTCCGCCAATTTTTTTTGAACGCATAGCCTCCCCTCTTTCAATCTTTTTCTTTTCGACTACCTCTTTCACATCTTTTAATTTCTAGATTCTATTAATGGGGCTAGGTAGTGAAGAAAGAAATCAGCTTCGGATTCGCTATGCAAAGGCTTTTAGCTTTTCATGCACAATAGAAGCCAGCATTGCCATTGTTGACTTTATGCAATTTGTCAAGGTCATTAACCCTGATGCCCTTACTGTGGGTGATTTAGTCAATTATTTTGTCGGAAAAATCAAAGAGTTGGCCCTGAAAAATTCAAATTTGCAAGAGGTAATTGTCATTGTTGACAAGGCCCCCCATCCAGTTAAGCGGATGGTAGAGCACAAGAAGCGCTACGAAAAGGCCAATGTCCTTGAAGCCATTAATGGCAAGGCCTATTTGCCTGCAAAGTTGACCGACATGTTGCCAGGCAAAGCAGGGGCGGACAGTCGCGAAAAACAGGCAGAGTGGCTTCGTTTTGCAGGCAACTACAAGCTTCTTCAGCGAGAGCTCTACCCCCGGCTCTACAATGCATTCATGTTTGACTTTATCCCTCGCTGCGGTCAAAAGCTCATCTTGTGCGGATTCCCCGGTTACAGCGAGTTTGTTGATGCAGTAGAGCCGGGTGCATGGTATGTCAAAGAGGACCCAAATGGAAGAGGCTACTATGTGCCTGCGCCTTGGCGCGCATTTCCCATTACAGAAGAAATGGAAAAGGAAGACGAAGATCTCTACAATCGCGTCTACATTGTGGAGCATGGATATCCCAACGACGTTGACCCGCAAGGTCCAATTTATCGCTCCGAGTGGGAGGCTGCAAAGAACGACATTTCAGAAGCAGACATTTCCGTCTTTTGGTTTCTCCACTTTTACCAGCAGCACAATGTGGTCATCCACATTAATGACGGCGATGCCTTTAGCATTGGGCTCTTGCAGGCACAAGAACGCGTATTGGCGCAATGCGCAAATGGCAAGTATGAGTTCAAAAACATTGTCATGCTGTGCCTCCCTTACAAGGTAGAGGACAAGGAAGGGTTTTTTGCCCGCAAGCCCCAATATGAATGGGTAGATCTCAACATTTTTTATGACTTGGTCATGAACCACCCCGACTTTGTGAGTGGAGGAGTGCAGAATCCAGCCGCTACGCTCGTCTTTTTGCTGATTCTCTCCGAGACTGACTTTTTCAAAAACTTTCTCAAAGGAATTGGCACGCCGCTCATTTGGAAGACATTTTTTGAGGATTTGCCCACATACTCGCACATGGTGATGATGTCGCACACTGTCCCTCCAGATCACCGCGCGCCTAGAGACATTGTGATTGATGAAGAGCTATTCATCAAGTTTTGCGCCATGTGCATCATAGCAAAGCACGAAAAGACGCTGGTGAAAAAGGCTAAAGTCGAAGAAGAAGTGACCTACGACAAACTCGTGGCCAAAGTCAATGCGTCAAAAATGTGCGAAAAGGATGAGGAGTACAAGTTTCCCGGTCGCAACAAGCGCCGTTTGTGGTGCAGAAAGGTAGGGTGGAACATGCGCTACTGGAAGCAAAACGTGCAAGGTCACCCAGAAGACCCTTTTAAGCAGTGGCACGGCGAAAATTATTATCCCTTTGTCAAAAAGGAGGATGGCACATATGAAGAGGTCGATTACGTGTCTACCAAGCCAGAACCAGTAGAGGAAAAGTGGGAGCAGCACATGTATGGCAGAAGAAAGAGGTCGAGGAATTGAAAAATTTGCGTTTGCAAAAAAAAGAAAAAAAAATGGAGCCTTCATTTTCTGAAAATACTATTTTGCAAAACCGACTCCTGCGTTAAATCCTTCCACATAACCAAGGGCAAAATCTTGTGAGCACTTTATCACAGCAGGTTCCTGCTGCGAATACTCTTTTAAGTCTTCCTTGTCAATGAGAACGCAAGCAAAAAAGTTGGACGTGAGCGAAAAAAACCGTAAAATTGTCAATTTCGCATGCACCTCATACTTTTGCAAACGCAGCAAGCCACTGTTGCCTTTTTTCTGCAAAAGCCACACCTCCTCCATTTTTTTTTCTTCCCAACATGGGGTCAATTCTTAGACCATTAAGTGCTGACGAGAAAGTCAAGTGCGTGTTAAAGTATGGCCAAGATGGGAAGCAGTTTAACTACGTGGTGACTCTTTCATTCAGATGCATTGATCATGAGCGTAAGCATGAGTTTTTGGTGCCCTCTGGTTTCCTTGTGGTCGGCGCGCTCAACGAGGAGTGGAATCAAGTTGATCAAGCTGGTTGGGTGCTTTATGAATGGCTTTGTGCAAGTCACAGGACTCACAAACAGGGCGATCTCAAAGAAAGCGATTTTCTTGCTTTTGTCGCCACGTGGAAGAAAACGACTCTTCTGATTTGGCCAGAGTGTCAAAATTTCTTTCGACAGATTGATTGGCACTCTCACTTCACGCCAAAGCCAAAAATGTTTCCAGACTTGTATTATGACGCAGGGAACATGAACATTTTTATTTCAGTTGAGTAAAGCGACCTTTTTTTGGGTCTGGCTCGTATTTTTTCAGCTCAGCAGGATCATCTATTGAAGCAAAATCGATAGCGGAAACGCTGTCTACACCAACCTTGCCAAATTTTAGCGATCCATTTTTTCCTTGAAAAGAAAGTCCATCAAGTTCGCTAAAACGAGAGAGGTAGGCAAGAGCATTTTCTTTTGACGAGAATAAGCGAACCAAAGTCGAACGATCTCTTTTAGCTCCAGTGCTTTTGTCTTGAGGAACGTGTTTAATGGCCCAAACACCATCAAAAGCAGACTTTTCCAGCGCAAATTCCATCTGCGCTTTCAAAAGAGCTTTTTCTGCTTCAACAACAGCATTCGCTTTTTGTTTGAGGCCCTCCATTCGTCCTTTTTTTTTATTGGTTGTTTCTCACCACTCTCTCTGCCACGTTGGTCAGCTTGAAGCGGCTCTGCTTCTTTTCTGCTTCCTCATCTTCGAGCTCCTTTATGGCCCGAGGGAGCTCCTGCTTGGCAATGCGCTCTTCAACCTTTTCCAAAATATCTCGAAACTTGACCACCAAGGCATTCTCAAAGCGAGCCTGACAAGCGTGAACATGTGCTTTGCGATCTAAAAGAGTAAAGGGAGCGCGTTGCACTGGCGAAGCACTCATCTCCTCCTCTTGAAGGAGAGGGCTTGGAGCGTTCGCTGGCGCTTTCGCTGCTTCAAAGAGTGGCTCTGGCTCTTCATTCCCCAAGCTCATCACTTGTCCATTATGATAGAGAACGTTCAAAAGTTGCTCACCTTGCTCCTTTGTGATCCATTTCTCCATTTGCAAGACCTTGCGAAAGCCAGCTTCTGGCACGAGTTTTTTCGTCCTTTTGTCATGCTCCTCGTCAGATGGCTCGACAATGTCATCTCCACAAGCTTGCTCGACGCCTTGCCTGTGCGTACCTAGCATACCAGCCACGTGAGAGATGGGGATGGTGTTGTTCGTGTAAACAGTGACTTTTTCCCTCTTTGTGACTTGAGCTAAAAAAGGAAACATTGACACCAAAATGACGCGAGGAACGTCCTCTTGATAGCGCTTGGTGGGCACGAGACGATCAGATGGCACCGCCAACCTTTTCATTTTTTTTTTTTTTCGCAGAAAGAAAACCCAAGCAAAAAAAAAAGTTTAATTGAGGGGAAACATGTCAACTCTACGCCCACATACGAATGTAGCACTTCTTCAAGGTATGCAGCAAGTAGATAACGAAATTAGACACAATCCAGTTCTTCGTTTAGGACTGATGATCCAACACTCTAGATGCAACTGTGGCAGAAGGACGCGCAACGGAGATCGCATCATTTGCATGGGGCATGCACTTTAAAGGATTAACTCATAAAGATCAGCTTTCTCTTTCCTTTTGCAAAATAAGAGAGAGACCCTCCCTCTCTGTTCACAAGTGTTCCGCTTATGCATTTTGGCGCTTTTGCGTTTGAGCTTTGGGGCTTTTTATTTTTTTTTCTTCCTCAGCTCTTCTTTCAGCTCATGGCGAATCCTGTCATTTTCTCTCCCAGAGAGGCGATTTTCAAGTTCTTTCCCAAACTCCTCCACAAGCTTGGCCATCTTGTGTTCAAAGTCCTCATCGCTGGCTGGCTTCAGCTTGCTCATGAGAAAAATAATTTGGCCCTCGCTGAGCCCAATTTGCTCTCGCGCTGCTTTCTTCAGGTCTTCAAAAGTCACAACAGGCATCCTGTCAACGATGGTCACATATTTTTCAATCTGTCTGTATGCGATGCGCAAAAAAAAAGCAGCGTCGACAGGACTCACGTAGTCTTCGCCAATATCCAAGTCAAAAGTGATTGTGACACGTTTGCGCTTCACTCCTTGCATTTTTTTTTATTTCTTCTAGTTGATGTAAATGTCGAGCGTGTCTGCGGGCGCCGCATTGTTGGTGGCAATGGCAACCTTCTTGCGCTCCTTGCGGTGGAAAAAGATGGCATGTCCTTGCATGATGACTTCTGCCAAGTGTGCGCGCAGCTTGGCGTAGTAGCCATCAGGCTGGGGCAAACCTGCACGAACCTCAGACACTTCTTGGCCTGTTGCTTCCTTGAAGCGCATCAGCGCACGCTCGCGATCGTCATCGGTTGGGTTGATGGAAGTCAAAAGGACGTCTGCGAGAAACTCAAACAACAAGTCCTTTTTCTTGGGGTCTGTGGAAAAGAGACCCAAATTATCAGCCAAAGCGGCCACTTGTTGGTGTGCTTCATCAGGTTTTGGCGCCACGTGAAGAGGGTCGTCCACCACTTTGATTTTGCCCTGTCTTATGAGCGTCTCTACCATGACGAGTCCAGCTCCTGCAAAGCCAGCTTCAGTGGCAAGTGCTCCTTCTTGGCCAGACGTGTGGGGTCTTTCTGCGCTTCCTTGAAAAATGGGGAAGCGATTCTTGAAGCTCATGTCTGCAATGCCTCCCTGAGCGCGCGTGTTCTTTGCGTAGGCGTAGTCTGCCGCCAACTGGATGGATGACTCTAGCGGGTCATACACGTCATACTCGGGGCGAAATTGCGTGGTGCTGACTCCAAAGCGGGCCGTCGAGTTAATGTCAGACCCTCCGTTAAACTCCTTTCCGTCAGAAAGAGGGGAAAAGGGAGCATCGGGAAACTTCCAAATGAGGACATCACCGCACAAAAAAGTGCGCTTGGCGTTGTTGTTCATGACTGAGACGGTTCCCTTTCTGATTCCTGCCAAACCATTGTCCTTGCCAATGTCTTCTGTTCCCAAGTCGTAAGGGTTGTGGTAGCGGCTCGGAGTCATGGCCACGCCAACATAGTTCCAGTCATCTTCCATGTGCTCTTGGGAGCACCATTCTTCCCAATCAATACCGCCGACAGATGCAATGACAAGCTCGCTGGGCTCATCGTCGGGGATGTCCATGTGGCGCTGGCGGCGACGAGCCAACAGCGTGTCCAAAATTTCAATGGCGTGATTGACT
>CAYXKP010000034.1:17811-32867 GCA_964465695.1 uncultured Nitrospira sp.
CTGGGTCATTTCCCCCAGGGTAGCAGTGCGTGGCAACCTTGGGCGTGTTGGCGTTTTCCATGCTTTGCGCAATCAGATGATGATCCTGGAATCCTTTCCAGTCAACAATGCCTTGGCCGGCAACTTGGTTGCGGGCCCCTTGCAACATTCCGTTACGGTCGCTCATGAGCTCCAAGGTAGACTTTATGTCCTATTGATAGAGGCAAAAAGCGCCGATTCACAAATAAACTTCCTCGGCTAATGTTTTTAATTCTTCCGCGCCCTCTTTGTTGAGAGAACAGGGTCGCTTCGCTCCCACCTGCCTGCCCAAGCCATTTGCGCAATCATTTTTCCAACGGGCTTGACGAGAAATTGCTTTTGCCACCACCACATGAAATACATGATGCCTTTGCGCATTTCGTCCGACTCTTTGGAAATATGGAGCAGGATCATGACTGCGCCATTTGGAGTCCACTTTTCAATCCGACTAAAAGGCCACTCAAGCGGATTTCTCTCTACATAAAGCGCAAGAAGCTTTTCGCACTTGAGCGCAAGCTCCATGGGAAGCTTTTTGATAAAGTTGTTAATCACATTGAGCACTAACAAATTTGTGCAAAGCCCAATTGAAGAGGGAATCTCTTCCAACTTGCTGTCCGAAAGATTAATGTGCGTAATTGTGGAAGGATTTGCAAAAGCATCAACATTGATTGTTTTGAGCATACATTCAAAACCATCTAGGCGCTTCAAGTTGGGCAAATTTTTGAGCAAAAGAGGAAGTGAGGTCATTTTGTTGGGCAGCTTAAAGCGAACAGCCGTTGTGCGTGCTCGACAATCATCCGTAAAGTTCCAGTTTTGTTCAACAGAGCAAAAAAATGTCACACTTCCTTCATCATCATAGCCCCACATTTTTAAAAATGAAGTAATAGAAAATGCGATGAAAAAAAAAAAAGAGAGAGAAAAAAAAAATGGACAAAATAAGGAGTCGCAGAGCTTGTGGCGGTGGTTTTGGTGGATGTTGCACGTCTATTTTTCTTTTGCTTTTGCTTTTTGTTGTTACGCCTTTGCTGTGTATCTTTTTGATTCAAACAGGAGGAGGCGAAGTGCCAGTGCCTGATGGTATTTATCTCATTCTGCCCTTTGTGATGCCACCTGTTGGTCTTTCAAACCCGACAGCCGTCAATAACAATACATGGATGACTCCTGGGCAACTTGTTCAAATTGTAGGGTCGCTCATTGTGCAAGTTGTTACTGTCGGGCCTGGGCCAAACAATGTAACCTTTTCAAACCCAGGCGCTCTCATAAGCGCACCTCCTGGGACAGAAGTGCCCATTTTCGCGCCAGTGGGAGAGTATGTTACGCCAACTTTGCCGACTACGTCGGCAACTACGACGACGATTACGTCGGCAACGACGACTACATCCGCAACTACGACTACTACTACTACTGTGCCGACTACGTCGACAACTACGTCGGCAACTACGTCGGCGACTCCTTCAGTTTGTTGCATAGACGATCCATCCTATCCAAATCCAGTTGGCGTCAGCTTTCCTTCGATTCAATTTATTGGCTCCAATTTTGACTCATCGCTAGTGGCCAATGTAATTGACATGCCCTCGCCTTCATTTACAGTCTATTTGATTGAAACTGGTGGAAACAGTCTAGTTTATCCAGCTTTCATTTCTTCTGCTCCTATTGACGCTTGGGCTAGCATAAATGGTGCTCTTCCCCCGTGGGTCGATAATAGTGGCAACCTTTATGCATTTTTCACAGTCAACACATTTGAACTGGGCATTTTAAAGCTTTTGCCCATATCGGGCACGCCAGATTTGACATATGGAATTTCTGGTAGGGTCAATTTGAATGTTTTCTCTGGCATTGCGACATACAAAAGAGGAACAATAGACTCTACGAGCGGGCTGGTAACGCTGGTGGAAAATGACGTGACGCAAACTAACCAGCGAATTGCGCAAATTAATGTCTTTACTGGTGCAATTGTCACGCCGGCAGCACTTGCACCCAATCCCTTTCCTCTTGCAAGTGTTTCTCAAACAGTGGTCGAGGTGGTGGAAACAGTGTATGTTGCTGGATTTAGTCAGTTTTTGAATGGAACATATGGCTGCTATTTGAACAACTTTATTCTCTACTCGTCAGTTTCCTTTTGTTCGCCCTATGTGATTATTGTGCGAAACGACATTATTTTTGTCGCTGGGGCAGTTTCTACTGATGGAGGGTTCACATTCAAAGGCTTTTATGCTCGTCTTTCCTCTTTTGGGACTGTTTTGGACTGGCTAAATTTGGTTACAATTAACCCAGCAGAAACAATTAGCAGCGTAGGGTATGGAATTGATCAGACTTCTGGGCTTTTGCTTGTGGGTCTCTACAACAATCCTCCATTTGACATTTATTATTATGCTCTTGGCATTGACCCCACTACAGGTGCAATTACTTGCTCTGGATCGACCACATATGTGAGTGCAGCTGCCGGCCTTTTGCCAAATGCCTACTTTGCTCAAACGCAACTTTTGGTGCGAAAGTTTTGCCCATAAAATTTTTTTTATTTTATTGCATTGGATTTTTGCATTGTAAGACCTTTCCCGAGACGGTGGCACGCGCAAACTGCCATGTCCAAGGAGTGTTGACGTCATTTAGCAAAATCACTAGCGCATTTGGCATGGAATAGGTCTTTGAAATGCATGTCGTCGCGTTGGCGCATAGCTCAAAAGAGCTTACGGAAATTGGCATGACATCTGGTCTCGACACAATAAAGCGGAGAGGAGGAATGTAGAGCAGCATACTGCCCTGCGCAAGGGCAAAGAGGAGAAAAATTAGTAGACCCTTCATTTCATTTTGCGAAATGTGAGGGAAACTCTTGTGCCAGCGTGCTTTTGTTTCCCATCAATGGCATGCCTCCATTTCCAGCGAGCATCGCCAAAGAGAATGAGAGCACTTTTGCGAGGGAGTGGGAGCTCAACTTTCTCTTCGCCTTGCTTGGAAAACGACATGATCATTTCGTCTCCAAGCGAGATGCTGACGATTCCATCTGCAAAAAACTTGACGTGGTCAATGTGAGCGCCAATGCCTTGTCCTTGCGCATATTCATTCACAATGAGCTGATCAGGTCGAACATGCAAAAGCTTTTGCTCAATGAGACGATCAATGAGAAAGTTGGCCCACTCTGGTATGGGAGGCGCGGGTTCTGCTGCCTCTCGAGAGGCATAATTGTAGAGGTAGCCATAATGCTGCGTCCTTCGCTGCAAGGAAGTGTTCCACTCGCTCTCATTCACGCGAGCCAAAAGGGTTGCCTCTTCCTCCTCAGTGATAAAGTCAGAAACGAGCGTTAATCCGGGGATGACAGGTTTTACTTTTTTCACAGGCCCCTCCATATGAATTCAAAAAAGAAAAAAAATGAATGAGGAGGAGAAATTGAGGGAGCTTTTGGGTAATCCAGTTGGCTTGGAGGGCATCTCTTTCAATCTGGCAGCCCGCAAAATCCTTTTGCTTGCCTTTGCAAAAGCAAAAGCTGTGGATTTTCACTTTTTGAATCAACCGGGAAAGGTGGAAATGACACGCACAGAAGCGGCGACAATTTTGGCTCACTCCCTATTCAAGCCGATTGGCAATCTCAATTGGGAGCGCATTCTCCGTAGTAGATCGAACGAAGCCAAGCAAAGGTTAGCTTGCCTCCTTTCTTTCTTTGAAACCTATGAGCCATCAGATGAGGTCATTTGCTTTGAGCGCATATGCCTCCCTTTTCAAGATGAGGTGGAGGATGATGTCATTCATGGCTCAAACGTAATTTTGCACAAGAAAAATGTAGAGGATGTGGAAAATGCAGAGGCAATTGTGGACTTTGCCAATCCGCGCATTCACATTCACTCAATTATTCCCTCACTCACACAAGAAGAGGTGCTTTTTTCCATCCACAGCGAATGCTTTTTGATTCTCTCCATGATTACAAATGAGCTGCAAGATGATGAGGTGGTCATTTTTCGCAATATGAGGAGGCATGCAACTTACACGGGTTATGTGGAGGGCTTTAGGTTTGTCGCTGCCGCTCCCGCCTGCGGCGGGAAAACAATTATTGCCATGGACGCCTGCATGCACGCGCAATTTTACCAAATAGAGCGCGACATATGGAAGGCTAAAATTGGCTTTTCTCAGTTTGCGTCTTCAGTCTCTACTGGTCGATGGGGCTGTGGCGTTTTTGGTGGCAACCCCACACTCAAATTTTTGCAACAAGTTATTGCAGGAAGGCATTTGAAGGAGCTCTACTACAGCGATGCGATTGATTTCGACAGGCACAAGACAATTCTCGCTCTTTTGAGTGAATGCAAGCCAACAATTAGCTGGCTGATTCACCAAATGCAAAATCCCACGAGAAGCGACTTTTTTTCGCATATGAAAGAACAACTGGAACTAAAAATTTTGCTCTAATTAAATTAAAAAAAAAGATAGTTGGATATTCAAATGGGAAGGCAAAGACCTTATGCTCTGATTGGAAGCGAGAGCATTTTTAGTGGAGTTTCCGCTTCAAGTATTCTCTATGGGGTTCTCACTTCAATTGGTGTTATTGTTGCCATTTCCGTTGCTTCGGTTGGGCTGTACGAGCTGAGAAATGGCAATCCCGCTCTTTACACAAATGACACTTTAATTGTTTATGTTGGCAACTCTGCAAACGCATTTGATTCAAATGATGGAGTCTCTGCGTCGACTCCTGTTCGCACGCTTCAAAGGGCAATTCAAGTTTTGGGTTCTTTTAAGACATTTGAAACTTGCATTGTTCACATTCTTGGACAAGTGACAATTGCAGAAGAGACAATTAGTTTCTTCCCCGCAGCGCTTCGTTGTAATAGCATTATTGTAAGAGGCGAGCGATCCAGTCAGGTTCGGGACACTGTTGCTTCAATTTCTCATTCTGGACCTCGAGGAACTTGGAGAGCAATTTCTGGTGCAACCCTTTTGACTTTGCAGCCCAACTTTTATCAATCTTACATGATTGAAAATTTGAATCAACAGAGGGTGTATGTCGTAGAAGGTAACGATGCATCGCAAATCAAAACAATTGCTGGAGACGTTTCCACAAACATAACTGGGGATGAAATTCCATACGGCCCTTCGCTTTTCGCAACCAGAAAGAACGCATGGTATGTAGGCGATGCGTTTGAGCTTTATCGCCTTGCAACCAGCATTAATTTTGGTGGATCAGTGAAAATTCTTACTGACATTCCCATTTCTTTTGTCGATGTGGAAATTTCTGGAGCAATTAACGCGACATGGGCCAACCCAGCCACAGCAACCCCTTTGGTTTCCTTTCAAGGATGTCGCATTTTCACTGGTTCTGCTTTACTCGCAAACAGATTGGACGAGCATCCCGGGTTTTCCGGAAGCATGATGCTAAATGGGGTATTTGTGCAAGGAACAGTGCAATACTCTCAATTTAACGTGTTTCAAAATGACGCTTGCATTAAATCAGAAAGTATCTGGCTAAATTACACAACCATCAACTACATGTCCCAATGCAATGCGTTTTTTTTGTTGGGAACTTTGTTGCAGAATGACATTTTCATTGCGTCGAGTCAGTTTTATGGGTATGGAATTGATATTCGAGAATCTGACGGACTCAACGCTATGCGAATCTTTTCATCGCAATACTACATTCATGGAATGGAAATTTCTAGAACAATTGGAACTGGGAAGCCTGGATTTTCTGCAGGAACAGGAGTTGGTCTCTATCTGGATGGAGGATCTATTGGAACATTGCAGCAAATTTCAGTTTTTCAAAACATTTTGCCAAGTACTGGCTTTCAAAGAGCCATTTGGATTCAAAATGCCAAAGTTTTTGCCAGAAATGGATTTAATGTGACCATTTTGACCAGTGATGCCATTGAAGCTCAAGCTGGAGCAGAGATTGTCATTTTTTATGAGAACATTTATTTGAGTGCAAGCGGAAACGTCATGAACTTGATTAGTTCAAAAGCACAATTACGTTGGGCGACACAAGTGACAGTCAGTGCGGGAGGATATGGTTTTTTCTTGGCAGGAGGCTCGAGTCTTCAAATGGGTGTTTTGCCTTACATTGCTCTGCCAATTTCCATCAACACGGGATTACCCTTTGTTAGAATGTTGGATGGATCAAATGTCCAAGCCATGATTTTTCCAGAAACAAACGCAGGCCCTGGTGGTATGTTAGCCCTTGATGCAATTGGTCCAGCCCCAATCCCTTGGTCCACCACAAATGATCTGTCGCAGCCCGCAACCCAAAACTGCTTTTTCACTAAAAGATGAAAAATAAAAACTTTTTTATCATCTTCCCCTAAAATTGACCCACATGTTGGGGAGTGCGTCAATGTATTCCGCACCTTCGCGTTCGTCAGTGTAGTGCCCGATGCAGCAAGCTCTCTCAATGGCGCCTGGTTGTGGGGATGTTTTGCTTCCATTCATGACGGTGCCGACAAACCAATAGTAGCCAGAAACTTGTGCGCCAGTTTCGTCGGCATACACATGCTCGCGCTCCATGGGCTTATCGTTAATGTTGCATCCGCCTGGCACAACCTGAAAGGCCCCATACTTGGGTGCTCTACCTGGCTTTTGATCACATAGCTTTCGCGTAAGAGTAATCCACAAGCGAGAACCGCACATAATGTGGCTGTTGGAACCAAAGCAGTTGACAACCTTGAGGCGCTTGCCGAGCCCCACTGTGACTGATGTCTGATGATCAGTAGCATGCGTGTTCATGTATTCTGAATCTGGCAAAGAGTCGGCGCGCCCAGGAAAAATGCAGACGCCATAGTAGTTGACTCGGCGGAGAAAGCCCACCTTGGTCAAATAGCAGAAGCGATCCATCTGAGCCAAATGGAGGTAGCGGTCTAGGTCACCCAAGTCTGCACCTTGGTAAATTTGATGCACAGTGTTGTTTGCCTTTGCAATGGCATATGTGCTCAGAACATCTTCTCCCCAATTTGTCATAAAGTCTCTCAGCTCTTTTGCTTCAGTGTCAAATTGGGGGTTTGTACGCGCGTCTCCTTCAGACTGCAAGACAAAAGTGTCCCATTGTCTTTGAGCGAGAGCATTGAGTTTGCGCAAGGGGAGCAAAACGCGCAAATTGTCACCAATGTCAAAACGACGCACCACAAATAAAAGTTCGCCCTCTTTGAACACAATTTCGCCAGACCCATCCTCCAAATCAGTCAGCGCGTCAACTGCGGTAGAAACAAACTCAAACGACTTGAGCGAAATGTGTCCGTGCTTTTTGGGCGCGATGCCATAGTTCAAAGAGCTTGCCATGGACTGCTGGAAACGCCCATCGACACCACGGGGCTCCCATGTGACAAATGGGCCTCGCACGGGTCCTGGAATGCCCATGTTGGTCGTTTTGGGTCCAACTGAATAGCCGCCAATCCCCAGCGGGGTGTTTAGAATTTCAGCCGAGAAGGGATCACTCATTTGAATGATGTAGCAAAAGCGAGGGGAAATTTACTAATTTGTCCCAGCTATTTCATTCATTTCTTCCAACACAAGTCAGTCCTATTTTTTGCGACAATACGGGCAATAATGCGAACAACGTCAATTGGGACCCGACCAAAAGCAGAGCCCTTGTCAAAGCGAGCAGCAAGAAACATTTGCTCAAGGGTAGGCCAAATATGGGCGGAAAAGTTTATGCTCCACGTAGGCGGATCGCTCCCAAAATCTCCTGTTTCCGCTTTTCCAGCCATTATCATAGACATTTGCTCTTCATCTGATTCTTTTTTCCAACCTTTCCAGAAAAACGAAACATTTCCATTAGAAAAAAGGCGAAAAAAAGAACTCTTCTGTGGATGATATTCATGAAGAGAAAGAGAAGAGGTGCGAACATCAATAAAGTCTGATGCTTCCCTCAAAACATATGCAGTCACATGAACAGGTTTTTTCCAATTTTCAAGTATTTCATTGGTCTTTTCTGCAAGCTGAGCGTCATTAAATACGTTTCTCCCATGTAAGTACTTAATGTTATCAAAATGACTTAATGGCGCTTTCCCACTGCGATAAAACGTGACCCTCAATTTTTCATTCATTTTTTATCTTTTTCATCATCGCCAATAAGCTTCAAGTAGATGGCCATTGCCTCCTTGTTGATGCGCAAGTTGCCGTTCTTTGTCTTTTGAATGATGCGCTCGCGGGCTTCTTCGACGCGCTCAAGGTGCTCAATATGGGCTTGATATTGAATCAAAGGGTTAGGGTTTTCCTTTCCACTCATTTCACTTTTAATTTCTTTTTATTCTGGCACCTCCAAACTGGCAAATCCATTTTAGTCCTTTTTTTTCCAAAAGTCTCTCAAATCCTTATTGGAAGTGCCAATGGCACCCGTCTTCATGGTTGAGGCGTCCATCATTCCATCTGCAGAAAAAAAGAGCATCTTTTGTGGATCAACTCGTTGGAGCTGTAACTCTAACTTCCACGCTCTCTCATACGTATTGAGCATTTCCCTATTGACTCTTACAGTCCCGCTTCGTGTCCCTCGCTCAAAAATGCGTTCAAAAGCAAATTCGCGAATTTCTTGGCATTGATCAAGTCCAAAAGTGATTTTCACTTGTGGGTCGTGGTGATGCAACCGCAGATGCTGTAAAATTAGAGCGGGGGACATTTTTGGCAGGGGCGCTTCTCCGTGGCGCAAGTTTGCATTTTTTTCAACACGCAAGTCCTCATAAAGGCGAAATAGCTGCTTAGCCAAGTAGCGCTGCTGCATTCGGCCCAAGTTTTTGCGAAGGAATTGCACAAGTCGCTCAACTTTTTGCGACTTGATGGCAGTGTTTCTTTCTCCAACATAGTGGCAAAAGAAGCACTCTTCAATGGGTGTGACCTTGCCAAACTCTGCACGCTCGAGTCTTCTGCTTTTGAGCGGCCGCTTTTCAAACACCTCGGGCGGCTCTGCTTCTGCTGCTGCTTCTGCCGCTTCCGCCGCTCCAAGTGCACTCAGAGCAGCCTCAAACGGGTTAGGCTCGTCATCTGGTGGGGGCGGAGGAATTGGACGAACTCGTTTATGTCCTCCTCGGTTGAAAGCAACGTGATCAGATGGCTCCATTTTTTTTTGTAGAGTGTGGGAAAGCGAATCAAAATCTTGTAAGAGGGGTCTTTTCTTTTCTCAAAATGTTCGGAGAGGATTTGGAACATCTTTTCCCTTTTGAGCTCAACTTTTTGGATGACTCTGAAATGCTAGTGCAAACTCAAATTAGACTTTTGCTTGAGAGAACACAGCATTTGGCAGACTTTTTGACACCACAGATTGAAAGGCTCCTAATTGAAGAAGAAGACGAGCAAATGGACATTTCTCTTGATGAAGAATTTCTTCATAAACTTTATGACGCTTGGCTTGACTTTTATGTGGACTTTTATGAACAAATGCGCGAGGTTCGCTTGGACACAACAGAAGAAGGGAGACGCATTCGCTATTCGCTTGGCATGCATGTGATCAAGGAGCTTGGGAAAATCAATTATCTCTTGCGCATTCAAGAGCTAATGCAAGAGGATGAAAATGTAACAAAAATGAGCCTCGAGGAGCTTTCAGAGGGTTATTCTGTGCTCTTTTCGCTAAAGTCGAGCACAAAAGATGCGCTTTGGGTCGATGTGTGCAACACTTTTGATATCGCTGCCCTTTATGAGGAAAAGGACCCCAAAAATCCACATGGCGAGCAACTTTATCAAAAGATTCGCACAAAAATGTGGGAAACGCCCATTTGGAAGTTTACTCAGGCAGAAGTATGCATTATGCTCATTTTTCTGACTCAACAACTGGGTGATGTGCCCACGTGCAAGCCTGAAGTGATTGGAGAGTTTCGCCAGGCTTGCGAGTTGATTTTTTTGCGCATTACTGCCCTCTCAATTGAAGCGTGGGAAGAAAATGTGCTTGACGCTCATGAAATGCGCGATCCTTTCCCTTTGCAGGAAGGACTCTTTGTGGCAAATAGGAACTTTGAAATGTTCACGTCAAATTACATGGGCGTTCTCCTTTATCGCTTCTACTATTATGATTTGTTGAAAGAGAGGCCCATGATTGGAGGAGGAAGAGGAGGCAGCCAAGGCTTATTGTTGACTAGCGAACTTGCAAAAGAACTGGGGGAGCGAGCAAAAGCGTGGGTGCTTAGCGTAGCCAAAGGAATGCCAGAAGACACTTTTGATGAGCAATATGTCAAAGCAACGCGCGACGCATACACGTTTCCTGGAGATGACATGTGGTTTCGCTACAAATGGTCAGGACATCGTCCAGAACCAGGAGCTTTTATTCGCGAAATACGGCCTCACATGATAAAGCGCTTCTTTAGCGAAAAGCAAGTGACACCAGACACGGCCCTCAATCCAAAAACTCAAGTGGGTAGGCTTTTTATCATGTATCTAATCAGAGAGCACATTAAGATTACTTTTGATCGATGCGACTGGATTAACATTGTGGTGGCGGCAGAAGGAATCAAAATGAGCAAATATGTGCTCCAAGATGGTGAGCTTCCTTGTATTTTGCAAACTCTCTCGTCTTACTGGGCATATGACAATGGGGACGTGTGGATTTGCGACAATATTTACGAGACAATTGGCGTGTGGTTTTGGGTTTTGATGAAGCGATACAAGGGAGTGCTGATGGATGTAGATTTGAGACAGTTTGCAGAGCGTGTTGTCGGCCCAGAGGGCCGACAAGCGGGCCGACAAGCGGTAGCAAACAACGCTCCGCCTCGCCTTCAGTGGGAGCTCTAACGTCGTTTTGCAAAATAAAATGCAATTTCCCTTTGCTCAGGATCTTGCAGCGTAGATCTGACATTTCTCCACAAAACCAGCTCATAAACTGGAAACTCGAATTCTTCTTCAAAATTTTCCTGAGGTTGATGAAAAGAAAGAACGCAAAATGGACTAGACAAAAGGTATTCTCTTCCAAATAAAACATCTCTCCTGCCAACTTGTTTGACATAGACGCATTTGAACTCATTTTTTCCTCTTGGAAAATTTTTCAAAGTTTGCTCGAAAATCCAAAATGTAAATTGTCGATCGCTCATTGCTTTTTTGCACAATGTGGCCGCTCTTTCATAATACCACGCCCTCAAAATTTCCTTATCGCCCCAAGTCCATCTGTTGATGGCTCTCACATTTTGCGCATTATGAGAAACATGCGCAAGATGCCGCAGTATTTGCTTTATGCCTTCCCATTGCCTCAGGTCGTCCGTGCCGCGCAGCGGCACAACCCATTGCGGCGCTTTGAACGGTGGGCGCCACCAAAAGCGGCGCAAGAGAAGGAGGAGAAAAAGAAGATACAAAAACTCACACTTGAATAAAAGAATTACACAACTAACGTGCAGAGCATTGTAAAGAAACTTGAGCTCAAGGGTTGCGTCAAAGTCCAAAAAAAGGAGGAGCTCCTCTAAGCTCTTCATATTTTTTGCTAAATAAGGAATCCAGGCATTTTCCACATTATTTGTCTTTTTTTTTTTTGCTTGCACAACCATGAAGCGAGTTGATGAAAAGATTCGCTTTGCAGGCGAAAAGGATCTCGATGCAAAGGTTTTGTGCGATTTGCGAGAAATGTACAACAAAATGCCCGTCATACAGATTGCCCGCAAATCTTTTTTGAGCATGATTCTCGCAGAGCCCTTTACAGTCTCTATCCCAGCGCTTGGTTTGAAAAACTCACCCGAAATGGAAAAGATTTTCACCATGTTTTACATCCCTTGGCTCTACCGTGTTTATGACGAATCTCTCATTGTGGGTGTTGTGCCCTACTACTTTGAGTATCCTACTGGCGAAGGCAAAAAGGGTCACCCTATTCCTGTCGTTCCCGATCCGGATTTAGGAAGCATAAGCGTCTACGTGGATGACAATCACAAAAAGCATTTTCGCTGGTATTGGAATCACGGGACGCAGGTCGGGTATGAGCCCAATATGCTTTGGGTCATTACGGACAAGGCACCCACAAAAGATGGTGAAATTGTCAGCCCAATGGCTTCTCTTTTGCCGACATACTCTGCGCTCATGAAAATATTGCAGGCGCAAAATGTGGCGGTTGGAATGGCAGCCAGACCTGTGCATCGCTTGGAATTTAAAGCTGACAGCACCTCCAACAAGCAAGATGCTCTTCGCGATTTCAGCGCCACAATGGGCATTGGAAGCAAGGCAGCTGGAGTGACTGAGCAAAGGAGAACAGAGCATCAACTTCAAAAGGAGAGGCGGCGCGTATCTGAAACTTACAATGATTTGACCATAAGGCAGGCGCAGTTGGCTTTTAACAATACGGCACAGCCTGTTCTCTACTCACAATCAGCCGAATCGTTTGTGGACGAGAGCGAATCCGGGTTTCCCAACAGAACTGTGATTATCCCTCGCAACTACACCTATGGCGAAACGGCTCGCCCTTCACTTTTGGCAGATTATCAAAAGGCAGAGGCGGCTTTCAACTTGCTTTGCGCTGCCGTCATGGGTTTTTCGCTAGAGCTTTTGCAACCGACGGGGTCTTCCCGCATTCAAAACATCAAGGGGAGCGAGCGGTTCGAGAATGATCGCATCAGAGACCAAACCACCTTTTTTATTGGGGTTTTGCAGGCGGCTTTCATCATGGCATATGAAAAGCAACTGCGCGAAGCCATGGATCGAGTGCGCAAATGGAGCATTGAAAAGTTTGGTGGAGACCCCCGCTACATTTTTTCGCTTCACCCCGAACTGGATGTTGTGGTTGACATGTCAGTGACATCAATTGCAAGCATGGAGGACTTTCAGAACTTGCATCAGTATGGCTGGATGAGCAAAGAACAAGCGGGCAAGCACGTCTTTAAAGCTTACAACTTGCCAATGGAGCAATTGGAAGTTACTGATTGGCCTGATCGCGTACCAAAAGAGCTCTTAGTCAAAATGCCAAAGGAAGGAGGAGAAGCTAAACCACCAAAGAAGCGGGCAAAAAATTAAAGCTTTTGTTTTTTGACTTTTCTCGCTTCTACAATTTGATGGTAACGTTCGGTTGCATATTGCAGTCTTTTTCGAGCAGATTCATAAATGGGTCTTGAAAATGGATAGCTCAATACCAAAAGTTTCATATCGAGCTCGCATTTTTCCATTTCTTGCCTAGCCGCCCGTTCAAAGCGAGTCCCAAGACCAAAATCAAAAATGGTGTCAATGCTTAAATCTGCCCGACGAAACTGAGCGGCTGTCAACCCTAGCGGATTTTTTTTCGCTTCTGCATCCAAATAATTTTGCAACGGTTCGCCTAAAGGAATGTCTTGGAGCGCAATGATCCTAGAAATCAATTTGGCGACATCACGGCCGAGTAGAGGTTTCAGCACAAGAAACGCAGTAATTTTCATCCGCTTTAACATGTCAAATGCATAACAGCGAGTATGAAAAAATAAAAAGTTTGGTGAAGGTCCAAACAAATAAGTAAATGTTTCGTCATATCGCCACCCAAAGACATTATTGGGACAAAGACGCGGGAATTTTTTTGCAAGAGCCAAAGTTTCTGATACAGTCTGAGCTCCACTGCGAAAATTTGAGCACCTAACTAATCTCGGAAATGAGACGCCCAAATCAGTAATTCCAAATTCAAATGAACTCTCTAAATTTTCAACGCACTCTGAAGATGCAAGCAGAAAAAGTTTTTCAACTGCATAAACGCAATAAAACAGCTTTAAAGTCCTGCACTTTACGTTGAGATTATCTGGTAGAGGATCTAATACAACATTCTTCAATTCTACTGTTTCAACATTGGCAGTCGGGAATTGAGTGATACGAATGTTTTGAGCAAAAATACAATTTTCATCCTGATAAAAAAATTTAAACAAAGGGTAACGCTTGGAAAAGTTTTCCATGTCCCCAATTGTGACATGATTGTGCAATGAACTGTTTTCAATCCGCACTGCGCAATTATTGAAAGGGACATTTATGAAATCATTCATGCAAAGCTCATCTTTTGTCACCAAGACATACAAACCTAAAGCCCCTTGCGGAGCCTGAAAAGTCAACCATGAAAAATTATTGTCCCAAATGACCCACTCCATCTTTTCATTTTTTTTTGCATTTCTCTTTATGCCCACCCTTGATCCAGTCTTCCTTTTGGCATTTTTCTGAGCAATAAAGCGCAACTTTGCACGCTGAACATTGCTTGTGCGTATTTTGATTGTAAGGTTGCACCACGTTACACTTGTTACACTTTTTCTGCTGCTCTACTTCAGGGTAAGTGATGCGCGCATACGCAGATGCATGTGCATCGTCAAATTCCTCTTTTGAGTTGGGCATCTTGAATTTTGTCACAAAGCGTTCACAACCCAGTTCGATTCCATCTGCGCAATTCTTGTGGACTCCAATCACATGGCCATGAGCTTGCTTGTCCTTGAGCGGGCACATGTAGACCCAGTATTGCCGCAGAATCTTTTCGCTTCCACTAAATGGCTGGCTGCACACGGCACAACAATTGATTGAAGAGTTGAATGCATATTGAAAAAACCATTCGGGGAAGCAAGGGCAAAAGGCACCACCCCTTTTCATTTCTTTAGCTTTGCGTGAATTTCCTTGACAGTTTTGATTGGGATTGCTTCTCCGCCATGAGCAAATATTTGCCCAATGACATCGATGGTTAGCGTTTGTCGTTTTGGCGCTGGAGGAGCTTCCTCCTTGTCAAAGTGGATTGCCTCAATATTTTTGTAAAAGTTCTCCACTGCTTCATCCCTTGGGATTTTTTGCACCAAAATGTGCTTTTCGTATTGTCTAGCCAGCTCCACGCCTCGCTCAAGCCGTCTCTTTTTGCCTCTTGTCCGAAAGATCCACGTGCTTAAAAATTTTCTGCATTCGTTCCAGCTGTTAAAGGGACCAATTTTGAGTATTTGAACCCAACACTCTTCGTCTTCCTCTCGTTCTCTCTTTCGCTCTTGGTTCCCTCTAATTATTTGTGAGTTCATTCGATCTCCAATCAAATGAGGATAGGTATGCGCTACGGGATGAGTTTGCTTTTTGCATTTGGAGGACGTGTTAAAAAAGATGGAGCAAAAGTAAGGCCCCAAACCTCCTGGCACAGAGGTCATTTTTTTTTTCTTCATCAAAGGCAAGCCTCCTTACTTTTTTTTCTCCCAACCCATTCTTAT
>CAYXKP010000035.1:0-28034 GCA_964465695.1 uncultured Nitrospira sp.
TGGCCAGAATATCCAACATAGTCCCGGTTCTAGCTCTAACTTAGAGAAGGGGAATTTACTCACTAGGCTGGCAACTCAACTTGCTGAGAAGAATAAATCCTTCTCTTAATTCCTAGCGGAGGCAACTACCGGCTTTGATTTATTGGAATGGAAGGCGGATATCGCCTTCGCAAATTCATCATAGATAAGCTTTGCTACACGCTCTCTTTGGGCGCCTTCATTTTCGCCCACAGCTCCACTTTCAAGTTTGAGATAGAATGAATGGTCGAGATGGAATGAGTGCCACCGATCACCGTCGAAAACCGCTAACTCCCACCACTTCCAATAACGATCACCATCATCATCATAATAGGGAGTGCCAAGCATCGCTTCGACAAACTCAGAATTCCCGCTTAATAAAGAGACCAGACGCACGTTAGCCTGTTCCTTTTCCTGCGTATCACCCGTCTGCCACCTTGACCATCCCATCGATTTGCCATACCGAAAGCTGTGTGGAATTACCAGCCGAGGCGTAAGCTTTTTTGCTTCTGAGATTTCAAATATCGAAGGAAACAATTCATCCAGCAAAGAATAAGCTTTCCCCGCAAACTCAGCTGCCTCAGCAAGCCTGGACTCCTTCAGTAGCTTTTCTACCTCATTGGGAAAAGACTTTATTCGCTCCACTGCCTTGAGTGACGCAGTATCATATTCAGAGTCTTTAATTTCTGCCGACAGCAAATTAGCTAGGTTGGTTGTATCTCCCAGATCACACGGGGAAAAATCAACGGGTTTTGATGTAAGCGTTCGATTCTTGTAAATAACCGCACCCATAGCAAAACGTACCGCATTTCTCCAGTTGTGCGTGCGGTATTTTCTATACGACTCATACAACGCGGTATGGTAAGGCAAGATAGGCTTATCAAGTAAGCACTTCCCTAGTGCTGCCCCGAATCGCTCAAAAACAAGTCTTGATACAACTACCCGAAACTCACCTAAAAGGCGAAGAAATGCTTCCTCATGAGGAGACTGCGCATGATGCTTTGCATCACCGCGATGTTTTTGAATAGATCGAATGGTACCAATCAATGGAAGATCAATTCCCAGTTTACGACATTGTCCTAACGCAGAATCGAGTCCAATTGTACGCTGACCATTTGCATAGATGTCTTCGTCCCGTAGTAGAAGCACCTCATACAATATGAATTCAATAACGTCGTACATCAGAATTACTGAATGTCGTTCCGTTCCAACATGGTTCGAGGAGATTTCGGTAATGAGCACAACGTCTTCAAGCGCTGCCTTAAGAAATGGGTATGCATCAAGCTCTTCGTCCACTTGAACTCCGATTACTTGCAAAACTCAGCTGACTTCCTTAGTCCTGAGCGATCTTCGGTTCCGAATAACTCATCTCGGTCGAAATCTTCGACTGGGCATACCGCTTGTAGTGGAGCAGCAGGTCGCGCACGGACACGACACCGGAAATCTCACCGTTGCTGGTGACGCCGAGATGGCGCACACCCAGATCGGCCATCATGTCCTGCGCATCATCGACCGACTGACTCCCCTCGATCGTGCAAATCGGCGCGGTCATGATCTTTTCTACGGTTAATTTTCCCAACGGCTTTCCACTCGCAACGGCGCGTCGAACGATGTCGGTGTCCGTCACCACCCCGACCAATTTTCTGCCTTTTTTCACGAAGAGCGATCCGACCCGCGCCGCGCGCATCGTCTTGGCGGCGCTGGCAATGGACGTTTTCGGTCCTACGCTCTTGGGTTTCTTGTTCATGATCTTCGCGACGGTGGACATGCTCGTGCTCCTTTCTACGTTGAACAATGAATGAGAAAGAGCGCCGGCCACGCTCAATCGGTGGGAGGTAGAGTAGCACAGATAGGCAAGCATGCTCAAAAAAGACGGCCGCAGGACTTCAACAGACGAGCACGATCTTGCCGAAAAACTTCCGGCCGGCCATCAATTCCTGCGCCGCACGGGCTTCCCGGAGAGGAAATGTGCGGTCGATCACGGCCATCAACCGTTTCTGGCCGATCAGTTCCGCGGCCTTCACGAGTTCGGCTCGGGTACCCATATAAGAGCCCTTGATCGTCAGCTGGCGGGAAAATACCAAGCGCAAGTTGAGCGTCACTTCTCCACCGGTGGTGGCGCCGCACGTGATCAGCCGGCCGCCTTTTGAGAGTGATTCCACACAACTGTCCCATACGTCCGGTCCGATGTGTTCGACGACCACATCGACACCTCGCCCCTCGGTCAGTAATTTGACCCGCTCCGAGACCTTTTCCTTGGAGTGATCGATGACCGCATCGGCTCCGAGGACGACGGCTTTGGGAATCTTGTGATCGGAACCGACTGTGGTGATCACCCGCGCGCCGGCCAGTTTGGCCAACTGAACGGCCATCATTCCGACACCGCTCCCCGCGCCCATCACGAGCACCGTCTCTCCCGGCTGAAGCCCGGCCAGCGCAAACAACATGTGCGACGCCGTGACGGACACGAGTGGAAACGCCGCGGCTTGCTCGAACGTGATATTCTCGGGGATCGGCAGCACGTTCCGAAAAGGGACTTTCACGTACTCGGCATAACCGCCGTGCACCTTGGCGCCAAGAAGATGATACGTTCGGCACATATTGTCCCGACCGGCCAAGCAAAACCCGCAATTCCAGCAGCTGATCCCGGGCGAAACGAAAACACGATCCCCCACTTTCACACTTTCAACTTGGCCACCAACTTCTTCTACCACACCCGCCACATCAGACCCCAATACATGAGGTAAGGGAACGGCGTAGGCGGGACTCCCCTGTCTGACCCATAGGTCGAGATGGTTCAGTGCGCAGGCCTTGACTCGAATCAACACGTCCTGCGGACCGATCTGCGGCATCGGCATCTCTTCGTACGACAGCTTGTCCGGCCCACCATGTTCGCGAAATAAGACCGCCTTCATCTCTTCATCTTCTCCTCTTACATCACAACCAAATTATGGGTGACAGCAAGGTGGGTGCTCAACCGCCCGCAGCGGGGTCCCTACACCGCGCGGGGCAAGAGGGCGCACGGTGCGACGAATAAGGAGCACCACGTCTGTGCGCGCCGCCGAGTCGGTGAGGTGGCCGGATCGGTTGTGCTCCTCGCTGACAGGACCCAGAAATTCAAAACCTCAATGTTCCTTCCACCACCATTACACAGTGCCCCCCGACCTTCACCCCTTGGATCACATCGTCGTCCGATTCCACCTGCACCAGAATCCTGGACGGCCGATCGATTTCGTAACCCTGCTCGATGAGGATCTCCGTCATCGGTCCGACTTCAACGACGCCGTTCTGAACCAGGTACGCCCCAAGCGCGCCTCCGGCGCTTCCCGTCGCGGGATCCTCCAAAATGCCGATTTTCGGAGCGAACATTCTCGTGTGGACGGACGCGAACGATTCCACCGTCACCGTCGTGAAGACCATGATCCCGTTGGCTCCGAATCGCTCGCAGACGTTGATGATGGCCGACGCATCAGGGTTGATCGATCGGACGGCCGTCAACGTTCGCACCGGCACGATCAAGACCGGCAAGCCGGTCGACACGACTTGGAGAGGCCATTTCATATCCGCGATGACGTGTTTCGGTAAGCCGAGCGCTCCACCGACCAGGTACACATCGTCGATGGCGTCGATGGGGTCGAGAAATTCCGGCTTGGGCTGAGACATGACGATCCGCACCACACGCCCCTGTTCCGCGTGCAATTCAACGGGGTATAACCCGATATTGCATTCCTGCATGACATGCGCAACCGGTTCCCGAGTGGAAATCCTTCCCAGCTGGGCCAACACATAAAATGTGCCCAAGACCGGGTGGCCGGCAAAGGGAATTTCCTGCGTCGGGGTAAAGATCCGTAACCGCGCGACGGCATCCGGATGAGTCGGTGGAAAGACGAATACCGTTTCCGAGAGATTCATTTCGCGCGCAATCTGTTGCAGCTCGTCGTCCGTCAATCCGTCCGCGTCCGGAAACACCGCGACGGGGTTCCCGCCGAACGGTTGAGCGGTAAAGACGTCCGCCTGATAGAATTGAAGAGACCGTTGTTCAGCCATGATCACTCCCTGGCTCGTCCGGATACCATCTGGGAACGTGCTGCGAGAAAATCGCTGCCGTCATTTGACAGACCTCGCCCTCTTTGGCAGACTCCGCCCATGGACCACATCACCGAACAGGACGTCGCCCATGCATTGGACATCCTGGGCCTCACGCTTCCTATCACCACGGAAGACCTGGAACGGGCGAAGCGAGTCCAGCTCTACAACTGGAACCCGACCCGCTATGCCGGCCTCACCAACAATCCGACGCAATACATGCAACAGTTTCGGAAAGCCGAAGAGATGACGCGGACGGTTGAGGCGGCATACATGCTACTGTCGGCCGTCCTTGTCCCTGATACGGAGAGCTAAAGACAAGGTCGGGGGTTACCGACACGTTCCGACGTAACATCCTCCTCGGCTTCAGCTTGAGTGTAATCGGCTGATCCGCCTTGGCCTCAACCTTCTTCACCCCACCTCATGACTGGTGACGCGCGACATCCCTTCGTCACCCTGCGCATGCGCGACCGGCCAAGTGATCAGGCCCGACACGCCGTCCGGCGAGCCGACCGGCTGCGTGTGCCGAGCGTAAATCTGGGGTAGCCGGTTCGTTCCGAACTTCGAGATGTAAAGAAACACGTGTTCGCGTGAGTTGACTCGTACGGCCCAGGGATGGAAATCGTGCTTGTAGAATTCTTCGCAGAGCTGCATGGCGTCGAGACAGGACAATGTGCCGGGGTCGTTCAAAGTGTAATAATAGTCCAGCGGCAGATCGTACTCGTCCTGTTTGTGAATCGTGATCCCGAACTGTTCCGGATGGCGCACCATCGGCGTATGGCGGTAGGCGACGAAGTAGAACAGTTCGAGTGAATGAATCACCGGCTGATTCTCGAGGACGAACCGGCGGGTTTCCATGGCCTCTTCGAACGTTTCGCCCGGGAAGCCGTAGAAGGCCATCACATGGTTCCAAATCCCCGCTTTGGCCGCCATGTGAAGATTGCGCTCGATGACGCTTTTCCGAGCGTGCTTGTCCATGAGATTCAGCACGCGCTCGTTCGCCGACTCCATCCCGTAGTACAGGGTGCAGCAGCCTGCCTCGGCCGCCAGGTCCCATGTGGCCTGGTCTTGCAACGTCTCTTCAAACCGGATGAGCGTCGTCCATTTGATCCCGACATCTTGATCGACCAGCAGCTGTGAAACTTTCTTGAACAAGGCCGGCGGGTACGATTCGTCGCTGAACAAAAAATGCCGGCAGTGGTACTTGTCCCGCAGCGCTTTGATCTGGTCGACCACGAGTTGAGCCGGCATTCCCCGGTACTGATCGAAGTACCCCTGGCCATGATCGCAGAAGGTACAGCGGCCCCAATAGCAGCCGCGCGTCGCCAAGTAGGGGATGATCAGTTCCGGGACGAAATAACGATCCAGCGGCATCCCGTCAAAGTCCGGCAAGGGCAGCGCAGTCGTCTTCTCGGTATAGACTTCGGGATTTCGGTGGAGGCCTGCGGCGTCGCGATAGACCAAGTTGGGGACCGAGGCGAGAGGCCGCTGGCCGTTCAACGCTTCGATGAGCCACAGCAGCGCATGTTCACCTTCGTACAGAATCGCCGAATCAAAGACCTCCGCGAAGAATCTTTCATGGTCCACGAGATCTTCTTGAAGGCGTGTGATGACGTTGCCCCCCACCACGACATGGATCCGGGGGAACGTTTCTTTGATCATCTTGGCGAAGGTCAAGCCGGCCAAGAGCTGCATCTGCGTCCCGATGGAAATGCCGACGACATCCGGCTTCTCTTTGGCCACCTCCGGCATGACCAACTGATTGCAAAGATCCCGATAGACGTTGACCTGCTCATCCTCCAAACAAGCGAACACTTCCTTGGAAACACCGGGGCGATAGCCGAGATTGCTTTCCATCGGATAAAAGACGAGCGAGGCAGGATAGTAGGCCGCGGAAATATACGCCATGGTCTCGCGGAAGGTATTGAGCGCGCCTTCCAAGAGCTCCGCGTCATAGAAACGTTCGCCGCGTACGATTTGCTTGGCATCCTCGGCTCGATCCGCCAGATCGAAGATATCGCGCTCATAGGCCGACTCCACGACGGCCCTGTGCTCCGCATCCCGCTCGGACAGCGTTCCGACCTTTTCTTTCTCTTGCAGCGCTTTGAGCTGCATCCCTAACCTGGCCTTCACCCAAATCAGGAAGTCCATACTGAAGAAGTGGTCCCACATCCCGATGTTGATATCGCGCTGGATGACCGTATGACCCGCTTCCCGCAGCACGGCGGTCAGCGAGGGCAACGCAAGGTATGGCGCCGTCGGCACCCACTCCGGCGGGAACAAGAGCATGACCTTGGACTTCTGCCGATCTTCCTTTTTGATCGGAGCCAAGCCGTCGATTTGGACCAAATTACTCATCGTCATTCGTCTTCAATATCTCACACGCTGACAAGCCGACAGGTACAAGGCTGACACGAGGTCGTACCTGTTAGCCTGTCACTTATCCGCCTGCCAGCCAATCCGCACCTCACATCTTTCCCGCCAGCGTTGGAGTCACACCAGAAATCTTCGCAGCCTGGTATTGCAGATCGCGAATCTTTCCTAACCCAAATTTTGAGATATAGAGAAAGATGTACTCCCGAATGTAGAGGCGCAGATCCCATCCAGGATGATGGTTCCGTTCGAACTGCTCGAATACCCGCTCCGCCTCTTCGATGCTCATGCCGTTCTTCACGGTATAGTAATAGTCCAGCGCCAGATCCCACTCCGGATTCTTATAGGCCGTCACGCCCCACTTCTCAGGATGCTTCGCCACCGGATTATGCCGTCCCAGGTCGAACGTGCCGAACCCCAGCGAATGCACATGGTCCTTGTTCGCTTCTAAGAATTGCACCGACTGCCACGCCTCTTCCTTCGTCTCGCCGGGAAAGCCGAAGAAGCCCATGCAGTGATTCCAGATCCCCGCCTCGGCCGTGAGCTTGAGGTGCTTCGTCATCACCTCGGTCGTGGTCGCTTTGTCCATCAGCTGCAACACCCGCTCGACGCCCGACTCGTAGCCGAAGTGCAGATACCGGCAACCCGACTCCTTCGCGTCTTGCCAGACGGCGTCTTCCAACAGACTCTTCTCGAACCGCATATGCGTGGTCCAGAAGATATCCATTTTGCTCTCGACCAATCCGCGAGCGAGCTTGCGGAACAGCGCCGGGGGATAGGACTCGTCGGTAAAGTGAAAATGCTTGGCTCCGTACTTGTCGCGCAGATAGGCGATGTCGGCGAGGATGTCCTGAATCTTCTTCGACCGATAGCCGGCGGTATACCCCTCACCATGGTCGCAGAACTCGCAGCGGCCCCAGTAGCAGCCGCGTGTCGCCAAATAGGGCAACACGCGTGTCGGGACAAAATACTTTTCAAGCGGCAATCCGTCGAAGTCCGGCGGCGGCAGTTCGGCCAATTCCTCCGCATAACTCAGCGGAGACACATGAACGCCGGCTTCGTCCTTATAAATCGTGTTCGGCACATCGGCCAAACTCCGCTTGGCGCCGACCGCCTCGACCAGTTGCGTGAACGCCGTCTCTCCTTCATAAACCACGGCACTGTCGAAGTATTGGAACAGCGGCGATCGAGGCAGCACATCGCGCAGACGGGTCACCGTATTGCCGCCGATCGTGACATGGATGTGGGGAAACTGCTGTTTGATGAGCGCGCAGAAGGTCATCGTCGAGAACATTTGCTGCTGCAGCACGATCGAGATCCCGACCACGTCCGGCTGCTCCTGTTCGATCATAGGCTTGACCAGGTGATCGAACACGTCCCGATAGATGTTGACCTGCTCATCATGCACGGCATCCATCACCTCAGCCGAGACGTAGGGCTTGTAGGATAGATCCGTTTCCATCGGCGGCATGCAGATCCGCGCGGGGGCATAGACGAGCGACACAACGGAAGTGACCTCACGGAACACTTGAATAGCCCACTCTAACTTATCGATATCGTAGAACTCCTCGCTTCTGACGATTTGCTTGGCCTCTTCCGCATCCCGGATCAGTTTTTCCATCCGCGGGCGACCCACATCGCAGAGCGCCAGCTGCACGTCCATTTCCCACTCGGCCAGCTCCCGCTTCTTCGCCAGCTTGCGGTACCGATCCAATTGCTGCGGCACGCGGCGCAGGATCTTCTTCAGAAACTCCTCGCTGAAGTACCAGTCCCACATCTCGCAGTTGATGTCTTTTTGGATGACGGTATGACCGGCTTGACGGAGCACGGCGGTGAGGGAAGGAAGCGACAGATAGGGTTCCGATGGATACCAATCAGGCGGGAAGATCAGCATCACTTTCATCTTCCGGCCGCTGGAGGCTTCGAACCGTCGGCGATTCAATAGGATGAGTTCTTTGGACGCCCGCTCACCTTTGGAATACTCGATTTTCATCAAACTTACCTGGTCTTCAAATTGCCTAAATGATTGGAATGCCAATCAGTTACGCTCAGAAAACGATATTGTACGGGGGCGGAAGAAGGAGATGCAAGGGTGGGAGGGTTGTGAAGGGGAAGACCAAGCAGTCCTTGTGCTCGCTGAGGCCCCACGATGAAACGGTGGTCCCTCAATGCGCGCAGTAAAGGACCGCCTGCCCCTCCCCTTCAACTGAGAAAATGAAATGGCTCGGTCAATGCGCGCAATAAAGAAAGCATCTGACTACCCCGCATATAGAAAGAGAGCGGAGAAGAAATCAGTTTTGTCGCCAGGTATGTCCTCGCTCCGCCTATCCCCCAGTGGGTCCCTTACGCTGCGGGCGCTCGGTGAAAACCGCAGCTTGGTGTGGGAGGGTGAGAAAATCACCCGAATCGGGGCCACCCCAAAGCGCGTAGAGAGTGGAGGGACGCTCGGTTCGCATATGACTACTGCAACTCTGTAGCGGAAGGAGCGAAGGTGCTCAGTGTGATGATTTCGCGGAGGTGGAAAAACATGTACAAGAATCAAAGTCTGACGCGTCAAAGGTTCGTCGGTGCCAGCTTGAACGCCAGACTTTCTGCCGACGTTAAGCGAGCCGAACTGCGTCACCTGCCGCTAGGTTTACGCTTCACAGCGCGTGGAGCATGCCCATCAAGTCCGTGGACCGGCGCACCCTCCCCCGGAAGAAAAGCCTCCTTCGAATAAGCTCAGGATGATGGTTACGGTACAATCAGGTCAACCGAGGCAATCGCCTTGATTTCCGCTTTCGGTGCACCCTGAATCTCAATTGGTATTTGACTGTCTGCTAAAGCGTCGATGTCCAAATGAAACAGCAAAGTATAAGTGTCCGGTTGCAAAGTAAACGCAGTGGCAGGGCCCGTATCAGTGGACTGAATTGGATTACCATCAGCAACCTGAGCGAACTGCCCGCCATTTTGTGAAACATCATTTTCACCATTGGCGTTTTCTTTGAAGTCGAAATTCGTTTGAAAAAAAGACCCGATGATAGGTTGGCCTTGCTTATCCAGAATTACGGCACGAACGATATAACTTGCCATGCCCTTTTCGAGGGTAACCGCTGCCGAACTTTCTATCCGTAATTTTAATGTCACAGCTTTTCCGACAACAAATGTGCTGGAGACACTGTTCCTCGATTGTATGGTGGAAGGCCTGGTTGCCTGTACACCGAGTTGTGCTATTCCTGAGCCGCCAAGCGTCCGAAAGCTCTTCGGATTTGATACAGCAAGAGCCGGACCGTCCGCTGCAACAATGGCCGGATTGATATACACCGCACCCCCTGCAGGAGGCGTGGTCAGGTCATCCCCGTCATCCGCCTTTCCATTTATAGTAAAGATCTCATTGCTGCCGCTCAAAACCGGGAGTGCCTTCGTACAACCAATAAGAGAAACAGTGACGGCAAATAACAGGACAATCCGCGGGAATATTACGAAACGATTACCCGATGTCGTTAGTGTATTTGAATGATGTTGCTGAAACATAACTATCAATCGCAAGAACCGGCGGAGCATCCTCCGGCATCAGCACTTCGCCACACAGCTCTTGAAACGGAAGCGACCGGCGAGTGGACCGAACCCGGCGCGCTTTGATTCCTAGTTTGGGAAACGCGTGAGAATTAAGGGGGCAGTCTATACCTTGGTACTTTAAGCTGGCAAGTTTTTCTGGACTGTAGCCCTAATCCATACTGCAAAGTGCACGGCATGCTCTGCAGATGCAAGTCCTACCTAGAGTCGGCGGGACTCTTCAGTAGCGACCAGAACAGCGAGGAAAAGTGTCGGGAACCTTTTAGGCCTTCTTTCACTTCGCCATGGCGGCCAGAATGGGACGGTGACCCCAAACTTAACGCGCTAAAGGATAAGGCCGAGCATATCATGCGAGTAACAGCATGGGACCTCCGGAGCCGTCCGTTCAACGTGTTTCGAGTTGAAGAGACAGACTTCCGGTTATTGACCCTTCTTGTAGATGAAGATAGCCGCACCCGCTAAGCCGAGAAGCACCCCACCGAATATGAGCCAATTCGTGTCCATCGTCTCCTCCCTTTCTATCAATCAGCTAACAATCAGCTAATCAAATACAGATAATCAAATACAGATAAATTATATTGGATGGAGATGAGGATAAGATGAAATGGGGATGAAGAACCTCTCATGCAAGGAAGGAAATGAGCGTGCGATCCGTAATGGATCAACAATCGTTCTAAGAAGAATGGAGCGGTGCATGAAGGAATCTGCTACTTGTGCAGCCGCCGATCGAAAGAAAACCTGGTTCCTCTGTCCCACGTAATTCTTGAAAACTCCGGATGGGCGGGATTGAAGACATAATTCCACTCATGCGGAATCACCACCGACGGCACTTTCAGCACCGCATTTTGGGCTCGGGCGACCCACGCGGAACCGACTTCCTGTAAGCTCAGTGGAATGGTGGTGTCCCGCCAATCATCCGGCAGGTCCGAAACAGGAATCGTTTCGATCGTGAGATCGTCCGGTAGGGTCACGCGAATGCTAATTAACGAGTCGGGCAGGATATCGGAATCCACGTGAACAAGATATTCGAGAACGGCAAGAGACAACGTGCCTGAGGTATAGATGACGGGTGTTCCAGGTCTATTCCACCTGCCGCCGTAGCGCCGAGCCCCCGCTCCATCCGAAGCCGCATGCTGCTTCAGAGTCAGGCGCCAAACAATCACTAGCCTACAACACCGTGTTCGATGCGTCCGAGCATCGTCTCGACCACTTGCGTGCCAAGATCGGTATCGAGGAGCTCGATAGGGGCCGTTCCCCGGAGGATGCGATTGGGCCGGCTGATCCAGACAGACGCTTTCTCTTCCGCACCGAAGACGTCCGTCGCATAGGCCAGGATTCGCGCCAGGCGGGCCAGGCGGTCTGATTCTTGTGCGGTGAGCCGCTGCTCGGCTTTGCGCCGGGCCATGGTCCGTGGAGGCACACTGAGAATTTTGCCTACGCGCGGCAGATCGAGATGAAACGTCGAGGCGAGCACTTCCAATGACCGATACGGAAGCCCTCGATGAATCATCGCCCGCACGTCGTCCGTCGACTGAAGCTGTCGCCGGCCAAAGACGGTGGCACCGCCCAATGTTTTAAAGAGCGCTTCAGCAGCCTGGGGCATCACTCCTCCTGTCACATGGCGTAATGGTATTGCCAGATGGCAGCATTGTCAAGATGACAGGATGGCGCCAATCGCACAAAGACGCGCAATCTCGAACCGTGTGGACGCTCCTAATTGCCATATTGTAGTTTATAAGCTACACATGTGGACCTGAAGGAGGCGATCATGAAGAAAGGCAAACCTTATCAACCAGAACTCATAGAGAGCCTACGCAATTCGCGGGAAGCGGAGGAATACCTGAACGTGGCGTTAGAAGAAGACGATCCTGAGTTGTTTTTGTTGGCCCTTCGGAATGTCACGGAAGCACAAGGAGGTGTGGCACGGCTTGCCGAGAAAACGAAGCTGAACCGGGAAAGCCTCTACAAAATGCTCTCTGAGCGAGGGAATCCTGAGTTCAAGAGCCTCGACGTCTTATTGCATGCATTGGGGTTTCGACTGGCCGTCACAGCGACTCGATAATAAGTCATGGCTTATGGCTGCACACAATTCTTCACATCTGCCACTATTCCTCTACTTCGCCATGGCGGTCATAGCAGTTGGTAGCCGGCAAATAATGACTGCACGAAACAAGGCTTGACCCCCCAAATTATGAGTGTGCTGACGATACGGACAGGGACCGGACCAGTCACGACCGGCGGATTTGCTGCAGGACTTGCGAGGCGGGTATCGTTTCTCCTCGGTCGGCTTCGGCAATTGCGGCGAGCAACTTGGCTTCTTCCTCCGGTGAGAGCTCAAAAGTCTCATCACCTTCCGAAGCCAATACAGTCACCGCTGCTCCTTCAGGGAGGCCGGGCTCATCCAGCGTGATCATTCCACCTTGGAATTTTCCCGCCGTGATAAGCTGAGCGCATGCACTTCTCAGGCAACCCGTCCAATTAATTGGGTCGATAAGTCATAGACCTAAAAACGAGAAACGCGTACAATACCGCCGTCTTTCCGCTATTGATGGCATCATCCGAACTGGCCAAGGCGTAGGAATAGATCCACTCATCCTGGACTATAGGTACGATATGAATGCTTCAAACCGGTGGCACTCTCAGTGGCGGAAGGCCAAGGTGCTCGGTGTCATCGGCATGAGGTGAATAATTTGATCAGTGCAATCAGATGAGCCGGAATACAAGAAGCAAGACTTGACCCCATCCGGGTTTGAAGCAGGAACTAGTAGATCCTGCTCTTATCCGGCCCAAACAAAGCTGCTGCATTAATTATGGGATCGAATACGAACAAATTTATTTGGCTATTAATCTTCTTCGTAGCAGTTGTTTTCCAAGCTGCAAATACCAATTTTGCTTATGCCTTTGGCGCTTTAATCGCGTGGTTTATTGCCGGTATGGCGCTTACACCAATATGGTGGGGCATTAGAAGTGCACGTCGCAGCGCCACACCATGGCAATGGTTTGATTGGCTCAACGCAGGCTCATACATCATGGTTTTCCTGCAAATATTGAACATAGTGGTTCGCACCTTCATGCGCTCACAATTTGGAGTTTGAAGTGCGCAAGTTTATTGTCCTTGGACTTGTTGTTTGTGTTACCACATCGGCTTGGTCTAATGATCTGGAACAGGCGTTGATAAGTTTATTTGGCGCTGCGGGGGAGTACATCGGTGCAGGCTACCAATTAAGCTATGTGGATCAGACTGGCTGTAATAAGTATCCTTTCAAAAAGGACATCATAGAGGCATTCAGTGCATCAATAAATGATGTTCGTAAAATGATTCGCGGCAGTATGCTCAATGACCTACTTAAGGCAATCGACCCCTTAAAAAGTCGATTGAAGCAGGAGGTGGATGTATTGATTGGCGCAGAACCTACGGCATTCCAATGCGGTAAGGCGAAGGGCATGCTAGTCATAGCCTTTGAGCAGTCCAAGAGTAATTGGCTTCAAGCCGTCAGAAAGTTTAATCAGGCCAAACAAGATCAGGCCGAATAGATTTAGGGAATATAATATTGCAATCATGCATCCAGCCCAACTCTGCGTTTGAGAGGGACGTCGCAAAAGCGCGACAGTTCTCAACCGCTCGGATTGAAAACGATCAAGGATTGCTTAATAGCATAGATGGAGTTGAAGATCCAGGAGTTGGAGTTAAAAAATGATACTATCTAAGTTAAAGTGCCTAGTTGACCATGATACAATGGGCGGTGCTGAGCCCTTGAGCTGGTACGTTAAGTTCGACTCATAGATCCCTTATCGAAAATGCGCCATGCACAAGGGCTCACCTATAACGAGATAACCAAGCTTCCAGTTGCTAGGCCGGACCTATGTGGGAGGTGCGAAGTAAATGTTTTTGAGTGGCGTCGCATCCAGTGGGAGCTGGTGGTTAATTCTGGTGCTACTGACTCCTCCTGGCTGCGGGGGACGTATATTTCCCGTCACCAGCGGCGTTCACGCGCCCGGTGAGACGTTCGTGTTGGGTCAAGACCTGAACGGACGGTTCATGCCGAGCAAGCCGGAAACGGTGGTCATCTGGGCCAACCACGCGGGGGTCGAGCACCATCTGGCTGGGGTGCTCTTGCACAATGGCTATACAGTGGTTGAACGGGCACGCTTACAACATGTTTTCAATGAGCAGAAGATTCGACTGATGCACACGTCGGACAGCGATGCGGACACGCTGCGTGTCGGTCGGCTCGCCGGAGCCACGATGGTGATCTTTGTTGAGGTGCACCGCGAACCATCGTTTGGCCATGAAATCAAATCGGCCAGCGTGGGCATCCGCGGTGTCAATGTCGAGACGGGACAGGTGCGTTGGAGCGGTACCGCTCGCGTAACGGCCGGAAGCTTCTTGGTCATGCAGGATGCGCAGGAGGGAAGCCTCGCAGAACTGGCATTCTACCGGGCGATCTGTCCAGTGGAAACTGGCCGATTTGAGTGGATTGAGCAGTCAGGATCTGATCACGTCGGCGGTTGCCGTCAGCGCGGGAGGTAATGTTGAATGGGATTTCTGAAAAAACTTTTCGGGATGCCGTCATTTGCTGGCGCTACAAACGCGCTCTTGGTCGAGCTGACCTTACCAGAGCTGACTGCATCTCAACGCGCACAGCTAAAGGGCCAATTAGTGGAAGTGTTCCGTAGGGGTGGATTTCCCAATACACCTGCCGATGTCGCACTTAGTGATCTTAATCGGTCTACACGAATCGCCCAATTGAATTTCTTGGCGCTTGCGATGGATGAGCTTGGGTATCAACCTCCTCTCAAGAACGAGTTCTGGCACAAAGTTCGGAATCCATTCGATGAAAGCCTCGGGGATGAGAGCGCTTTCTTGGCGGTAGCAAAGCGCCTTAAATCCACGCATGGCGTCGAGATTACGATCTCATCGGAGCCGCTTAACTTCGACTCGTGGTAGGTGACTCACAATGTGTAGAAGCCCACTTCTCAACAATTCGTGAACGTGTATTCAAGCAGGGGGTGACGTCGTCCGAGTTCAAACCCTCTGCCCAGTAGCGCTCGACTGGACTTCCCAGGCTTTTGCGGACACCTTAGGGTAGTCATTACAACCTGGGAGGACTTATGAAAATTTGCACAAATTGCAGACTGTTCGACGGAAGTACACCTTCATCAAAGCCCATCGCCGAGCGTTTGATACAGCCATGATGTGCCGCCTCCTCGACGTGTCACGTAGCGGGTTCTATCAATGGTTACGGAACCCTCTTTCCGATCGAGCGGTAGAGGATCAACGGTTGCTCGGCCTGATTCGCGCGTCTTATACGGCGAGCCATGGCGTCTATGGGGCCCCGCGTATCTTTCTCGATTTGCGCGAAGCAGGTGAAACGTGTAGCAAGCATCGTGTGGCTCGGATCATGAGGGCCAATAACCTGAAAGCCCGCTATGGCACCGAGCTCCACGGTACACCAGAAGCCCCACGTCACTTCTGACGCCCAATACGCTGCAAGGAGGGTTTAGCGTCCCACGCCCGAACACCGCCTGGGTCACGGATATTCCCTATGTACGCACGTGGGAAGGCTGGCTCTATCTGGCCGTCGTGATGGACCTCTACTCCCGTCGTATTGTCGGCTGGTCCACACAATCCACGATGGCTCGAGAGCTTGTGCTGGACGCGATCCTCATGGCCGTACGGCGACGCCAGCCCAGGCACACACTGATTCATTCCAATCTAGGCTCACAATTGGCGTGATGCGTGGCGGCGCTTCTGTCATGCGTATCATCTTGAACCGAGTATGAGCCGACGTGGAAACTATTGGGATAATGCCGTGGCTGAATCGTTCTTTAGCAGTTTAAAGAAGGAACGGATTAAGAAACGAATCTACGCGACGCGGGATCTGGCCACCGCCGAAATCTACGATTACATCGAAATGTTTTATGACCCCAATCGTCGACACAGCCATCTGAGCGGGGTCAGCTCGGAGGCATTTGAAGCTGTGTCGAAACAGGCTTAACGATGTGTCCGGGAAGTCCAGACTTCGGGACGAAGGAGTTGAGGTTCAATTCGTCTTACCCCGACCGAGAGAACCTTGGCTTTGCCGCACTGACAAAGTAGTTCAAGAGAGTTGAACGTTCATCGTTCTACCTGCTTCTCACCAATCAGAATTCTCGTTGGTCGGTCCTTTCATCTTCAATCCTCCATTAGCCACAGCGCTCTACGAGCGGGATCTTAGCTTCCTCGGTCGCCTTCTCTTCCACTTCACCAGAACAGCCCGAATCAGCAGCCCTTGCGTTCGAGCATATCCCTAGTTACGTTAAACAGAGATACAGTTGCACTACACAGGAGAATATATCAATGAAGACAAACATACTTATGACCACGTTGTTCTGCTGCGCGACGATCGTGTCGGCCAGCCATGCCGAGGAAATTGGAAGTGTCGATACGGAGTTCAAGGTGTTCGGGCCGGATCACAAAATTGTGGTGGAAGCGTTTGACGACCCAAAGATTGAAGGCATTACCTGTTATCTGAGCCGTTCCAAGAAGGGCGGCTTCAAAGGGATGGTCGGATTGGCGGAGGAAACTTCCGATGCCTCGCTGGCCTGTCGCCAAGTCGGTCCTATTCGCGTCGTGGGCGAGCCGAAAGACGGGGAAAGGGTCTTCAGTGAGAGTCGATCCCTGATTTTTAAGAAGTTGCAAGTGGTTCGATTCTTCGACAAGAAACGCCAGGCCTACATTTATCTCGCCTATAGCGATCGTGTGATCGAGGGCTCGCCGCAAAATGCCATTTCCACCGTGCCGATCCAATCCTGGTTTAGTCGATAAGGGCCAGGAGATCGATTTGCCGACACCATCAGCACTCTTCTGACACCGATCTCTCGTTCTCAGAAATACCCGTAAACATAGACTCTCTTTTTCCCTCTCACTTGCAAGCTGACAAAACATTGACGGATTGCACTCCTCTGCACCGTCAATATTTTGAAATTCCTCTCCCCAGAAGATATACGTATTTTATAAGTAGCCAATATACTTACGTATATTATTTGGCGCAGCTCTTGCTTCTGCCATCACCAGCTGTGAACCTAGCCGCCCGGGAGGGATCGATGGAATGTCCGAAGTGCAAAGGGATGATGATGTTGGAACGGTTTTCGGATTTCTTTCTAGTGTTCTATGCGTGGAAATGCCTCAATTGCGGCGCGATCATCGACCGCACCATTTCCACTAATCGCCGAAAGAGTCTGTCCGTCCGAGAATCCCAGGCTGCTGCCGGACGCTAAGAAGATCCTCACGCGACGCTTGACGCACTCCGATTCAGTGCGCAACGCGGCTCGCCCGTATGGGACGAGGCTTGGGGGAACGCCTGGCGGCGCGGTTGAGGATGGAATCAACGTTGCGGCCACGTGTGCGACCAAAGGCTCTCACTGTATGGTGGGGCTATATCCGACTGAAGAGCGCTTCATCGACTATTGGTGATGAATGCCGCTGCTCTCTTGCTGGGTGATCGGATTGGCCCTACTGAGGCCGCTGTCTCCTTCCTGTGGGGCGTTACCTAGAGGGTTCCTTAGTAGAAGTCCGGTCCCCGCTCCTCCCTCACCTCCTCACTATCCATCCCATAGACCCGCCCGGATTCCACGGAGTAGAATGAGTCATTCTCTGATTTTATTCCGAGTGTTGAGACAATGCGATTGGCCCTGGTGAAAGGATGATGTCGATATGGCGTTGTGTCATGGCAATGCTTTTGGTTCTGGCCTGCGCGTCAGGGGAGGGACCATTCGCAGCACAGCCTCTTGAGGAGGCGGAATTTGCGTATGAGCGTGGCGATTATACACAAGCAGCCCGACTCTTCAGTCCCTTGGCCGAGCAAGGAGTGGCGTCAGCCCAGTACTATCTGGGCCTCATGCATGAAAAAGGACGAGGCGTCCGGCAGGACTACGCCACGGCAGTCATGTGGTTTCGCAGGGCGGCAAAGCAAGGCTACGCTGGTCCGCAGAGCAATCTGGGTCTGATGTATGAGAGAGGACGAGGTGTCCGGAAAGACGTCATGCGCGCCCTTATGTGGTACACGCTCGCTGCCGCCATGTTGAATGGCGATGAGGGACAGACGGCCATGGAGCGTCGAGACTATCTGACCTCACGAATGACCGCCCTGCAGATCGAGCAAGCGCAGGAGATGGCGCGGCGTTGTCAGCAATCACAGTTTAAAGAGTGCGACTAGATCCGTAGGGGCTCAAGAAACTGAGTAGCCCAGAGTCTTTGCACATCATGGGCCTGCCCCGCCGGCCCTTGCAGCTTCTTTTTCACCGTTTGCCAGAATGCGTTGTCTGTGGGGAATGTATGCCAAGGGTGACCGGCATCGGCTTTTCTTCCTGTGCCCTTCTCCTCCTGGCCTCCTGTCAGATCCATCAACCGAGGGAATATGGCGAGATGCCGCCTGGGGAAACCTGGGTCGCCGTCGATCCTGCGTACCAATCCCCATCGCGGGAGATGGTGTACTACGATCCCAAGACAATTCGCCGAGACGGCGACCGCGTGATGCTGTGGCAGTTGACGGACTATAAGTGGATGCAAGGCAATGCGCCGTTTGGGACGTTTATGATGGGCCCTCACCGGTTTTTGTCGACGAAGACGCACAAAGAGTTCGACTGCGCACGCAACACCGTTCGGCTGTTGGCCTCTTCGGAATTCTCCCGGCATATGGGCACCGGAATTCAAAATGCGGTATTGGTCGAAGAACGCCCTGGGCAGCCGGTGGAACCGGACGGTATCAACCAGGCGCTCTGGGAAGTGGCCTGTGGGGCGCCCGCAACACGTAGTTAACCCATCATTCTATTCACTTCTTTTTCAACAGCCACACATTCTCTTTGGCTGGTGCTTTTCCCTTCAGTCCGCCGGCGACGTCGGTGCCGGCAAGGAGTGTGAGATCGTACGCCGTGGCATAGTGACGGTAGACCTCCTCGCTGCTCACGGAAAACGGCGGACCGTCCATCAGGCTCTGGTCGTAGTCATAGCAGATCACTAACTGTGGCGCCTTGTCGGTGATCTCGGTGAGATGCGCGGCGTAGCGCGTTCGCATCTCTGCGGGAAACGCCACCAGCGCGGCCCGGTCATAGACGGCATCGACCGGGCCAAGCATCTGCCGGGACAGTGCAAAGATATCGCCGACGAAGATGTCGAGATGGTTCGCGCTCCACTGCTCGACGTTGCCGACGGTGGTGATCTCCGGTTGCATGCCGAGTTCCATGAACAATTGCTCGATGGCGAGTTGACTCAACTCGGCCCCGGCCACGCGATGGCCGCGTGACAGCAGCCAAGAGATATCGCGCGTCTTTCCGCATAAGGGGACAAAGATGCGGCGGCCTTTGGAGACCGACAGCTCGGAGAAATGTTTGACCAGGAGTGGGTTTGGTTTGCCTTCATGGAAGCCGATCTCATTCTTCTCCCACCGCTGATGCCAAAAACTCGGATCCATGTTCATCCCCTCACCTGGTCACGATCGTATGCATCGACCACCTGCGCACTGCGGAGATATCTACGGATGGACCATCAGTTGTCAAGCGCCGTCAGCTCTACAGCGCCCTATCCCATTCCACGCCGTCCTCCATATTCACTCGCCTCACTTCCCACCTTTGCTATGTCTCTGTAAAGTGAGGCGGTCACACCCTTGTTAAGAGAACCGGACTCTCGGCTAAGACACCGACACACATATCGCCTATAGTCGAAGCTGCCATTGTCACAGACACGAGAGCTATCCAACAAAAGGAGAATGGCCATGACGACCAGCCTGCCGTTATCCGAGATGACGACCAGCCTCACGCGCCTGTCGGCGTTCATCTACGGGTCGATCTGCTCTGGGATCACTCACTCCGGCCCCCCGCATTCCGTGTCTCAGACAAGAAGGAACCGCGCCATGAAGCCCGTTTACATCGTCGGGCTCGCTATGGCCGCTCTACTTGTTTGTCACGCGCCCGGTTCGGCCGAAGAGTCAACCGTTGCACCCTCGCTGCACGCAGGCCTTTCCGACACGGTTCCGCTCTACACGAACCTCGGCTCTCATCACAAACGTATCTCCACGCGAGTCCCGGCTGCCCAGCAGTACTTCGATCAGGGCCTGCGACTGGTCTACGGATTCAATCACGCGGAAGCGATCCGTTCGTTCACGCGCGCCGCAGAACTCGATCCCACCTGCGCCATGTGTTATTGGGGAATCGCACTGGCCTATGGGCCCCACGTCAACGCTCCCATGGACCGGGAGAGCGGCGTCGCGGCGTATAAGGCGGTGCAGAAAGCCCTCTCGCTCAAGTCCCACGCCACGGCGCCTGAGCGTGCCTACATCGACGCGCTCGGGCAGCGGTACGAGGCAGATCCACCGGCCGATCGTATCCGATTGGACAAGGCCTATTCACAGGCGATGGGACAGGTCGCCAAGACCTATCCCAAGGACCTCGACGCCGCGACCCTCTACGCCGAATCACTGATGGACCTCCGCCCGTGGAACTACTGGCGGCCGGACGGGACTCCCTACCCCGGCACGAAGGAAATCGTGCGCCGGCTCGAGAGCGTCCTTAGGCGTAACCCCAATCATCCCGGCGCGTGCCACTACTATATCCATGCGGTCGAAGCGGTGAATCCGAAAGCCGCGGTGCCGTGCGCCGAACGGCTCGCTCAGCTCATGCCGGGCGAAGGACACATGGTTCACATGCCCGCGCACATCTTCATCCGCGTCGGACGATGGAACGATGCCGTGCAGGTCAACCAACATGCCATCCACTCCGACGAGGTGTTCATCGAAGGGCAGCGCCCGACGGGCATCTATCCGCTTGCATACTACCCGCACAACATTCACTTCCTCGCCTTCGCATCAACCATGGCGGGACGTAGCGCACAGGCGATCGAGGCGGCCAACACTCTTACCTCCAAAGTGAACCTCGATGCCGCGCGCCAGGTCGGGGAGCTTCAAGAAATGCTGCCGTATCACGCGCTCACGCTCACGACGTTCGGAAAATGGGACGAGGTGCTGGCCGCACCGCTTCCTCCGGAAGACCTCCCCTTCTCATACGCCATGGCCACCTACGCGCGCGGAGTGGCGCATGCAGCCAAGGGAGAATGGGCGGAAGCGCAAACCGCGCTCGACACAGTGACGGCGGCCGATGCCGCGACGCCCAACGGTGCCGAAGGCAAGACGGCGCTTTCGATCGCCGCGCACGCGCTGTCCGGCGAGATCGCGACTCGTCGAGGCGACCTCGACGCAGGCATCAACCATTTCCGGGAAGCGGCCAAGATCGAGGATGCTGGCCTCTATTTCGAACCGCCCAAGTGGTACTATCCGATTCGCCACTCGCTCGGCGCCGCGCTGGTGAAAGCGGGCCGGCATGCCGAAGCCGAGAAGGTGTATCGAGAGGACCTGCGTCGCTTCCCGGAGAACGGCTGGTCCCTGTTCGGCCTCGCGCAGGCGCTGCGGGCACAGGGAAAGAAGAACGATGCGGCCGCAGCGGAGGCGCGCTTTCGCCGGGCCTGGGCCGACGCAGACGTGACGCTGACGGCATCGAGGTTCTAGAGGACTGGCGAAAGGGGTGCCCCAGAGACCTTCCCCGACCTGAGTCCTGTCTTTCTCCCATGGCACCACGTGCTAGACTTGTGCAACGGGGGAAACATGAAGAAAGACCTTTGGCTGTATGTGATTGCTCTCATGATTGGGGCTCTCACTTGGGGAACCATATCAACTATCTCCGGCCGTAGGGAGGCTTGGGATTCATCATTATACTTCTCCGTCGGCATGCCGGTAATCTGCGCCATCTCAGCGATCCTCGGTTTCATTGAGCCCCAAAAAGTTTGGAGATGGGGCCTCGTTCCCCTGGTCGGCCAGTTTTTCTGGATGCTGTGCACCCAAGGACCCGGCAACCTCCTGCCGCTCGGTATTATTGTATTCGGAGTCCTTTCCGTGCCGTCTATCATCACCGCTAAAATCGGTGCATTCATCCGTGGTCGCACCGGATGATCGCTAAGGCTGACCCCCAGGTTGGGAATTACGTCACAACGGGCAGCGAATTCGCCTTATCATCGTTGCGGCGGAACGGTAGCGCTTCCGCCACAAGCACGATCGAATCTTCCGACGCTATCGGTCCGCCACACCGGGGGCAAGAAGCAAATTTACCGGCAGCTTCTCCGCCAAGGTATAGGGGCTTGCCTTATTCTCTTTCACCCACCGCTTCTCCGCCACGGATTCAAACGGCGGGGCGAGTTCTCCTTGTAGGGACCAGAGATCGCACGGGGTTTCATCGATGGAGATTTCCCAATCATAGCCTCTATCTTTCACGAACGGCGCAATCACGGTATCCAGGGTCCTGACCCACCATTCGCGCAAGATCGGCCCCGGTATCGTTCGGGCAATCTGGTCGATCTTGAACCGGATAAATTTGTTATGCGGTTCACCGCCTACAAAACACGAATCACTCGCGACTTCCTCGAAGATCATGACTACATAGAACTTCGGGATGGGGACGCCGGCATAGACTGCCGTCACCTCTTGGGCCAGCTTTCTCTTGTCCTCGGCAGTGAATGCTCCGGCCGGATGATAAATTTTCCATAACGGCATAGATACCCTCCTTGTTGCATGGTGGTTGTCGAACTATGATTGATGCGCTAATCCGGTTCTCTGCCCTCGTCCTTCCGGGGCCTCTCCATTCGAACCGCGACTCAAGATCGCTTGACTCGCGGGAATCTCTTGGTTCCGGGAAATTGTTTTTTGCCCCAGACGATGATCGCTTCCAGGAGGGGCTCGAGCGCCTTCCCCTTTTGAGTCAAGAAATACTCGTACCGGGTGGGATTCCGCTGATAGGCACGCCGCCTGGTCAGGCCGGCGGCCGTCAACCTATTCAGTCGTTGCGCCAAGATGTTCGACGCGATTGTTTCGGGCGAAGCCAGGAATTCCTGGTAGCGCCGTTTGCCCAAGACCAAATCACGGATCACCAGCAACGTCCACTTATCCCCGAGGAGATCCAACACATTGGTGATCGGGCAGGATGATCGCTCGAATTTCACGAGGCACCTTGTCGTTCGGATGACGACCGCACTGTAGCATTGTCACTTGCAATTTGCAAGTGACTAGCTCAACGTCTCACGGAGACGCCATGAGAGGGAAGAAGATTCGCTATCGTGGAAGATATCGAGAACTGTTTCCGGTCCGGTTATGGAAGGAACTTTCCGAAGTAGGCTTGCCTATCGTCTTTTCAACGTCACACCGTGTTTATCCGTCTTTCAGCGAAGCCATCTCGATCGAGAAGCGGTACTTCCTCCGACTGGAGCGGAATTCTTGATATCCGGTAATGCTCCCAGGAACCGGAGAGCGAAGATCCGAAGATCCAATGGTATGTAGACGGGTGAAGAGGTGTATAATGGCAGTGGATCAAGTCTGCATACTTGCAGAGGCTCTGTATGTCACGAAGTGCTGCCTCTCACAACAAGGCCTCCTATCGATCCCTCGCCCTCAAGCTCTTTCCCTGGATCTGTGCGCACTGCGGGCGGGAATTTGACGGCAAGAAGCTCAACCAGCTCACGGTCCATCACAAGGACCACAATCATGACAACAACCCGCTCGACGGGAGCAACTGGGAGTTGCTGTGCCTCTATTGTCATGACAATGAGCACCAGAGGTATCTGGCTGCCGGCACGTCCGATGAGTCCCCGCCGAGGCGTGAACAAGAACGGCCTTCGACCTTCACTCCATTCGCCAGGTTTGCGGATCTGCTCAAGCGCAAGCAGGCTCAATAAGGCCAAACGACGAGTGACGGTCCATCTGCATCGGATGGAACACCCGCCTCGAGGCGCTGTAAGGGGACACCATCACAGGCCGTGCAGACTCTTCGGCCACAAGGAGCTCAGCTCCGGATACTTCGCGCGATAGTCGGCGTGACCGGCTCGGATGACTTTGAGCGCTTCTTCCCGCCCGTACAGGCTCGTGATTTCCACCTTGTGATGGGTCGTGCCGGGTGCGCTCTTATAGGTAAGAAAGTAATGTCGGAGGCGATCGAGGAGAGCCGTCGGACATTGTGAAATATCCTTGTAGTTGCCGTACACCGCATCGTCCCGCATCACGGCGATGATCTTGTCGTCGGCATCGCCGCCGTCGGCCAGGCTCAACCCGCCGATCGGCAGCGCCGTCAAGAGGATGTCGCTGTGCGGAATGCTCTTTTCCGACAACACGCAGATATCGAGCGGATCACCGTCTCCCACCATGTCCTTGCGACGGGCTCGCTTGGCAAATATGCCGGCTACCTGCTCCCCGGAGTAGGTCTGCGGAATCAGTCCATAATAGACGGGACAGAAATTGGAAAACCGCTGCGGTCTGTCCACCTTGAGGAAGCCGCTGCTCTTGTCCACTTCGTACTTGACGGTGTCGGTCGGAACGATTTCGATGTAGGCCGTGACGACGTCCGGGGCTTCCTCCCCGATGGACACGCCGTGCCACGGATGCGCCTTGAACATCAGCCCGAGCAGACGTTGAAAGGGATCGCTTCCCGCGCGCAGCTCACCCGTCTTGTCCGTATCCTCTCCCTTTCCTCTTCCCTTCTTCTCTTTCATGCCTCCTCCAAATTTTTTCCGAACATCGCAGCCACCTGAAATTTCCGAATCGTATCCCGGTATTTCCCCCAGCTCGTGAGGAGGACCAGGGCTTCCCCTAACGAAGAAGAATTCTTTGCCCCTGTTCTATCCTGTTAATACGCAATACGCACTCTGACACTCACTGTAGATTATTGCCACCGATAAAATTTCTTCGGGCGTTATCCTGATTTTCTTTACATACTCTCAGCAATAGAATTTTTTATGAAAATAAGCAGCTTCCCCGGCTGGTGATCGCCGGCCTAGTTGGTAATCCCATTACAAACAAGGACCGGCTATTCCCGCCTCGAGAAGACTGCAAAAAAGATCCATCATCAACATAGGTCCTAGGGCGGGGACCTTTCAACATGGGAGGCCGCCATGAACAAGGTTTGGCTATATGTAGGCGGGATTATTATCGGCATAGTCGCGTTGGCCTACACTGTGATCACGACCGTGAGCAACACGGTTCCTCCAGCGAACGATCTCAGGGCTGTATACGAGAAGGCTGAATAGCGCACAGGTGCACCGTCGAGTGCACTATCGCTGTTCTGATGCTGACGGGCGCTCAACGTCCCGAAGAATGGCCCTTTGTGTTCGGGCGGGAAGATTCCGGTCTGCACCTTCCCGCTCCGTGAAGGCAACGAGCCATACTCTTTTACCCGGTGAGGCCGGAGAAGAGCGGCGGAAGCATGTTCATGTGTTCGCCGACACGATACGCCTTGATTCCACCATCACAAAAGTACTTAGATAGATCGGCTACCCAAAGGCTGGGAAGGATTCCGTCCAACGAGCACGGCATATATCTTGTGCCGGAGGAGGAGCAATGTTGATAGACACAACCTTGCTTAGCGAGACTGAACGGCGATTTGTAGAGCGGCAAACCGCGCGTGAAGAAGGTGTCCGGCTTATTCGCGCAGGGCATGTCCTGCAAGCGGACTCGCCCCAACGTGTACAAGCGAGACTGAAACGTTTGGGGATTGATCCACGGGTGGTGGAGCACGTGACCGGCACAAAAGCCGATCTCCGGAGCAAAGCAAAACGATGGATTCCCGACGGCGCCGAAGGGGCAACACTCGTCGGCAGTGCGGAACAAGAAAAGGTATACACGGTGACGGCTGAAGCACTGGGAATCCAGACTGGCACCATGCACTCAGCAGAGATGGACAGAGAACTGCTCCTGGAGCGGATCGTGGGGCGGAGCGACTTGTTGGGCATCGCCTACATGGATCGCGGTCTCGCGGCAAGCCGCACAGTCGGGTGTGTACGGCTCTTCGATAACGGGCGGAACGCAGGCTCCGGTACCGGATTCATGGTGTCGCCACGATTGCTGCTGACGAATAATCATGTCGTTCCGGATGCGGCGAGAGGACGCCAGGCGCGCGTCGTCTTCAACTTTCAAGACGATCCGGACGGAAACGCCTTGCCGCCCATCACCTTCTCTCTCGACCCCGATACATTCTTCCTCACGAGCCAACAGTTGGATTACACCCTGATTGCGGTGAGTCGATCAGCGGCGGAGGGAACGGTTGATCTTGAGGAGATCGGGTGGTCGCGATTGATCGAAACCGAAGGCAAGGTCATCAATGGGGAATATGTCACGATCGTTCAACACCCTAACGGCCACCCCAAACAGATCGCCCTGCGGGAGAATCAGATTATCGACGTCTTGGAGAATTTTCTCCACTATCACACCGACACGGCGCCCGGTTCGTCCGGGTCACCCTTGTTCAACGATCAATGGGAAGTCGTGGGGCTGCATCACTCGGGAGTTCCGAAGCGGGACGCAGAGGGACGAATTCTCACACGCGACGATACCCTCTGGACGGCCGCCATGGGAGATGCGGCGATCCACTGGATCGCGAACGAGGGTGTGCGGGTCAGCCGGATTCTGAAACACGTCAAGAGTCAATCACTGGGGGAGGACGCACACCGGTTGAGAGAACAGATCTTTGAGACGGCGCCGCCCTCGGTCCGTACGGGGCCGCCGCGACTGTCCGTCATCGGATGGGACCGTACGGGAGCCGGAGTTCCATCGCAATCGTTCGCGGGTGAAGGGCCCGTCACGACGGATGGACGCGCGACGTGGACCATTCCTCTGCGGATCACGGTTCAAGTCGGCGCGTCGCAGGTGAATCACGGCCCGGCTCAACCGGCGGCGGCAACCGTCGAGCCCCGACCGAACTCGACGACCACGCCGGCTTTCTCGACCGCGCCAATGGACGCCGAGGTAACCGCTGCGATCGAAGAAGCGCGCAGAGCAGGAACCAGGCGCTACTACGACCAAACTGCTGATGTGGAGGCTCGTAAAAAGTACTATGGAAGAATCGCCGTTTCCGTTTCTCCCGCCAAACTTTTCGCTCAACTATCCTGCCTTGTGGCCGGCACGCACGCCATCAAACCAGCCTATCGGCCGGCCAAGGAAGTCTATCCTTGGATTGATCTCCATCCTAATCTGAAGCTGCGCAGCATCTATTCAGGCAAGGAATTCGAACCAGAAGAGCTGATCCGAGCGGATTTTCGTATGGAGCAGGTGCGGGCGGAACGGCTTCGTGAGTTGGTGCTACGAGAGTCGAGTCTGACCCCCACGCAGCTCCAGGAACGCATGGACCTCCTGGAAGTCTCCTTGCCGTTCAATTGCGAACACGTGGTGCCGCAGTCTTGGTTCAGAAAAATAGAACCGATGCGCGGTGATCTGCATCATCTCTTCGCCTGTGAACCGGGCTGCAACAGTTTCCGCGGCAATACGCCCTACTTCGACTTCCCTGATTTTGACGAAGTGGTGCGAAACGAGTGCGGCAAACGGGAAGAGCATCGGTTCGAGCCCGGCGGCGGGAAAGGGACGGTTGCGAGAGCGACGCTCTATTTTCTCCTGCGGTACCCAGGCGAGATCAATCGCACAGCGAAAGAGTACACGGAAGATCGTCTCGCCACGCTCCTCAAATGGCACAAGGACTTCCCGGTGGATGACTACGAGCGCCATCGCAACCAGGCGATCTTCGAGCGACAAGGCAATCGTAATCCGCTCATCGATCATCCCAAGTGGGCGGCAAAGATCGATTTTCGACGTGGCCTGGGGCCGGGTTAATGACCGCATTCTTCAATATTCCTCCCTTGAGTCGCAGATAGGAGCGGGCTAGACTGTACCTAGCCCATGCGGGGCCTATTTAAATTAAAGGAGAACACATGAGCACAGCCATTCTATTGCCGTTGACGTTCATCATGGGGGCAACACTGGCTTGTTTTTCACCGGCGTTCGCGCAGAGTGTTCCTCCCGTGGTCAAACAGAAAGTAGAGGCGGCGCAGAAGCAGGTGAAGACGATCGGCATGGAAGAGTATCGGAAACTCGTTGAGAACCCGGGTTCTGCCTTGATTGTGGATGTGCGGGAGCCGCATGAATACGCGGCAGGACATGTGCCTGGCG
>CAYXKP010000035.1:28044-31459 GCA_964465695.1 uncultured Nitrospira sp.
ATCAATATCCCTCGCGGGGTGCTCGAATTCAAGATCTGGAGTCACGTCGGCTTTCCTACCAACCCCGAGATGGACCGACCTCTCATTCTGCAATGTCAGAGCGGCAATCGGGCCTCGCTTGCCGCGCAAGCTCTCGAAGATCTCGGCTTCACGCGACCGACGGCGGTCGTGATGAGTCTTGAAGACTGGCAGAAGGCCGGCCATCCCTTCGTAAAATAATCGTTCGCCTGTTGACATACTGGCTATGGAGAAAGACATGCCTCTCGATCGTTTTCTTCGCGTGATTGCCCGTGTCAAAGCCAAGCCGGACCAGGTTGCACAGGCACGAGAGATCTTATCTACCCTGGTTGAACCCACTCGCGGAGAACCAAGGTGTATCAGCTACGAACTGCTGCAGAACAGCGCCGATCCGGCCGATTTTGTGTTCATTGAACAGTGGGCCAGCGCCGCGGCGGAACGTGCACATTTCGCCACCCCACACGTCTCCACTGCGCTGCAGCGGTTGTTGGGACTTCTCGCCGCAGAGCCGGAGATCTGTCGGTACGGTACCATCAAGTGACATAGTGCGATGAAACCTGTCACGCCTGATACTGAACTATCCATTTCCTATGAGAACCAGCGCGCCGTTGTGTCACCATGGGGAGCCTCGTTACGACGATACCTGTTGACCGACGACGGCGGGCGGGACACGGATGTCGTGTGGGGCTATTCGGGTGGCGACCGGAAGCGCGGCGGACAGGGAGACGTACTCATCCCGTTTCCCGGCCGCATCGGCGACGGGCGCTATGCGTTCGAGGGACGGCATCTGCAGCTCGAATGCAACGATAAGGAAGGTCCGAACGCCATCCATGGATTCGTCCGCAGCCTGCCGTGGCACGTTCAGGAAGCTCGCGCGAACAAAGCGACGTTTGAGATTCAACTCGATGCCGATACATATGCTCAACGAGGCTATCCCTTTTCGCTTGCCGTGCGGGTGACGTATGACCTGGGTGCCGGTGGACTCACCTGCGCATTCAGTGTGAAAAACGTGGGGCGACACACCGCGCCGGTGGGAGTCGGGTTTCACCCCTACTTCACCGTTGGAACATCGTTGATCGACGAGGCTGAGGTGCAAATTCCCGGTGCCGCCTATCTGGAATTCAACGAGCGGCTCGTCCCGACAGGAACGATCCTGAACGTGGCCGGCACGCCGTGGGACTGCCGGCGCTTTCGTGAGATAGGACGTCGGCGCTTCAACCATTGTTATGTCCAGCTCGAACGCGACGCGCAAGGAACGGCCACGGCATCCCTGCGTCATCCCGCACAGGATCGCAGGATCGACATTGCGATGGATCGCATGTTTTCCGCTGTAGTGGTATACAGCGGAGATGCCGTTGCAGAGGCCCCACGAGCCGCGCTGGCCATCGAACCGATGACCTGCGCGAGTGATGCCTTCAATCACCCGGACTGGGGGCTGAAGCGGCTCGTTCCCGGCGAGACGTTTTCCGGACGTTATCGAATACAAGCCCGAGGCATATAGCGGATGGTTCTATCACCATCTACCGCAGGACTCGATAGGATCGAAGGAAAATTGGTACTGAAAATTGTGACGGCTCAGTGGACTCGATCAGGCGATTTTTCGGAGGTGTGGGAGCTTTCGGCTCATGCGATCACGGCAAAGTTGGTACAGCTTGAACTGGACTTCGTCGAAAGATTCCCCTTGCACAAGAGAATCAGGATAGCCCTCCAGATGGCCGCGCCACTTACCTTGATCCTGTGAAAGAACATACCTTGGTATATTCTCGTCTGGCGTTTCTGCTTTCGGCCGTTCTATGCGGAGAACCTCTCGACCGCTTTTGGAAGCATCACGGCTCAGCTGCTGGACCTTGAACTGCAACTCATCGAATGACGCAGCTTGTATCTCTCGATCAGGACAATCCTCCGGATGGCCGCGCCATTTACCCTGATCTTGCCAAAATATCCACTTTGGTTTTTCCATGCTGGCGATCATAGCGAGATTCCAAAGATCTGCCCAACAATTTCGAAACTTTCGCCAACGCACGGATTGATCCGTACCGTACATGCCCCATGGGAAACGTAAACCCCGGATCTTCAGACATACCCTTTTATAGGGTCGTAGCGAACCAATTGTCATTCCGAGTAGCAATGGCTGGGTCCGGCGAGCGACTGATCTTGTGCTTGCATGGATTTCCGGAATCCGCCGTCTCGTGGCGATATCAGATGAGTCCGTTGGCGCAAGACGGGTATCGGGTCTGGGCCCCCGACCTCCGGGGATATGGGGGCACGACTAGGCCCACGGGCATCGACGCCTACCGGATTGAACCCTTGATGGACGATGTCACAGGACTACTCGATGCCGCTCAGGTGGAACGAGCCATTCTGGTCGGTCATGACTGGGGTGGAATCATCGCCTGGTACTATGCCATGCGGCACGCCGAGCGCGTCCAGGCCTTGGTGGTCGTGAATGCTCCCCATCCGGCCTGTTTTGAGCGGGAAGTGCGGCGCCTGTGCCAGTTGTGTCGTTCCTGGTATATGGCCTTTTTCCAACTTCCCCGGCTGCCGGAAGCGGCATTGTCAGCCGGTCACGGCTATGTGATCGGTGAGATCTTTTCCCGTATGGCCATGCATCGCGGGCAGCTGCCTGATGATGTCGTTCGGTTGTATCGGCACCAAGCCTGCGAGCCGGGAGCGCTTACGGCCATGGTGAATTATTATCGAGCGGCCTTACGAGGCGGCGGAGCGCTGCATCAGCGACGGTTGGGATACCCTACCGTCTCCGTTCCAACACTGGTGATCTGGGGGTTACACGATCATGCACTCGTCCCTGAGAATCTTGAAGGGCTGAATGATTTGGTCACTGATCTGACGGTGATAAAAGTCTCCGACGCCGGACATTTCGTGCATGAAGACAAACCAGAACAGGTGACAGGAGAAATTCTGACTTGGTTACACCATAAGCTGCCTGCATGATTCATCGATTCAAGGGCTCTTTTCCGTCGGCCGCTACTCGCGGAAACGGCCGTGAGACCTGCCATACAGCCGGGCGTCGACGGGGCGGAGCGGAGAAATCGTTGGGTGAGTTGAGCCCGCCGGTCTGCGCAACCATTAAAACGGCACAGGCTACGGCCGACCCGGTGCGGCGATTCCGGAAGGTTCGGTGCCGGTTGGGAATGGATTGCCGAGCAGCGGAGTTAAGGGAACCAGTGCGCCTGTTCCCGTTGTAATCGTATATGCCGACACACCGCCTCCACGGTTCGCGACATACAAGAATTGTCCGTCTTGAGATATCGTGATTGCCGAAGGATTCGTCCCCGCCGGTGTCGGATTGGGAGCGCTCCCCGAGATCGGCGCGAGCGTAAGCAGGCCGTTACTTCCGATCGTGAACGTCGACACGTTCCCTCCCCCATTCGCAATA
>CAYXKP010000036.1:0-31257 GCA_964465695.1 uncultured Nitrospira sp.
CATTCTCTGCTCTCACCTCGGTCGTCCCAAAGGGGCCTTCGATCCCAAATACAGCCTGGCGCCGGTTGCAAAACGTCTGGGACGGTTGCTCGGGAAAGACGTCATCTTCGCGCCGGACTGTATCGGTCCGGCCGTTGAGAAACTGGTCGCAAAAATGAAGGACGGCGATGTGCTCCTGCTTGAAAACCTGCGTTTTCACACCGGCGAGGAGAAAAATGACGACGCCTTTGCGAAAGCCCTTGCTTCGCTGGGCGATGTGTTCATCAATGACGCCTTCGGGGCGGCGCACCGAGCCCATGCGTCCACAGTGGGGATCACCAAGCACATCAAAGATTCGGCGGCAGGGGCGCTGCTCAAGAAGGAGATCGAGTACCTTGAGGGCGCGGTCGCCAATCCTGTTCGGCCCTTTGCGGCGATTCTGGGTGGCGCGAAGGTGTCCGGCAAGATCGGAGTGATCGAGAATTTGGGCAAGAAGGTCGATAAGGTCATCATCGGCGGCGGCATGGCGTTTACCTTCTTGAGGGCGAAAGGCATGGAGATCGGCAATTCGCTCTGCGAAACGGACATGTTGGATTTTGCCAGGGGGATCGAGGATCATGCCCTCTCGCGCGGAGTCAAGTTCTATTTGCCCGTCGATTGTGTGGTCGCAGCCAGCCGGGATGTCGGCGCTGAAACGAAAATAGTCCCGGTACAAGAAATCCCCAAAGGATGGTATGCACTCGATATCGGACCGGCCTCGGTCAAACTATTCAACGAGGCGGTCCAAAATGCGAAAACTATCCTATGGAACGGACCTATGGGAGTGTTTGAAATAGACGCCTATGCGCGGGGCACCCTGGCCATGGCTCACGCAATCGCCGACGCCTACGCCCTCACGATCGTCGGTGGTGGTGAGACAGCTCTGGCCGTCCACCGGGCCGGCGTATCGGAGAACATGTCGTTCATCTCGACCGGCGGCGGCGCCGCCCTTGAATTACTGGAAGGCAAAACACTTCCCGGTCTGGCCGCGCTGCCTGACCGCCGAAATTAATCACAGATTCCTCAACGAACCTAATCCCGGAAGCACTGTGCGTACAGTTCTCATCGTCGGTAATTGGAAGATGAACAAGACGGCGTCTGAAGCGTCGGTCTTCGTTCGTGAACTCAGCAAACGTCTGCCCGGCACTTCCACAGGCATTGAATTAGTCGTCGCTCCCCCTTTTACTGCACTCGAATCGGTCCGTGTAGCGCTGGGCCCGTCGCCTTCGATTCAACTTGGAGCTCAGAATATGTTTTGGAAGGACTCCGGTGCCTATACCGGAGAAATCTCCGCGCCGATGCTTACAGACCTCGGCTGTCGCTATGTGATTTTGGGCCATTCGGAACGACGAACTCTGTTCGGCGAGCAGAGCGACGACATCCGGAAGAAAATCGGAGCGGCGCTCACGCACGGACTGCGTCCGATCCTTTGCATCGGTGAGTCGCTCGCCCAGAGAGACAACGGTTCGACTGACAATGTCCTCACACAACAACTGCACGAGAACCTATCGGGCTTTCCCGGCGATGCGATCGCAGCAGTCACCGTCGCTTATGAACCGATCTGGGCCATCGGCACGGGGAAATCTGCGACAACCGAGCAAGCCGTTGCCGCCCATCGGACTATTCGGCAGGTTCTTGCCGCCATGGCTTCCCCAACGATCGCCGATCATATGAGAGTTCTCTATGGAGGGAGCGTTACGCCCCAGAATATAGAATCGCTGCTTGCCTCGGACCAGGTCGACGGCGCACTCGTCGGCGGCGCTTGTCTCAACGTCGAGTCCTTTGCTACAATTGCTGCGCTTGCGTCGGCCGCTCGATCAATCGGAGTCTGAATTCCATGTTGTATACGTTGATTGTTATCGTCCATGTCTTTATCTGCTTTCTGATGATCGGGGCGATTCTTCTCCAATCAGGGAAAGGAGCGGAGATCGGGGCCGCTTTCGGCGGATCCAGCCAAACCGTGTTCGGCAGCCGTGGCCCGGCTAATTTTTTGAGCAAGCTGACGGTCGTTGTGGCAGCCGTATTTATGGTGACATCGCTCACCCTGGCCATTTTGGCCAAGCAACGAAACTTCTCGTCGACCGTCATCGATATGCAGCCCAAGAGCGAACAAACAGCTCCCCCGGCTGTTCCTCCCGCTCAGTCTTCAGGAGACTCGCATCCCTCGGGAGAGACTCCCGCGGCCGGCCACTGATCTATCCTTTCCCCGTCAAATCGCCATTGGTCAACCGATAGAGCCTGATTCGATTCCTCTCGGTTGACGATTGACGTTTTCGGCGGAGGATCTGTTAGATACGTGTCAGCCAGGATTCGTGCGCAGGGTCTTCCCCTCGCACGATCGAAAAGAAGGCGTCTTGAAGGGCGCGTGTAATCGGTCCGGGCGTACCATTGCCGATGCGCCGGTTGTCGATTTCTCGGACGGGAGTCAACTCAGCAGCCGTTCCGGTCACAAATACTTCGTCGGCGATATACATTTCATCGCGCGTGAATCGTTCCTCCACCGCAGTGATTTTTCGTTCTTGGGCCAATTGAATAACGGAGTTTCGCGTAATTCCTTCGAGCACTGAAGTCAGAGGCGTCGTTTTCAGAACGCCCCGGCGAACGATGAACACATTCTCCCCGGTTCCCTCCGCAACATAGCCTTCGGGGTCCAGTAAAATGGCTTCGTCATATCCGTCGGCTTTGGCCTGCCGTTTGGCCATAATGGAGTTCACATAGTACCCGGATATTTTTCCTCTGGTCATGGACACATTCACGTGGTGCCTCGTAAAGGACGACACGCAGGCGCGCATCCCGTTGGCCAATGCATCATCGCCCAAATAAGCACCCCACTTCCAGGCTGCGATAGCCACGCGAATGGGGTTGTTTCCCGGATGGACGCCCATCGCACCATACCCGATGAAGACCAGCGGACGAATGTAACAGGCATCGAGACGGTTGATGCGCACGGTCTCGATAATGGCGTCGGCAACCTGCTTCTTGTCATACGGCATGGTCATCATGCCGATATGAGCCGAATCAAACAGGCGATCGACGTGCTCCCGAAGCCGGAAGATAGCCGATCCTGATTTACCCTTGTAGCATCGAAGCCCCTCAAACGCCGCCAGGCCATAGTGTAACGAATGGGTCAGTACATGGACGTTGGCCTCCTCCCACGCCACAAATTTTCCATCCATCCAGATCTTTGCAACGGGTTCCAGCATTGAGGGCGATCTCCAGCAGCGATAATGACGCTTCTGTTCCGTAGGCGTAGGGACTATAGCGTGAGGTCGAACGTGGGTCAAGCAAGTAAGCCGGTGACTGATTCGGACCCTATTCGACTGATGATGGAGCGATTACGAAGAGGCGCAATAGGCACGTAGACGGGAGCTCAGAAATGTTCCGACTCGATCCTCCCCCTGCGGACTCATCGTCACCACCTTGGCACCGAACAACAGGCCACGCACCCATCGAACAACGACCCGTTGGATCTCAACCGGCTCCTCTTTGTCGGGAAGAGTGAGTCGAAGGACCAGTTCCATGCCGGGGACCACTTGATGATCCCCAAGGACGCGTAGCCCGTTACGGCACAAATTCATCACCGTTCCTTTTCCCAGAAAATCTTCGCCTAAATAGTACACAACGCAGCGGACTGGAATTCGATGATAGGTACGAATTACAAACTTGTTAGCGTGAGGCATGAGCGTATGGCCATCGCCGGGTTTATGGTGAAGATTGCTGGAAACGCATCGCGAATGATGGCGCTAAGCATACGTGCCGCACGACCTCCCTCATAGCCTTCTAAAGAGGGGCATATGGCCGCTCCATGACTTCTAGGCGCGTCGTCGTTCAGCTTGACACCTCTCATATGCCCATGTTAAATGAACCGTTCCTCAAGCTCGGAGATGAGATTATGTACGCGATCATTGAAACAGGTGGCAAGCAGTATCGAGTTGAAGCCGGCACGACGATTCAGGTCGAACGGCTGCCCGGGGACGTCGGGGCCCATGTTGAACTCAGCAATGTCCGTCTCGTCCATGGCGATGCCGGCATTCTGGTTGGGCAACCCCTCCTTGACGGAGCCAAAGTCACAGCTGAAATCGTACGACAAGGGCGGACCCGATCCATTACCGTCTTTAAGAAGAAGCGCCGCAAGAATTATCGTCGCACCCGAGGGCACCGACAAGGATTTACTAAGCTGTTGATTACGAATATTGCGACGGCCTAACGACAGAAGAAGGACTTACCATGGCAACAAATAAAGGTGGCGGATCATCGCGTAACGGCCGTGACAGTAATCCTCAATATTTGGGCGTGAAGGCCTATGGGGGTCAGACCGTGACGGCCGGCAGTATCATCGTCCGTCAGCGGGGCACCAAATTTTTCCCGGGATTCAATGTGGACCTTGGAAGAGACCATACCCTCTTTGCCAGAATGAGCGGTGTGGTGAAGTTCGAAGGCGGACGCGGCAGGCGAAAAGTCAGCGTATATCCCGTTCCGACCAAACCTTGATTCTCTTCCCGCCTTCTCCGATACGATCACACCAGTTAATTTCTTTCTCCTCCCGGGTCAGAGTCGGGTATACTTTTTCATCATAGTTTCAAACCCCCTGCGGAACGTTGTCAGGTTATGTTTGTCGATGAGGTACGCATCACGGTACGAGCGGGTCGTGGTGGAAACGGCATCTGCAGTTTCCGGAGGGAGATGTTTGTTCCACGAGGAGGCCCGGACGGGGGAGATGGAGGCGACGGTGGCGACATCATCATGGCTGCCTCTCAGCGATTGACGACCTTGCTCGACCTCCGCTACCAGAACCATTATGAAGCCCAAGACGGGCGAGCCGGGGGGGGATCCAATTGTACAGGCCGTTCCGGAGAAGATCTGACCATCGCTGTTCCTGTCGGTACCATCGTCTATGATGATCAGACGAAAGAAGTACTTGCCGATTTCATCGAAGACGGCCAAACGGCCGTCATCGCACAAGGAGGCCGCGGCGGGAAAGGCAACAGCAACTTCGCCACTTCCGTCAATCGAGTGCCGACGAAGTGCACTCCCGGCACCCCTGGTGAAGAACGAACCTTGCGGCTGGAACTGAAATTGCTCGCCGACGTCGGGTTGGTTGGTTTTCCCAACGCCGGAAAATCGACGCTCATTGCCGCCATATCGGCAGCCCGGCCCAAGATCGCCGACTATCCCTTCACCACTCTGATCCCCAATCTCGGTGTGGTTCGGTGGGCATCCGACCGAAGTTTTGTCGTGGCCGATATTCCCGGCCTGATCGAGGGCGCCCACGAAGGAAAGGGCCTGGGCGTACAGTTTCTCCGCCATATCGAACGCACTGCGTTTATACTCTACTTGATCGATGTCTCAGAATGGGCTCCTGAGGATCCAGTGGTCGGTTTGGAGACCTTACGGCGAGAACTAACCGCCTATGACCAGGAACTCACAGCCCGCCCATTCGCCGTTGTCCCCACCAAAATCGACGTGATCGGCGCCGGTGAACGGCTCGCCGAACTCCAGAACCATTGTCGCCTCAAGAGCTATCCCTGCTTGCCGATTTCTGCGGCCACCAACAAAGGACTTGATGACTTGATGACGTACCTCGGGAAACAGGTGGAGCGGTTACGAAAGACGCCATGCGAGACAAGCTCTTAGCGCAAGCCAAGCGGATCGTGATCAAAATCGGCAGCAGCCTGATTGCATCGCGCGCGGACGGTCTGCGCCTTGGACAAATTGAGCGATTGGCTGATGACATCGCTACGCTCCGCACGCAGGGTCGTGAAATTCTCCTAGTCTCTTCCGGTGCCATCGTGTCCGGGATCCGAAAATTGCAGCTCAAGGAGTACCCGAAAAGTCTCCCTGTCAAACAGGCCGCGGCAGCCGTGGGGCAAAGCCGGCTCATGTGGGCCTACGAAAAGGCGTTTGAACGCCTCAATATCCAGGTGGCGCAGATTCTGCTCACCCACGAGGATCTCGCCGATCGTCGCAGATTTCTTAACGCTCGCCATACACTCGCGACGCTCATCGATTTCGGCATCGTGCCCATTATCAATGAAAATGACACTGTCGCGGTTGATGAAATCAGAGTCGGCGATAACGACACCCTCGCGAGCGACGTGGCTCACCTGGCCGATGCAGACTTGCTGGTGATTCTCTCTGATGTCGATGGACTGTATACGGAGGATCCCCGTAAAAACCCGTCGGCGACATTTATTCCCCTGGTTATGGAGATTACCCAAGATATCGAGCGGCTGGCGGGACTGTCCAGCACATTCGAAGGGACAGGCGGAATGAGCACCAAGCTTCGGGCAGCCAAGAAAGTCGGCGAGTATGGAATTCCCACGCTGGTTCTCAATGGCGAACGGGCCGGACTGCTCCCACTGGTCCTTGGCGGCGGGACCGGCGGAAGTCTCTTTCTCGCGCGGGAGCGTCGGCTCAACAGCCGCAAACATTGGATCGCCTTTACGCTCCGCTCCCGCGGTCAGGTCCATCTTGACCAAGGGGCTGTGGAGGCTTTGACCAATCGAGGGAAAAGCCTCCTGGCATCGGGCATTCTTCAAGTAACGGGATCATTCGAAGCCGGCGACCCAGTCAGTTGTCTCGATACGGACGGAAAGGAATTTGCCAAAGGCTTGGTGAATGTTTCGTCCGACCTATTAAGGCAGATGAAAGGCCTCAAGACTACGGCCGTTCACGAGCAGTTCGGCCCCCAAGAGTATGAGGAAGTCATCCACCGCGACAACCTGGTCATTCTTTAGCTTGGAGTTGTGAGTGCGTTATGAGTTCTTCGGAATCCAAACACTCACCCCTTCCTACTTCTCGCTCTCTGCTGAAACTGGGCCTGCTCGGTGGAAGCTTCAATCCTGTCCATAACGGCCATCTGACCATTGCTTCTCACGTTCATGAACGCTTGCAGCTCTCCCAGGTCCTTTTCATCCCGACCGGCGACCCGCCCCATAAACGAGGCGGCTCACTGGCTCCCGCGAATGTTCGCTTTGAAATGGTGCGTCTGGCCATCGCCGAATGCCCGTTTTTCATGGTCTCGGATATCGAGATACGGCGAAAGGGAACGTCGTACTCCATCGATACCCTCCGCACATTACAACACCACTATGGCCCGGCCACTGAGCTGTTCTTCATCATTGGTCTCGATGCGTTTCTTGATTTCCCTACCTGGCGAGAACCAAACGAGCTTTTGAAGCTCTGCCATTTCGTGGTTCTGTCTCGACCGGAACGATCCTTCCAAGCGCTGGCCGCGATGCCTCTGCTCCCCAACCTGAATCCTCTGGACCTTGCCCAACTCGACACCCGGAATCAGAACAGGCTGGACATCAACGTCCCTTCCTGCCCCGGCATCACCTGTCTCGCCCTTCCACCTTGCCCTGTCTCGGCCTCAGAAATCAGGTGGAGAGTTCGGAACGGATTACCGCTGGCAAATATGTTGCCCCCCCCGGTACAATCCTATATACTTCGACATAGCCTTTATCAGGAGGACACCAATCGTACATGCATCTAAGGCCACCGCCCTTGCCGTAGCCAGGGCGATGCTCGACAAGAAGGCCCTTGATGTCCAAGTCCTCCATGTCGCCCCGCTTACTTCAATCGCTGACTACTTGGTCATCGGGTCGGCTGAATCCGACCGACAAACACGCGCGATCGCCGATTCGGTTGTTGACGCACTCTCTCGTGTGAACCAGCGTCCGCTGAGCCGTGAGGGGACAACCTCAGGCCAGTGGGTCCTCATCGATTTCGGCGATGTGGTGGCTCACGTTTTCAGACAAGATGCACGGTCGCATTACGCCCTTGAGCGGCTGTGGAGCGACGCTCGGCAAATCCCCGTTCCGGACAAGGGATCGGCTCCCGCTGCCATGGTCAAGGCGCGGATAATCCCGAAGGCGGCTTCGCGAAAGATGGTTTAGGCGATGTTCAAACTGCTGATCACCATTTTTCTCATCAGCGCCGGCGTGTTCATTTACAGTTATTTCCGCGAGTTGAATCCAGGAACTGTCGTCGTTCATACCTCGCCCGGTGTTGAATTTGAGCTCAGTCCCGTGACCCTCGTGTTGATCTCCATGGCATGTGGAGCGGTACTCGCGACCTTTGTGGTGGGGTTGCAGCAAACGGCGCACCTCATTCTAAACTGGCGCAGCAACCGTCTCGTCCGTCGCAAAGAGAAGGTCGATGTGCTCCACCGTGACGGCACCCATGCGTTCATGTCGAAACGCACCGCGGAGGCCATCAGCCTTCTAGAGAAGGCCCTGGCCATCGATCCTAATCGGGTGGATTCTCTCCTGTGGCTGGGGAATATCTACCGATCTGAGCAGAACTTTCCCGAGGCAATCCGACTCCATCAGCATGCGCAACGAATCGAGGATCGGAACATCGAAGTGTTGCTCGAATTGAGCAAAGATTTGGAAGACGCCAAACGTTACGAGGAAGCGCTACAGTCGCTCCAGAAGATCCTCAAAATTGAACCGGACAACCTGACGGCACTGATTCGCAAGCGAAATCTCAATATCCGCATGGAGCGGTGGAGCGACGCGCTTGAGATTCAACACCGCTTGCTCAAAGCCAATCTTCCCGCCGCCGAGAAACAGGCGGAAGAGGCACTGCTGGTTGGTTGCACGTATGAGGTCGGGCGTCAGCTGCTCGAACGTGGGCATCCCGACAAAGCGCGCCGATACTTCCGGGGGGCCATCAAGAAGGACCGCAGTTTTCTCCCCGCCTACATCGGAATGGGCGAGATTCTGCTCCATGAAGGCAAAACCAAGGACGCCGTTGAGATTCTGAAGAAGATCTACTCCCGGACGCGAAGCGTGATCATTCTGCATCGGCTGGAAGAACTCTACTTGGATCAAGGTGAGCCCAGCGAAATCATTCGGGTCTATCAGGAGGCCTTGCAGCAAGACCCGCACAATCCGGTCCTCCAGTTCTATCTCGGCAAGCTCTACTATCGACTCGAAATGGTGGATGAGGCGTTCGACCTGCTCTCGACGATCGAAGGTCCGCAAGATCATCTGTTGGATTACCACAAGATCATGGCCAACCTGTACTTGCGAAAGCAGCATTTCGAGGAAGCGATCGTTGAATTGAAGAAAGCTCTTAGCTTCAAGAAGCGGGTGGTGGTTCCCTACATCTGCACGCAATGCCAGCAGGAATCCGTCGAATGGACCGGGCGCTGCCGTCGCTGCGCCAAGTGGAACACCCTTACCGCCCTCCCATGGCTGGAAGCCGGCCAAGCCGTTTCCAGTTCGGAAAGAGAACCCGACTCCGTCCGCACCGTCCCCTATCAAGGCATTGCTTCTCCGTTTGAAACCGTGTAGGTTTTCCGCCGACGTCTGCTGATTGTTTGAACCGGGAAACTGGTGGGAATCGCCCTTCCAATCTGACAGATCAGCAATCGAGCAGATCATCACCACGTCACGACTTATTGAGGTACGCATGATGTATATGACCTTGGCACACAAATCCCTCCTTGAGGAACCCTTTACCAACAACGAATGCCATTCCGTGCTAAATACTCCGGACGATGAACTCCTCGCGCTGCTGCATGCGGCCTTTCAAGTTCGGTCCAAATACTTCGGCCGAACCGTCCGTCTCCAGATGCTGCAGAACGCCAAGAGCGGAGCTTGCCAAGAAGACTGCCATTACTGTTCGCAGTCTTCGATTTCGACCGCGCCGATCGAGCGTTATAACTTATTGCCGCAGAAGCAGATGATCGAAGGCGCACGACAAGCTGCGGCATCGAAAGCCCAGCGCTACTGCATCGTCATCAGCGGACGAAGTCCCTTGGATCGGGAAATCGATGAAATCGCCGGAGCCGTGCGTTCCATCAAGCGGGAGATTCCTATCCAGGTTTGCTGTTCACTCGGCTTGATGAGCGAGTCCCAAGCTACGCGTCTGAAAGCAGCAGGCGTCGATCGGGTGAATCACAACCTGAACACCAGCGAAGCCTTCCATTCCTCGATTTGCACCACCCACACCTTTCAAGACCGGCTGGCCACCATTCGTAACGCGCGCGCGGCGGGATTGGAAATTTGCTCCGGAGGGATCGTCGGCATGGGGGAGAAGGATGAGGATGTCATCGCGCTTGCGATGGCGCTTCGTGACGTCAAGCCGGATTCAATTCCCTTGAACACTCTGCATCCGGTTGCCGGCACACCATTGGAAAATTGTGATTCCCTCACGCCGCAGCGCTGCTTAAAAGTGCTCTGCCTCTTTCGGTTCCTCCATCCACGCACAGAGATCCGCATCGCGGGCGGGAGAGAACATAATCTCCGCAGTCTGCAACCTCTTGCCCTCTATCCTGCGGACTCCGTCTTCGTGAACGGCTACTTGACAACCCCGGGCGCACCGGCCCCCGAAGTCTGGGGCATGATCAAAGACCTCGGCTTTACCATCGAGGTGGATTACCAGCACCCTGTGGCGCATTGACGAAGCAAAACCGAAAGCATCGCTCAGGTTATCCTGAAGCTGATAGCCCCCAAGCCTTTTAGAAGGCTGTTGTACGCGCACTCCGTAGAGCTGCCAAGGCGGCTCGGAAACCGCTAACAAGTATGGGTGCCGATCTATGTGTGGGACATCGACAAGGTGGTGGCCAAGAAGCCCCGTTCTTCGAACCCCTGTCCATGCCAAATGATTCTTTCAATCCCAATTCTCCAAGCCTCACCTTACCATCTTTCGTAGCACGGGTGAACCATGAGATCCGTAAAAGGCAGGGTGCTTCCGCACTCCATTTCAACTAGCCATGAGCAAAGGAAAACCCTCTCCATGTCCGCTGTGTGATGCCGAACTGATTTCAGCGACTCGCCAGGCTGACAAAGATGCCTATGATATAGAATGTCGGCGATGTGGGAAGTTGTCCATATCAGGCACTCTTTACTCTTCTCGCGATATTCCCATTGTTCTGAGACCTTGGCTATCTGCCTATACTCGTCAAGGTTATGAACATGGCAAGCTCACAGAGATGCTAGTCTCATCGAACATCCATGCATTGAGCCAATTCATGCAGAACACTACTCTCAAAGATAGGGCTACTGGGTTACTTCAGATGCTCATTAAACGGACGAGTCATGTGGGTGCCCCTGTAGCGTTCTCTTCAGAGTGGGACTATCCGTTAGCAACTGCGCAGAATCCTGAAGAAGCCATGTTTCATGTTAGGGAACTGAAGACAAAGGGGTTGATTAATTTCAATAACATGACATACCTGCTCGTGACACATGACGGGTGGGATTACGGCAATCAGAAACCCTTCAAGATGCCATCTCTTTTGGGAACTGAAGTCGTTATGCCAAACAAAGGAAAACAATGGGATGTTTTTATCTGTCATGCGAGCGAGGACAAGAGCGCAGTTGTCAATCCACTTGCAAAAGAATTGGAAAAGCGTGGTCTACAAGTTTGGCTTGATACCTCGGTATTGACAATTGGCGATAGCCTTCGCCGAAAGATTGATGAAGGCTTAGGAAGTTCGCGTTTCGGAGTGGTTGTGCTTAGCCAAGCCTTCTTTACAAAGAGTTGGCCTCAGCGGGAGCTCGACGGACTAGTACAGAGAGAACTCAGCGAAGGAAAGGTTATTCTGCCGATTTGGCACAAAGTAACCCACACTGACATTCTCAGATATTCTGCCGTCCTAGCAGACAAGATGGCTATCTCGACAGAGCATGGTATCCCTATGTTGGCAGAGCAGATTGTCCGAGCGGTTCAGCCGTCCACCGAGACTGTGCAGAAGGCTACAATCTCAACACCGGTCAGGTCAACCAGCGCAGAGAGCACTTCGGGGCCTGACGCCACCAATCGCATTTCCATTCATCCATCTAAAGAAGATGGTTTGCCTGTGATAAAAGATGTAAGCTCAACGCAGTTTTTCAGCGAGCGCTTTGCCAAAGCATTCCCAGGTGTTCGTGGAATTCAATGGTTTCGCAATCCCGCCGAGTCAATTCGACGCCTTGAGATCTTCTTTACCAAGCCTTATGTGTTTAGGAATGCTTTGGTGGTGGCGTTCCGGTGATATGTTTATCCAGCATTTTTCTAGACTGACGGAAGATACGGTATTACTTGACCATCAAGAGATAACAATTGACGAACTGGCTGCAGTCAATGAAGGCTCGTACTATCAAGAATTCATATACATAAAATCAATACCTTCACCACCATCAGGGTTGTATGACATTGCGCACATTCAGGATCAGGTTGAACTACGAGGCTACGCAAAAGAGGAATTCGCACTATTTCGCGGAAGGCTAATAACAAGAGCCGAGTATGATGATGGAGCTGCCGTGATTGATGGAAGCGTCGTGGAGTTGAACGATGAGGCACAGCTTCGAGAAATATTCCTCACCCCTTATAATCTCATAATTGCTCCTCACGAAAGCCCAATCAACAACAGCCATTTTGATGGAACGCGAGTCGATTTGCTCAATCGCATTCTTCGTGGGGAAGCTACCGTTGAGGAACTAGCCAGCGCCATTCTCAAACTGCCTAGAAGGGAATTCTATAATAGACAATAGAGCAGCATGGCGAAAATGCCCCTCCAGGTTACCCCGTAGCCAACCTCTAGATCATCAAGGCCAGCTGGAATCGACAATCCGAAACCGGACCTCATCCACGTAGGAATAGGCGGACGTCTGTTCCCCGGCAAAGAGGCCGCATCGATGGATACCGGGTGCCCACCCTGTTTTTGGAGGAGTGAGGAGAAAATAGCCCGATCGATCGTTTGTGGAGGTCATGACACGATCCTGGACCAACGCTTGCGGATCTTCCGTCATGTCGGGCAGTTCCGGTGCACATCGGGCGGTCAGCGGAACCGGCTCGAATGAATCCGAGACCAGCCGAAACACCAAGTAGATTTCCGGTTGGGTGGTGAGAAATGTATCCCCCGGATACAGCGGGATAAACTCATGGGCGCCGGTCGGAAAGTCATCCCGCATGACCTTCGTCGCCGGAATCACATAACGGAACCAGCTGAAGTCTGCGTCTCGCCCGGCAAGTGCAACGCCTGTCTCTAACGTTTTCTGTATCTTTAGCTTTTCAATCGCCTTCGCATAGAGGACTTCTTCTTCCTGCGGTGCGGAAGTCCGGCTTCCTGATTCCTTTTCCCGTTTTGCCTCCTCCTCCTTCAATTGGACCAATTCCGGAACGTGGGGTTTCACTTTGTCGAGCCAACGGGCGATTTTGTCCTTAGAAAGCACGCGGGTGCCGGCCGGAAGGGCAATGCCCTTGTTGGTCTCTTCAAACTCAACGGCTGCATCATGCAGAATCTGAAAGTGAATGAACGCTTCTTCCCACCGCCCTAATTCCACATAGCACTGCCCCATTCGATAGGTCGTATCGGCAAAATCTTCCTCCTTCGGATTCAGATTAGACATGCTACCGAAGACGGCGAGTGCCTCCTGGCAGCGTCCCAATCGCATGAGGGTCAGTCCCAATTGATGCGTGGCGAGGGGATCGTTGGGGTTGAGCGCCAGCAACCGGCGATACATCGGCTCAGCCTCCTGAAAACGGCCCTCCTCGAACAGCTTCCAGGCATCAGAGCGAATGGCGGCCCATTCCTTCAGCTGAGCTGCCGTGGCATCCGGTGTCAGCACCGGCTTGAAGCGCCGTCCCCGTTCCATGGATTCGTAAAGCTGCGCGAGCTGACTCTTAGCCGGAAGCTCAAGCGGAGAACCGGTCGGTACATGTTGCAATACATAGTTGAGATCGGCATCCGCCCCTTGATAATCCAGTACGTCGAAGCGCGCACGAGCGAGTGCCAGCCGCCACCCCAGTAAGTCCGGCATCAGGTGTACCGCCCGCTTATACGATTCCAGCGATTCCTCCAACCGATCGAGTTTTCGAAGCTCCTGCGCATGTCGCAGGTGAATCAACGGGTTGTTCCCATCGACCCGTGCGATGTCGTGCAATTCTGCGACAGCCTCCTCCTCCTGTCCCCACCGGACCAGCAGGCTCCATTTCGCCCAGCGGATATCCAACGCAGCGGGCTGTCCATTCAAGGCTTTGTCGTAGTCGTGAAGAGCTTCCTGAAGGTCTCGAAACGTAGAGAGAATATCACCGCGCAATTTATACAGCATCACCGCTTCCGGATGGGTGCGGATGCCCTGGTCCACCAGTTCAAGCGCCGCCATGACCGCTCCGCCTTCCCATGCGGTTTGTGCCTGCTCCGCAATGCTTTCCGGCGACAGTGCCACATCATTGGCATGGGTGGCCGGACCTGTTGACGAGGTAACCACGAGAGTGGTGGCAAGCAAAACTCTCACAATGGGACGAGGCATGATCATGTGCACTGCTCTCCACCCTACCATGTCCCTTGAAGCACGACGGAATGACTATATCAGGAAGTTTGATGATACGCTGGGTATCTTCCTGTGCCACGGATCTCTATAGATGTTACACTGTAAGATGTTATCTTCGCCTACCCAGTTAAGCAAAATCCAAGGTCTTCGGTATCTACCGCAGTGGATTACCACCCAGGAGGAACAAGAGCTGCTTGCTCACATTCACGTTCTCTCGTTCTCCGAAGTTCGAATGCACGGAGTGACGGCCCGTCGGCAGGTGGTCCATTTTGGATGGAGTTACGGGTATGACTCTTGGCAGATTATCCCCACAATTCCGATCCCACCCTGGCTATCGCCTATCCGAGAACGGGCTGCCTCACTGATCGGCGTCCCAGCAGAGGCGGTGGAAGAGGTCCTCATCAGCCGCTATGCACCCAGAGCCGGCATCGGATGGCATCGAGATGCCCCCATGTTCGGTCCATCGGTAGTAGGCCTTTCGTTGGCAGGGTCCTGTCGGATGCGGTTCCAGCGGAAGATGGGAACGAAGAGAAGCATTGCTGAGGTGTCGCTTGACCCTTGTTCAGCCTATATCCTGGCGGGGACATCTCGGTTTCAGTGGCAGCATTCCATCCCGCCGACCAAAGAATTGCGCTATTCCATCACCTTCAGAACGATACGAGCCAAACCTGAAAACGGCGCAGGCCCCCTCTGATCTTCATGTTCGATGTCATCCTTTATCAACCCCAGATTCCTCCCAACACCGGCAACATTATTCGACTCTGCGCCAATACCGGCACAAGACTGCACCTCGTGAAGCCTTTGGGGTTTTCGCTCGAAGACAAACAACTCCTACGTGCCGGTTTGGATTACCACGAGTTTGCCACCCTCAGCGTCTACGACAACTGGACCGAGTGCGCAGCCCACTTCAAAACTCACCGCTTGTTTGCCGTCTCTACACGCAACTCCCGGCGTTACGATCGCATCACGTACTTCAAGGGCGATGCATTCCTGTTCGGTCCTGAAACGAGTGGGCTGCCGACCGCACTGCTTGAATCGTTTGCCGAAGAACGGCGCATCCGTTTACCGATGCGCCCAGAGAGCCGCAGCCTCAATCTCTCGAACGCCGTCGCAGTGGTCGTTTACGAAGCTTGGCGACAGATGAGTTTTGAGGACGGGCGCTGAAGTTCGTTTTTCATGGGAAAGACCGCTCATGGCGTCAGCATTCTCTCATGCGTTCGTTGCCTTGGCACTCGGCAAAGCTTCTCTACATCCAATCATGACTTGGCAGATCTTGCTTCTTGGTATGGCCTGCTCCATTGCCCCCGATGTAGACGTCATCGGCTTTTCCTTCGGCATCCGGTACAGTGATCTGTTGGGTCATCGTGGCCTGACCCATTCAATCTTCTTCGCCGGTGTTCTTAGTATCGGCATCGTAACAATATGCTACCGCCGGAAGTCGTCAGCAGAAAAGGCAGGAATAGGAGTCTATCTCTTCCTCTGCACCGCCTCACATGGAGTGCTCGATGCGATGACGAACGGCGGGCTTGGCGTGGCGTTCTTTTCCCCGTTCGATCCAACCAGGTACTTCTTCACGTTTCGCCCGATCGTGGTGTCTCCCATCGGCATTGAAGAGTTCTTCAATGAAAGCGCATTGGTGATTGTGGCCAGCGAAGCCACATGGATCTGGCTCCCTACCGTCGCAGGCTTCTTCATCGTTCGTGGACTGCAATATGTATGGTCGGGACTATGGGCTAAGAAGGCAGCATCGGAAAAATGATCAGTACCTAGCGCCCCATATCGGCCATCAGGGATCGCTTGAACGGTGGAAGTCGACACGCTGTTGCGCGAATAGGGCGTGTGAGAATGATCGGCTGTCGTGCGCATTCGCCGAGAGGAATGGCCGAATCGGTTCAGCCATCCCACATTGGACTCCCGTACTCGATAGACGAATACCTTATGACTGTTACCCAAGATATCGACCATACAAAAAGGCGACAAATTGCTTTGCCCCACGCATTCTGTTTTTCACGTTTTCTTCTGTGACACCAGCTTGCCGCAGTTGCTGTTCAAATCTAATCAATGCATCCTTCAATTCTTTCCTTAATTCTTTCTCGATCACCCGGTCCAACACGCTTGCCATAATGTTATCCTCCTTGATGAACCTACTAAATGCCCTTACTTGCCCGGCCGTAACAATAGTCGGGGAATTTTACAGAAAATGAAAAAGGTAAACCAGAGTCATGGCCGGTGGTATTACTATTTTTGACGCGATCGTGAAATGACCGTTCGATACTGCGCTATGGCCTCTTGATATGGAATAAGGTCAATCCGGTCTTCACTGTAGCCTTGGGTAGGATGGTCTTATGCATGCGAAAGGTCGGCAGAGTTTCGATCGATTGTTCCCAAGACGCTGCCCAATCCCGGGCAAACAATTCCCTGAGTCCAGCTGGTCCAACGACAAAGGCATGGCCACCCCGCCGTAATACTCGACTCATTCTCGCGACGATTGTACTCATGGTTGTCGGAGAATCAAAGGAGTCATACGGTAGCCAGTGATAGATCAGGTCATACAGTCCCCGGTTTGTCAGCGCAACTTCAGAAGTATCCGCGGCTACCATTCGAATACGTTGCAGCCAATCCCACCGTTGCACTTCGGCGCACAGTGTCCAGAGCTGCTGAGCCTGACGCTGCGCATAGGCCGGTAATCGGACACTCACGACATAATCCCGCGGCCGGTCAAAAACAATACAAGTGGAAATAACGGCATCGCCATTGGCAATGAGCACACGTTTCGCCTGCGATCGCAACCTCCCTACTTCCCGATCCTGCTCCCCAAGATCGTCAAGATAGTCCGCCACGAAGGATTGTGCGGCGAGCTCGCCGATCTCCGTGTCGTCTTCGGGAAACAAGGGAACGGCCTCGAAGGCTTCAGGAGCAGAAACCTTCTGAACTCCCGGCTCGAATACCGTGCGCCAATCCACCGGGCTCACCGGACATTCCCCGAGCGGCGACGGCCTCACCGGAAGACCGGGATTCAACGGCAAGGCCAATTCCGTCATACGATCTTTCACAATCAACAGTCCCTCTTCGACACGGACGCTGCGATCCAACGGGAGCACACGGCGTCCGATTGAACTGACGTATGGAAGACCCGCGGCGTCTGCAGCAAGTGTTGCCTTTTGAACTATCCCGTTTTTAACCGTCAAGCATAGCCCGCGGTTTTCCTCAAGATACCGAGCGGGAGGATGTTCGGCCGGCAGCCATACGATACGATGGGATGTTGAGGGGTTCATGAAAGCCGCTAGCGGATCCTCACCGTCTAACGGCTGAGGCGTGAAAAAAGCGCTGAACAAGCGAAATGCTGCTTCGGACGGATACGTAGGAATCCCCCGATATCGTAAGGCCCTCGGACAAGAGTGCCCCTTGTTTTGATCGTCATACAGTCCGCGAATAAGCTCGAACACGGCAGAGCCCGTCCCCGGCAGCAACGACTTGAACAGCTCCACGACAGGGAGAAAGTCTATCTGGCCCCAATGCATGGCGCCCATGCAGGCCATGAAGCGCATTGTCTCAAATCCCCCATTACCCAAAACATACAAGGCATCTTTTCGCTGTCGAATCGTGGCCATCCCTTCGTGATCGATGGCAAAATCCTCATCACGATAAAACCACCGCACCTCCTCGATTGGCACCCGTAACGCCCCGGCAGCGAGCGCACGAAGGTCATCCGGGGTAATTCGTCGCCAATTGGACTTTGAGGCAAGATTCAGCCTAGTTTCATTCACTAGCCCGCCGGGCTTAATTCCGATCCAACGTCCCCAATCGAGCCGGACTCGCGCCCGCCTCAGGAGAGTTCCGCCGTCGGTCGACTCCCAGTCGCACTCATGCAAGGGATGGCCTACCGGATCCGTCTCAAGAAAGCGTCGTCCATCAGGCCGATAGAAGATGAGGTGCCCATTTGGGAGAGTATCCACGTGTCCTTCGACCTTGTCGAAAGACTCGGCAAGTGTACGCGTGGAAGGAAACCGAAGATGACCGGGAGTCTTCAGGGCAAATGCGATGGCGTCCGAGGGCATTCACTCACGGAGTTGACCGCTCCCCAAGACAATGAACTTGGAGCAGGTCAACTCTTCCAATCCCATGGGACCTCGCGCATGAATCCGCGAGGTGCTGATACCGATTTCGGCTCCTAGGCCGAACTGATACCCATCGTTAAGCCGGGTAGAGGCATTCACAAGAACGGCACTGGCATCGACTTCTTTGAGAAATCGCATAGATCGTCCGTAATCCGACGTCACGATCGCCTCCGTATGCCGCGATCCATACTGAGCGATGTGTTCCATTGCTTCATCCATGTTCTTCACGATTTTGACGGCAAGAATCAGGTCAAGGAACTCTTTACCGTAATCCTGTTCGCTGGCCGGCTTGGCCTCAGAAATCAATTGGCAGGTCTTTGGACAACCACGAATCTCAACGTTGGCCGCACTGAGGCTTCGGGCAAGCGTAGGCAGCAGAGTCCGCGCGACCGACTGGTGGACCAGCAAGGTTTCCATGGCGTTGCAAGTGGACGGACGCTGCGCTTTGGCGTTGACACAAATGGCCTCCGCCATCGCCGAATCCGCTTCGGCATCGACATAGATGTGGCACACGCCCGCATCATGCTTCACGACCGGAATCGTGGAATGTTCCGCGATGAGTTTCATCAACGATTCGCCGCCACGCGGGATGATCAGGTCGACGAACCGATCCTGCCTCAGCAACACCGGCACCACCTCGCGATCTGCACGGTCGACGAACATGATCGCACCAGGTGGAACACCGGCTTTTTCCGACGCCTCGGAAAGGATGGCAGCGATCGCTGTATTGGACTGGATCGCTTCACTGCCGCCTCGCAACACACAGACATTGCCCGATTTGAGACAGAGGGCAGCCGAATCCGCCGTTACATTGGGACGCGCCTCATAAATAATCCCGATCACTCCGATAGGCACACGCACCCGCCCGACCTGCATCCCATTGGGTCTCGTCCACATGGCGGACATGGTTCCCACCGGGTCCGGCAACTTCGCCACTTCACGAATGCCGGCGGCCATCTCTCCAATCCGCATCTTGGTCAATCTCAAGCGATCGGCCATCGCCTTCTTTGCAGGCGCGGCTCCAAACGCCTTAAGATCTTGCTCATTTGCTGCAAGAAGCTCATCCGACTTCGTCTCGAGCGCCTCGGCCATGGCAAGGAGTGCTTGATCCTTAGTGGCGGTCGGGAGAGACGCCAATCTCCTCGTCGCCTGTTTGGCCTTAGAGACCAGTTCTGAAACATACTCAGCGACAGGCAAGGGCTTGGGCTCGTCAACCATCCGACCGGATGCACTCCCGTCTGAGGATTCCATGGCGCTGACCACTAGTCCTTTCGTTCATCAATAGATGTTGACGATACCGTGTGGCGACGGGGCAGGTCAAGATCTCGGTCCATGACTATGATTTATCAGCCGACAGTTAAATGGGAAGATGCGCCCGCTGAGAAGGGATTCAGCGAGATGGTCACGGAAAAAGTCCGCACCCGTAATCAAAAAACACGCATGCCCAACTCTATGTGAGGAAGTAGAACTTCAGCCAGTGCCTTTCAAGCCTGGCATATCACCGAACATGTCGGCTATAGGACTATTGTATAGCCTCTGAAGGAATGACAGGTTCCGATGGAGATTCAGGCTGCGAGATCTGGTACATTGACGAAGGCGAATCAGCTGAATCCAAGGCGTCATCCGGAGGCATGGGCTCTGTCGCCGTGGGTGGGCCTGGAGGTATGCCTTTGTTGACCCCGGGCGGCTGTGCAGGAACGGGCGACGGCGTGCTGATAGGCCCAAGCGCTGCGACCATAGACGGATTCGGATATTGGAATAGCCAATCGAAGTAGGTCGATTTTCCCTCAAAATGACGCACTGCTAGCGGGAAATTACCTTGCTTAATCGGCTTCCGCCTGCTCTTGCTTCGGACTCCCATGATGCCTCCCGCGGGCGACCGCAACAATTCCCACTCACCACGTTCGACTGGATCAAGGTAAACCTTCCTGAGAAAGGGTCTAGGCAACCTCGTGAGCTCAGCGAGTGTTTGGGGATATACTTCTCCCGGGAACACTCTTCCAGCCTTTGCGTTGGCTGAGTAGAGCGCCAGGGCCGTTTGAATTTCTATTCCCTTGGCCAGCAAGTCTGCTTCAAGTTCCCGTTGTACCATCGTCTTCCACTGCCGGGCAGCCACCGTCATGGCAATCCCCATAAGAGTGAGCGCGATCATCACCGTGAGATACGAGAACCCTGTATCTTGCCGCCTCAGTGGTGCCCAGAATCTCCACATTCGTCGTCACTCCTGACCTGCCGACTCTTCCGGTGGTTCTTCCGACAACGGCACTGTGTGATCCTCATGGGTACCGGTGTTACGCATGGTCACACTTTCCGAGTTGATCGCCTTGAGGACCAGATGGTCCTCGATACGATCGCCGACGTTGAGCACCAGCACCTCATCCTCTTTCTTAAGTACCGCAATGTCCTTATGTCCCCGTCCCCCCTCGCCCACCCGAAGAAATCCCAGGTATCGGTACTGCTCCTGTTTCAGCGCATCGTTTTGCTGCTCCCCGGTCTCGGCTGTAGCCGAAGGCTGGCTCACGGAAGCAGGATCATTGACGGCTTGGAGCGTCCCATCGGGACTAGGCAAGGCGAAAATGTTCCGAGGCACCGTGAAGGTCGCCTGGCGTTGAAGACCGGTTGAAGCAAGCAAATCAAGATTGACCTGCAAACTTCTCGCGTTTACATGTCGCCCCGCGGACGGAGGACCACCCACGTTCGTGAGGGGAACACGGAGAGGCTCCTGCAGCAATCGCCATTGCCACACAGCGAGTCCAGCCCACAGAAAGACAAGCGAGACCGCGAAAACCGTCTTCTTTTTCGCATCCATGGTTACTGCGCTGGTTGAGACAACCCCGGCTCTCCTGCATCATCTCGAAGGTACGTCGCAATTTTAATGTTGAACGTCAGCAGCGTGTCCTGCGCACCTGCGGTCCGAGTCAACTCCAGATCTTCTATAAACAACAATTCTTCCGCCGTCTCGAGACCATAGATGAATCGGCGGAGATCCTCGTATCGACCGGTCATCGGCCCCTGCAACAGCCCTTTGCTCGTATTCGCGACGAGAGTAGGTTCAGTTTTATAGGACAGAGCAGGCAAGGTGACGCGAGCTCGCTTCGCTTCATCTGAAATCCCCAGTGCCAGTGGAGTAAAATCGCGCTCCGCGGGAAGCATCGCCCATACGTGGCTCAAGTCTTTCTTCGCTTTTCTTGCTTCTCGGTGATACATCAACGTCTGTCTGGCCGTAGTCCATTGGGTCTCCAAGCGCTCTCGGCTTGCTTGAGCAGCCGCTACACCAAAATTCTGGACAAGGTACAGCACAAAAAGAAGCCCCAGAGCCACGCTCGCCCATGGGAGCAACGGGGCGAAGGGGTGCCGCCAGAGAAAGAGCAAGCGATCTTTCATCATTCAAGTTCCTTCGAGCTGATATTGCAATGTGACATCGAACTCTACCAATCCGTTCGATCCAACACGGTGCTGGATCAAGATCGGGTTTTTAAACTTCGCGTGGCCCTGCAGGCCGACGGTGAAGGCGGTGATGTCTTCGAGGGTCATAGCAGTTCCCGTGAGTCGAACCATCGTGCCGGTGTGATCACGACGAACACTGCTAAGCGCCAGGCGTGAAGGGATCGCTTGTTCCAATTCAGCAAGAAACTTTGTCCACGAAAATGTCCTTTTCGCAAGCAACTGATTGGCCAGCTCAACTTCGAAAGGCAGTCTCGTCAATGCCGTTTCGGACAAATCAATGCCCTCTCGGCCGGCCTGCGCAATCAGGTCTAGATCTTGTTGCCGTACTCGATCTAGTTCTGCCTGGATGCTTAGAGATTCTCGATACGTGAGGATCATTTGACCTAGATTCCAACAGATTCCTATCAGAAGCGAACCGCAGCTGCCGATGAATAGCAATCGAAGTGGAGCCATCGCCGGCCGATATCGGCCGCTCAGGTTTATCGAGAACTGGTCATCGGCACCGCGCCACAATCGAAACGGCTCGACTAGTTCGGAGAACCAAGCGATTGTTGAATTCAAGGTCGCCATGCTATAGCACTCCAGCCATAGCAGCCAAGGATGTCACTCCTCGATGGCCCGCTGCGGCCATACGCCCAAAGGCCGCGACCGATTCCCAACCTAGTCGTTCGACGGACAATCGGAGTTCTGCCTCAATCGATTCTTGAAGGGCTGAAATATCTCCATCCGAGCAAATAACGGCCCCCTTAACGACCGCTGATGGGTGTTGTTCCCGACACATGTCCACGGAAGCGCAGCATTCCTCAAGAATTTTGTTCAGCATGTTGGTCTTCGTAAGAGCTTCAGCCGCCTCGATCCCCAGAAGCTTGCATCGATAGAACAACAACCGCCCTGATTGGCAAATCATGGTTGTTAAGGCCCGATCCGACAGGCTGATCCACAGACACTCTCGGAATCGCCGATACGATTCTCTTGACGCTCTTCTCCATAGATCAAAAATCCGAAGGCTCGTGATTCCCACCTCTTGGGGGATCAACCCGACAGATTCACAGAGAGACTCATACTGCTTCAGCACCGATTCCTGAACCGCCACCGTCAGGGCAGTATGGGTTGGACCTTTACCACCAGATCGATCATGAAATACCTGGGACAGCACCTTCGCCCCGGCTAGTGGAAACAGCTGTTCTTGCCCCAGTCTCCAACGGATCAGCGCATCGCGTTCTTCGCGTCTGGAAGGGAGCTGATCAAAGTGCAGTGCCGTCGCTTTGACCGCAGTGTCGGGCAGCAACACCGTGATCTGCCGAGGTAAATGCGCGAGAGCCGTCCTCCCGATAACATGGTGGACCGAATCAGGAACGGTCAAGGCGCGAATACGACCCGCCAATGCCGATGGCTCCGATACGTTTTCCTCAGTCGGAGAAGATTTGATCATGCCCTCGGAAAGAGGGGACACGACACACTTATATCGACGTTGTCCACGCCAATTTCGCTCAGTTTCGGCCCATGCAATAGAGTCAGTTCCAAACTTTAGGCAACGCCGGGGTCGACCGCTGGCCCATTCCCACATGACATTACCCTTCCTCGCTGAACGTCACACGGTTAATCTCCCGTAGCGATGTCTCCCCGCCCAAGACCTTTTTCAACGCTGACTGTCGCAGTGTAATCATTCCATCGGTCACGGCCCGATACCGAATTTCCGCAAGAGGCCGCTCGGCATGAATCATCTCTTTGATCTCATCCGTCAAATCGAGGAATTCCGTGATGCATTTTCTCCCTCGATACCCCGTACCATGACATTGTTGGCACCCCTTCGCTTCGTAAAACGGCGTATCTTTGTATTGTTCATAGTCTAATCCTGATTCTTCGATAAGAGCCCGCTGCACCTTGACCGGAGTCCGACATGATGGACAAAGGATGCGGACCAGCCGTTGCGCCAACACACAATTGAGAGCAGCCAAAAAATTATAGGCGTCAATCCCCATCGACGCGAACCGCCCGATGACGTCAAAGACGTTGTTCGCATGCACCGTCGTCAATACCAGATGGCCGGTCAATGCCGACTGAATCGCAATCTGCGCCGTCTCAGCATCTCGGATTTCCCCGACCATAATCTTATCCGGATCATGTCGGAGGATAGATCGAAGGCCACGAGCAAACGTGACTCCTTTCTTCTCGTTGACGGGTATCTGCACCACACCCGAAAGTTGGTATTCCACAGGATCCTCGATCGTAATCAGCTTGTCCTCGAGCGTGTTCATCTCCGATATTGCGGCGTACAGCGTCGTCGTCTTCCCGCTTCCTGTTGGCCCCGTTACCAACACCATGCCGTAGGGGCGAGTAATCGCCTTCCGGAATCGTTTCAGGTCTTCAGGATTAAATCCCAGCCGTTCGAGTTTCAGGTCCGATACTCCGGTCGCAATCGAATCTCGGTCCAAGATTCGAATGACGACCGACTCGCCAAAAACGCTGGGCAGAATTGAGACGCGAAAATCCACCGTCTTTCGATTCATTCTCATGCGAAAACTTCCGTCTTGAGGCACTCGGCGCTCAGCGATGTCTAGCTCTGACATGACCTTTAAGCGGGACACTAACGGCGCATGCAATCGAATATCCAGGGGCTCCATGGCCGGAATCAGGATGCCGTCAACGCGAAGCTTAACTTTGGTCGCGCGATCGGCGGCTTCGATGTGGATGTCACTTGCGCGGCGCTGCATCGCACTCAGCAGGATAGAGTCCAGCAGCTTCACGGCCGGACTCTGCTCTTCCCCGGCATGATCGAGAGTGAGAATTTGTTCTCCTCGATCATCTTCTTTCACCAAAATCGATCGATACTCCGCTTCCAGCTCACGGAGCACTTGGCTCGATCCTTCACTGCGTTCGAGCGCCGCTAGAATTGCACTCTTGGAACTGACGACTCGATCCAGCGGCCTCCCGATCAGCAGCTCCAATTCGTCAAGTCCGAGCCGGTTCTGGGGGTCAGCAACGGCGATGGTCAGCGTTCCGGAACGCTCAGCGATCGGCACAAAAGGAAATCGCTGCATCAACTTGAATGAGATAGTTTCGTAGTATCGCGGATCAACCAGGAAATCCGTCAGCGGGTCATAGGGAAGACCATATTGAACAGCCAAGGCATGAGCCAATTGGTCCTCCGAGAGGAGCCCTTCGCCAATCAGCGCTTGTGCCAAAGCCGTAGACCCTACCTTTAATCGGTCTTGGACGTCCTCGACTATGCGCTTTGAAAGTAATCCCAGATCGACTAAGACCTCGACGAGAGAAGGCCTCATAAGGCTAGGTGGCATCTATGACCTCTCATCATTGTATCCGTATCCTTATCACGATCAATCTGACTCCGTCCTACGCTAACCGCCAACGGTACCAGCCATCTGAAATACGGGGAGATACATCACGATCACGATGCCGCCGACCAACACTCCCATGACAAGCAACAGCACCGGCTCTATTAACGTGGTGAGTTGCGTAAGCCTCGTATCGAGGTCGGTTTCATAAAACTCCGCGACATCATGCAACATCGTATCCAGCGAACCTGTTTCCTCCCCTACTGACAACATCTCAATCGCGAGTCTCGGAAGCACCCTCGGACGATCCAACGCGTCCGCCAGTGTCGCCCCTTCACGAATCTCATTGACGGCCACAATCATTTTTTGTGATATCCATCGGTTTGAAACTGCTCCTCGGGCACCTTGCAAGGCATCAACGAGCGGCGTTCCTCCGGCAAGAATGGTTCCGAGTGTTCGCATCAATTGGACGGTATTGTGTTTGACTGCAATCTGACCCAGGAGCGGAAATTTCAGCACAAGGCGATCGATCGCCGCCTGTCCCGTTGAGGTGCCATAGTAGGCATGCATCCCCACCATGATACTCCCCATGACAACGGCTGCCGGCACTATCCACGATTCAGCATGCATAACCAAATCCAGTAACACCTGAGTTGCCCATGGCAAGGCCTTCGCTGATTCTCCATAGACCGATACGAAAGTCGGCATAACATAGGTCAGTAGAAAACTGACCACGGCTAGGCCAATACCGATAAGAATAATGGGATAAGAAATCGCCTTCTTCACTTTCTGACGAAGCCCGACCATCAATTTGACATACGCAATGTACCGCTGCAGAACCTCTGGAAGGTTGCCCGATTGTTCACCTGCCTTTACCGTGGCAACATAGAGTTCAGGGAAATATGCAGGGTGTTTCGCTAGTGCGTCCGATGCTGAAGCTCCGCCTCGGATGTCTTCACGTACTTCACGTAATGTCCGTTTAAATCCAGCATGGCCAGCTCGTTCGATGAGAAGATCCCAGATACGCAAAATCGGTAACCCGGACTTTATCAAAGCCAACAGCTCTTGATTGAAGACCAAGAACTGCCCCAGCGGGAGCTTTCCCCATGACCACGACGTTTCCTTCTTGACCGAGGTAATTCCTCTACGGTGGAGGGTGAAAACCAACAATCCTTGTGAATCTAATTGGGCACGAACCAGCGATTCATTCTCTGCTTCCACATGCCCTTGGATTGTAGATCCATCAGGCCGTGCTGCTCGATAAACAAATACTCCCATAGTAGGCCTTCACGGCGTGCCACATCGCTTATCGCGGGCTACTACATTCGTTCGCACCGAGGCTCTTCAGGAGTTGGCTCCGTAATCCAGAGGGCTTGACCAACTTGGATACGATCATCGGAAAGCGCGTTGAGAACCATGAGGCGGCTGACGGAAGTGCGATATCGCCGTGCGATGTTCCACAACGTATCCCTTGGCTTGACCAACATGTATGCGCTGGGAGTCTCGGTCACGGGATGAGCACCCTCCAATGCTGCACCAACTGACGATGCTCCCGACACGGGCATTGTCAGCCCTTGGACAACTGGGGTGCACTGCACTAGATCGGTCAACTCGATATCCTGATGAAGACCGATAGCTCCCCGCTCAAGTTGTCCATCTCGTGGAGAAACCATAGCTGTTGGAGTCACATTTCCCTTCACCTGTTTGGATAACTGCTTCTGCAGCTGCTTCAGTTTATTCTCCAGTGAAGCTCTGGTCCGCCCCATCTGTTCGCGTTCAGAACGGGAGCCAGCCAGTTCCTGCCGCTGGAGATCAATCACATGTCGAGCTTCAGCCAACCGACGTTCCGTCTCCCGAAGATGCCCTTCAAGCTGCGCCCGGGCGATCTGCACATCAGCTAACTCCTGGCGACGTACGTCGAGCTCTCCTCTCAACTCAGCAACTGTTCGCTGGGCATTTCGCAATGAGGTTTTGAGGGTATCCGCAGTGAGCTGGAGATCGGACATCTCTGGCTCTATGGTCATGGGTTCGAGTGGGCTACAGGCCGATGTTCCTAAAAGAAGGATCCCGATGGACGTACGCCTCCATTTCTCCATCACTCGGAACGTTCTCTGCTTAGAGTAAAATCTACTCTGAGCAACTCTCCCACACCTGTTCACCATTGGTTATATGGAATCCCGTTTGTTCCAACAAGATCCGACCCGGAATACACATCGAAAATACCGCCCTCTGTCGGTTCAATGATCTGTTGCCAAGAGTTAGGCATACTCGTAAAGGGGTCTCTCGGAAGGGCACGCAGATATCCTGCAGTTACCAAACTGTCCAAGGACGAAGGGTACTTCCCTTTGTCCGCACGGTGATGATCCAACAACTCACGTAGCGTGAAAAGGTCCTGACGCAACACCGTTTCCCTTGCTTTGATCAATGAGGCCTGATAGGACGGAACAGCAATCGTGGCCAAGATACCTACGATGGCCACGACGATCATGAGTTCAATCAGCGTAAATCCCCTCGCATTCCGTCCGCCCACCTTACCAATCCTGGTACTTCGTACCATCTAGCGCAGACTCCTCGCTTTGCGTCATCACATCGTAGACATCCTCACCACACCAACTTGAAAGCTTTGGGCGATCCCTATAACAACGCAGAGCCCAATCGGATTTACCCGTCAGGGGGTCGATCGGCATCTTCCGCAAGTAACGTCTTACCGTGGTGCCTCGTACGGTCGCTTCTTCTCCCGTTAGTTTTACTCCTAAGAGAACATCGAGCGACTTCGGATAGCCGTACGGTCCCGTGATTTCCTTACAGACCAACCTGTTTTTCATACAGACCGTTCCAATCAAGACGTCCCCATCACGGTTCCATTCCATCTTGAACAAATCGATTGCCCCGCGAATAGTCCGAAGATGTTGCCGCAACTCTAGCTCCTGGGTTCGTTTCGCCGATACCTTACTCAGGGGCATGGCAACCGAAGCCAAGATCATAATAATGGCCATGGTGACGAGAATCTCAATAAGTGTTAGCCCGTCCTCCCTCACCGTACTCTTACTACCCCTGTCCCGGCTATTTCGGTGGATGCCTGTGCTGTATTACCGGAGCGGGTCAGTTCGACACGAATTGGCGACACCCCTGGCGCCTTAGCCTGAAAGGTGACGCTCACGGTTCGTGGAGAAGGCTGAGTCGGACGGGTAAATTGAAACGTGATGGTTCCTCTTTGCTCCCCACGGTCAGCCGCCATAGTCTTCCCAATGTTAATGACCTCTGCATTGTCAAGTTGTTTGAAATGTAGAATCTCAGAATCATAGTCCAATTTGAACGTGCTGTGGTCTGATACGCTGATTCGCCCGTCCGAGATAGAAAGCCGTACTTCTTTGCCAGATTGAACAATCGATTCTTCAGGCTTAATAGCCAACAGCGGTTCCGGCGTCGCCAACTGCGTCAATGATTCGGCCATGCTTGTGTATCCTGCATCTCTCACTCCAGCGGCACCATGGGTGGTTAGCTTCCCGTACTCCCTTCCACCCAATACTGATACTTTCCTAGAGGGACTTACAAAGACCGGGCTCGTCGCATAGTTGAATTCGGTACCAGACCAAAATGCTTGATTGGCGGACCCCGTTGGAAGGGCCGGTTGCGCAATGCGTGGAGTAATTGTCAAAATGACTTCCGTCGTAACACGTTCCGTCTTGAAAGAACTCAACAGTTTTCCGATCAGCGGCAAATCGCCAATCCATGGCATGGTAACCCTCGTTCGGCGGTCCTCTTCCTGTAGCAACCCCCCGAGAACCACCGTTTCTCCATCCCGCATGTTCAACGTCGTTTCGGCCGAACGATTGCCGAATTTGAATTGTTGAATGAGTGGAGAAGCCTGCAGCGTCACTTGGTCTCCAACCCGAATCACTTCTACCTTCATCTTTAATGACAATTCATTGCCCAATCGAATAGAAGGTTCGACAGTCAGCTTGACTCCCGTATCTCGAAATTCGATCGACGTGACAGTCGAAGTCGTCGGAACGGCTCCTGTAGCGGCTTGTCCCGGCAACACATTGGTAGTGGAGAGAAGAATCGGTTGTTTATCTCCGATGTTAATCTCCGCCTTTTTATTATTCATCACGCGAACTTTGGGCGACGCGAGCGTCTTGGCATCAGACTGCTGCTTGAAAAAATCCAGCAACACGGTGGTCGGAAGTCGAAAGAGGTAGTTATTAGGTCCAAGGTCGGTGAGTTGGCGGTAAGTCATCTGCACGGCCTCTGCTGCCAATGGTCCTGCGAATCCGGCCGCGATCAGGCCTGCGCCAGCTTGCTTAGGGTAATTCAACCCATATGTCTGACTCTTCGTCCGATTAACTTCCAACACTTCGAGATCAAAAATCACCTCCGGCTCCTGCCGGTCATTGGCCAGAATAATTTTTTCAGCAAGTTCCAATTTCTCGGGCTGATCGCGAATGACAATGGCATTGAGCTGCTCGTTCGCATGCATTCGCTTTGAGTCCAGCATGCTCTTCAGCAAGAGCAGCATGTCTTTGGCCTTCGCCGTTGAAAGGTAAAATGTCCGGATCATCAGATCTCGATACTGCTCTTGCTTCTGCTTGGTGTCCGGGCTAACGATCAAGACAACCGGAGAAATTGGGCGAGAAAATAAACTGTTACTATTGAGTATCAATTGCAACGCTATATCAAAAGGCGTGTCCTGAATAGAAATGGAAATGGGGTCATTTCGAACATCCTTGTCGAACACCAGCGTAAACCCTCCGACCTTGGCCACACCCTGTAACACTTCCTTAATGCCGGCATTTTTGAATTTTAACGTCACAGGCTGCTTCGAACGTTCGTCTCTGGCAAGGCCCTGTTGCTCTTCGGTAAGGTGGGAGATTCTTTCTAACGCCTCTTGGTACGTTGGATCGAGCTCCGCAGCCCGCGTAAAGCTATTCATCGCCTCCTCAATTCGTCCAAGTTGAGCGAGCCGTTCAGCCTCGCGGTACTGCGCCCGAGATTCTTTCGCGCGAGTGGCGTCCTGAAAAGCTGCCTGGAACTCGGCATTGGAGGGTTCAATGGCGAGAGCTCGCTTAAATTCTTCCAGAGCCAGGTCGAATTGCTTCTCTTTTAGAAGCATCCGACCGCGATCGGCATACATCGCTGCGGCTCGCTCACGGGCCAAAGCATACTTGCCCTGCAAAGATTGGTTGAACGGATCCTCCTTTAGCGCTTCTTTGTAGGCAAATACAGCCTCTTCCCAGCGCTCTCCCGCCAAATGCTGATCTCCTCGCTTGACGTCAGGAGGCGTTAATAGGGCGCAACTGGACATCACCATTATCCCCAGAGCCGGGAGGATTGCTATCATTTGGTTATAAAGACACGTCTTGGACTGACGAACCACAATATGTGTTCCTGCAAATTTCCGTATAGCGTTGAGCATTGTCTGTGCCGGCCGTCAATTTTCTTATACTACGGAACAAGATAGGCTCAAAGGAAAAGCCCAGAAGATGAGACAGGGACGCCGTGGGTAACACGCCCATAAAACAGAGTTCTGTACGATGCATTCGTAACGGATATCCGAATGAGTGCACTTTTTAGTTTGGAAATAGGTTTTAGACTATGCCCGCCTATCGGGACGCTGTCACATGACCTCTTGACCGATGAAGATGCCAGACTTTTGTCCTCTGTGGATTTCTACCCTGACCTGCGAATAGTTTCATCTCTCATATCCAGTTGGGCGGGTTTACGTGGCCTCCATTAGCTACTCAGTTTTGTAAATCAAGTTCATCTGGTGAGACTCTGATCGGCGCTAGAATGAGCCAATGAACCTTTCACTTTCAGTAGCCTGCTGACTAAACGCTGCTAGAAAGACTCCGTCATCCGACAGAACGCTCTCCCCCGACGATATCTGTGTTTGCGAGAGCCTAGAGGGGTCTGAATAGATCAGAAAATGCTTTTGCTGACCTCATTTGAATAAGCGCTTTCATTCCCAGCGATGTCGTAGGCTGTCACGACAAAGAAATACGTCGTGCCGAACTGAAGTCCTGCTGCAATATAGCTTGTTGTATTACCTTGGATCGTCGCAATGGGAGCTCCGTAGGCTCCTGATGAAGTCGCTCGATACACTCTATATCC
>CAYXKP010000037.1:0-30784 GCA_964465695.1 uncultured Nitrospira sp.
GAGACAGCGTCCTTCACTGGGGAAACGCACGGCTCGTCTGACACATTCGAGCCACCGTTCAAATCCCTCGTACGGCTCGACCATCTCCCAAACCCTCTTATTCGCCGCCTGGGCCGGTTCAGTGAGAGGGACGGCATCGCTGCCCGCGACCGCCAGTTCCTGAACGTAATCTCCGCCCCAGGCAATCGGCATCTCCATGGTAATTTGGGGCAGTTCCATCTTGGCCAGCCAACTCTTTCCATCCGTCCGCAGGTTGCGGTGATTCACGACGTGCAAAAGTTTCCCGATGCCGGATGGATCCCAACCATAGCGAACCGGCGTACCAAAGGTCACCATGTCGAGCGCGACCTCGTTTAGCGGTGACGCCGTCGCGAGCAAGGACTTAACGAATTCGATCGTACCGATGAGTGGGGTCAGATGTGCCTGGTCGGCATAGTCGGTGAGGATCTCAAGAAACCTTGGTCGACCGGTGATGTGGCTGGGACAGAGAAGATTCGATACCAGCGCTAGAATGAGTCCGGCTTGTCCATGAGCTTGGATCAGAATGCGGTGCCCGTTTCTCAAGTTCTGCCGGTGACAGAGCTTGTGTAGTTCGGTGAGCAGATACAAGGCGGCAAGTGCCCGTCCAAGATGGTGGTGCTCCGAGGACCAGAGCAGCCTGATGCAGGCGATCGGTTGAGCCAAATTCTTGTTGATGGCCTTCTTGAACGATTGAACATTGGCCTCGGTGAAGTTCCCCGCATCACCGAGCTGTTCATCAAGGAGATTTTTTGTCGCAGCGTCGTCCGGAAGCGGAGGCTTTAATCCACCCGGCAGTAAGGGAATTCCATTGCTCTCCTCCCGCATAGCGGCGAGCAAGGCATCGAGTCCCGAAACGCCCCGTGAGTAACCTCTCCGAAGCCCGCCCATCTCGTCCAACCGTTGCATACCAAAGATGTCGGCACCATGGAGCGAGCCATGGAGGAAGACGACGCTTGTGACGCCGGCCCGACACAGACTTTCTCCACACTCGGCCATAGCCTCCAGCCAGGCGGGCGAGTCGGCCGGTGCGCCCGCCGAATCGGCGTTCGAGAGACGATCGCCCGGATTTCTACGCGACAGCTCGTCGTGCTGGAAATTATTCTCGACCGGCATGAAGAACTACATATCCGATATAGGTTCGAGGCTGCAACAAGACGGGCTTGTTAGGGGATAAGGGCTGGGCTGGTGTCTTTTTCTGTGGCAGACTTCATGTGGACGCGACTCTTCGGCATCACAGCGGTAGCCGTACAAATTTTATTCTGTTCATCGATCCGGCGATCCACGATCTTCACGTCTTGGAGGTACTCCTGGACGATCTCTTCGCGAGTCACTTCGATGTCCTGCTCGGTCTCACGCCCAGACCGCTCGCGTATGCGATCGATCATGTGCTCCTTGACCAACACACGAATTTGCTTGGCCAGTTCAGTCCGGGCGGAAAGCTCGGACACGCGCCGGCAGACGACCGCGCCTTTGGTCAAATCTCCGTGACCGTTACCGATCCAATAGTGATCTGACGAGTACGGGCCATCTCCCCCTTCCAAGGCTTGTACGGCGGTGAGCCATATTCCCTGGCAGAGCCAGAGACCAAAGAGAACGGCCACAGATTTGATTATGTTCGTCAAGGTTGTCCTTCACCGGCTCCGTTTGATCGGTAATGAGGGCGCAGCTGCTGCGACTGGGGAGTCCCATGGAGGATTTCATTCAATGTGCGAGGCGCACCGGACGAGCCTGGGGACGGCACAATTTCATGAGTCGGCATTCGAGGTCTCGTACTGCCTGGCGGAGGCGGCCGCATAGGGCCCGGTGGCTGCCGGTTGGCGATAATCTGCTGCGCAATTGCGACGTGCGGATTCGTCGGTGAGAGACCGCCGGCGCTATTCAGCAGACCTTGAGGAATGCCCATCGGCGAGACCAATACCCAATTTGTCCAGGCTTGCGACACCATGGCGTTCGACTGCACTCGATTGAGAATTTCTTTCCGCTTTTGAGCCGCCTGCTGAACCTGATCCGCGGTTGCCGCATGCCCGAGGGTCTGATTGACGGCATTGAGTTCCTCTTGCAACTGTTCATTTTCCTGCTTCAACGCAGCGAGTTGCACACGAGCATCCTCGTTTTCTCGAAGAGCTGCAATCGCCCGCGCCACTTCATCCGTATCCATCTGCGCGAGAAGGTCCACTTTGACAACGACGACATCGCCGTCCAACGCCGTGGCGATCCGTTGATTGAGCACCAGCACCAACCCGGCCGTATAGGTTCGGATTTCGTCCTTGGTGACATCCATATCATGAACGACGGTGACGCTCTCCAGATACGTGGCCACCTGTTCGAGGGCGTTCCGTTTGGCTACCTCGGTGGCCATCCTGATCGCATCTTCCCGGGTGTCGCGGTCCCCCATGCGGTACTCACCTTGGGCATTGACGACCCTGATGTCGGCGAGGGCAGGAACAGCCGTCAGGGATGCCGCGAGCGTGAGAAAAAGAGAGATGGGTCGATACGATTGATAAGACAGCAGGAACGTGAGAACGGACAGTAGAGGGAATAATCGACGGGACATGGGCTCCCCATCTCTCCTCTGATTGAGGAGGGAAACGGTCAGCGGTTTCAGCATAGCACCGGGAAGGCGGTTCCGCCAGCAATCGCCCGGTGCCTTCCCCACCTTGCCTTCCGGAAAATTTGCATGTTAGGGTACCACTCTTAACGCTGAGGATACATGCGGGTGATACATTGCTATGACACATCCTTCACGATTTCTTATGTGGATCCTTGTCGGCCTTCTGACTATCTTGCTTGAAGCGGGGATCCAAGCACCTGTTGATGCGGCTCACCCGCTTGGGAAGGGAACCGCCCCCTCCGGTTCCGGAACTGAACATGTCATTCTCTTTGTCCTGGAGGGTTTCGGCCAGGAGTCGCTTAAAGGCGGCACGATGCCGGCGTTGAGCAAGCTTATCAAGGAAGGGTCGGTGACCTGGTCCGCGAGCGGGGTGAAGCCGGCTCTCCGATTACCCACAATGGCATCGCTGGTGACCGGCATGCCGGTGGAGAAACATGGCATCACCTGGAATCTTTTCGAATTCAGCCGAGGCTACCCTCGCTATCCCAGCCTATTCGACTACCTGGATCTGAGCGGAGGCCGCGACAGTGCCATTTTTTATATGGATGAGTCCCTGTATCAACTCGCCAAACCGGAACCCTACACCGATTATCAACTCTGCGGAGCATTGCGGCCCGAGTGCGGCTCCCAAAAACTCGTCGCGTACATCCAGCAGTATCTCCAGAAAGCGACCAGCGGACATGGATATGGGCATGCGATTCCGTCGTTGCCTCATTTGCTCGTCGTACACCTTCCTGAAGCCGGGAGGGCCGGAGTGACCCACGGCTGGAACTCTAGAGAATATCGCGAAGGGTTACGAGCGGTCGATGGCGCGATGAAGTCCGTCCTGGACCTCTTCAAGGAATACTCGCTCTTGGACCGCACCGTCGTCATCGTGACCGCCCTCAGCGGCAGAGGGACGGACCCCGGCGCCGAGACCCCCACGACCGATTCGCCGGTCGTTCCCTGGATCGTCACGGGAGCCGGAATCAAGCATGGCCAACTCATTCGCCAGCCGGTGTCCATCATCGATACCGGGGCCACCGTGATGAAGATCCTCGGACTGGAGACTCATACGGAATGGGAAAGTAAGGCCGTAGAAGAAATCTTCCAAACCGCCGCGGCCACCTCGACCGGACGGACCCTCAAGAAGCACTGATGATGTGTTGCGCAGCCTTCATACGACGCTGGTCTTTCCCCGTCTTAGGCTGGGCGCTGACTTGCCTGTCGGTTACGGTCGGCCAGAAGGAAGGATTCGCGGGAGACCAGCCGGCGGCTCATCTCAGGGAATATGACATTACCGTCGATGCGACCCAATTGGTCCCTGTTTCCTGGTGGCAAGTACCAGGCGTGACGCCTTCGATCTGGAATTCGGACCCCGAGTCTCTGGACGCACCGAAGACATCAGAGCTTCGTGAACTGCGGTTGAAGCCGGGTAAATACAAGTTCATCAGCTTTACGTTCGACTTCCCCTTTACGGTAAACCTCAACGGCACGCTCGATTTTTCGAAATCGTTGGATCAATGCGTTCAAGGTCGCGGGACACAAACCTTGGTGGTGTCGTGCAAACGCATGTACCCGCATGGCGGGCAACGCGACGCCTATTACGATCACGAACCGAACGATGGCTGACGTACTCGAAGATCTTTTGGACGCGCTCGAAGACGTGGACGATGCCACCCGTGAGGAAGCGGCAAGGATGCTCGCCGACATGGGGGATCCGACCACCTTGGACGCGCTGACCGGCGCCTGCAACGACGACTTCTGGTCCGTGCGGGCCCATGCCGCCTGCGGCATCGCCAAAATCGGCGGACCCAAGGCGGTGGAAGCCTTGATCGGCCTTTTTAACGATTCCATCATGGAAGTCCGCGATCAAGCGGTCGAGGCCGCGACGAAGATGGGCCCGATCGTGCTCGACCGTCTGGTGAACGCCATGAAAGACGAGCGTTGGCGCGTGCGCGAACACGCCGCCAAGGCGGCCGGCCGGATCAAGGACTCAAGAGCCGTCGATGCGCTGATCGGCGCCTGTCGCGACCGGGACGGGGCGGTCAAGAGCGCAGCGGCGGAAGCCTTGGGAAGAATCGCCGATCCGAAAGCCGTTCCGATCCTGATCAAGCTGTTTCGGGATTCTTCCAAAATCGTGCGTGAAACGGCCGGAACAGCGCTGGTCTCTATCGGCCACCCATCGGTTGATCCACTCATTGAAAGCCTGAGGGACAAAGATTTCGTGGTTCGATGTCACGCGGCTCGTGCGTTGGGCGGGATGACCACCGACTATCAAATCGGCAGGTCCTGGGTACGGGATGCAAAGGTCGTGGATGCCCTGATCGCCGCCTTGAAGGACCCTGACCGAGCCGTTCGCGAAGACGCGACCATCGCATTAGGCATGATCGGTGATCCTCGGGCGATCGATGCGCTGGTCGAAGCCATGAAAGACGGAGCGGTGAAGCGCCATGCCATCGCGTCGCTCGGCATGATCGGCGATGCGCGCGTCCTCCCGGTCGTGTTGGACGCCTTGAAGGGCAAAGGCATCAAGCAAGAAGGCTCGCCGACACCCGGGTGCATCGTGAGCGAAGATGCCTTGATCAAGGAAGCCGCCGCCACGGCGCTCGGTCAGTTTCGCGATCCCCGTGTGATACCCGATTTGATCATGTTGCTGAAAGACGGGATCTTGCGGGAAAAAGCCGCGGCGGCCCTGGCGGTGATCGGGGACGCGGCGATCGAGCCGTTGATTGCCTTCCTCTATGACCCCAAAGCATCTGAGGTCGAGGCTGAAAAGGAGCGGGTGCTTTCCTACGCGTCCGTTCGGCTGACGGCAAAAGACGCCTTGAAGCAGATTACTCTCGATACGTTGGAAAAGCTCGGATGGACGCCTCCTGATGAACTGATGGAAATCAGCTCGAGCCAAGCCGACAATCTGCGCGTCGATCGGCCGTTAGGGCAAACCGGTCGCTTTGGCCCGTCAGGCGACACCGCGTGATTGCGCCCCGATGCCTCAACCTTCGGTGAAGAGCACGAGTCCTGTTCACGTAAGCCACCATCCTGCGTAAGAGCGGGACAACAGCAGCATGACCGATGCAGTGACGGAACAGATCACGGCGCTTAAGGACCAGGATTGGGCCATCCGCAGCGAAGCGGCGGACCGGCTCGGTATCTTCAAAGATCCTCGCGCGGTGGTTCCCCTGGTTTCTCTCCTTGGGGACAAGGACCGTTTCGTGCGAGAGGCGGCGATTGAAGCGTTGCGTTCAATCGGCGGACCGGCCGTCGAGGCGGTGGCGATTTGTCTGACTCACCCGGATCTCTCGGTTCAGGAATCCGCGTCGGCAATCTTGACCACCATTGCGGATGAGCGGGTACTTGCTCAGCTTATTAATGCCCTGCGCAGTGGCGACTGGATCGTTCGGATGCATGCGGCCAAGTCGTTGGGGCGGGTACGGAACACAGATACGGTCGAGCCGCTCATCCCACTGCTTCAGGACAAGGTCAAAGCGGTTCGTGAGGAAGCAGCTGCCGCTCTGGCCGCCATCGGAAATACAGCGATTCCGTCGCTGGTGAAGGCATTGCAGCATGAGGATTGGCTCGTGCGCCTCCATGCGGTGGAATCGCTGGGGAAAGCCAAATCAAAACAGGCGGTGGAACCGTTGTTATCGGTGTTGTTCAACGATCGGGATTCGGCGGTTCGCGAAGACGTTGTGCGGGCCCTCGGTGAGATCGGCGACCCGGAGGCAATCGACTATTTGTTCACAGCGATGCGGGAGCCGGGATTGCGGACGTTGGCGGTCGAAGCACTCGGCCGCATCCGCGATCGGCGTGCCGTTCCGGTCTTGCTCGACATCCTCACAGGAGCCGGTCATCCGGAAGTGACAAGAACCGTGGCCGGATGTGGAGACCAATGGACTGAGGAAGTCATCACGCGGGGCGCGGCGGCGAGAAGCCTCGGTTTGATCGGCGATGAAAGGGCGATTCCTTCGCTCGTCGCGGCGCTGGAGCCCACCTTTACAAGAGCGGAGGCAGCGGCAGCGTTGGCCACATTCGGATCGAGGGTCATTCCGTTCCTGCTTCCACTGCTGAACGAGCCACGCGATGAGAATCTCCTGTTTCACGTGCGTGAGACCTTGGCGTCAGTTGGATGGAGATCGAGGCGGATGTAGATTCTTCCGCTGCGAAGGACGATGCCGAAGGAAACCATCGAGACACTGGTCTCTGAACTGATCCATGAAGAGGATTGGCGCCGCATGCGCGCGACGGCGGCCTGTGTGGCCGGCGGCCCTCGATCGGTCCAGGCGCTCATCGAGGCCCTCCGGTCCGGCCCTACCGAGCTGAAAAAAGAAGCAGCTGCGATGCTGGCTCGCATCAAGGATCCACATGCCGGCGTCGCCCTCGTCGAACTCCTCGAAAATGATGCGGAGGTCGTCAGAAATGCCGGCGCGACGGCCCTTGAACAGATGGCGGGCATACTCGATACGGACACTGCCAGGGCGTTGGTGTCGTTGCTTCCGAAAACTCAGGAAGGCTCGGAACGGCGGATACTGATCCATCTGATCGGTGCGATTCCCACCGCCGTCCTTCCCCTGTGCGAGATGCTCAAACATCCGAACGAAGATGCGCAGGTGGCAGCGGCGTTGATGCTCGATCAATTGTTGGATCCTCGATCTATTGATGCGTTTATCGATGCCATGGGGCAGCCGGCCGTAAGGGATATCGCCGTCGGGACATTGAAGAAGCTGAGCGCGATCCGCGAGCGCATCGATCACACCTTCAACGCGTTACGAGAGGTCGAAGGAGCCGGCGAGCGCGAAGAAGCGCGCATGGCCACGGTCATCGACCTGCTCGGAATCGGACGGCCGAGCGTGGAAATCCTGATCGAGTATCTCGAAGACGACGATTGGCTCGTGCGTGAGGCGGCGGCCGACTTACTGGGGAAAATCGGGGATGTGCGAGCCGTCGAACCGTTGATGAAACGGCTGGAAGAAGATCGAGATACCGGCGTAAAAGAGTTGGCGATCAAGGCCTTAGGACTGATCGGCGATGCGCGCCCGACGCAGCTGTATCTTGCAGCCATTCCGATCCGCCCGTTACGTGTCTACACAATGGAGGCCTTGGCCAAAATCAAGGATGTGGAAGTCTTACGCCCGTACAAGGAGCTCTTTGACCGGCTTCGAACGGATCGCGACGGCCTCGTGGCGTACAATGCCGGTCTGATCGCCGACAAGTTGGAAGCCCTCATGACCATGGAAAGCCAGGCCCACGAAGAGGACGTCAAGAATGACTGAACCGGATGCTGGTGATCGAATCGAGCAGCTTATACGGGCGCTCCATGACGACAACGAAGCCTTGCGCGACCATGCCATCGCGAGCCTCGGCCAGACCGGCCTTCAGGCGCTTCCCCGATTGATCGAGTTGATGGGGGACGACGATGCGGTGATTCGGGAGGCTGCGACCAGTGCGGTCGTGCGGATGGGTCCCTCCGTCGTCGACCCGATGATCGACGCCTTGCAAGACGATTCCTGGGCAATACGAGAGCAGGCGGCCTCGGCGCTGGGCAAGTTGCGGGACAGGCGCGCCGTCGATCCTCTCGTGCGGGCGATGAAGGACCGCGACGGAGCGGTACGGACGGCGGCCGTGTGGGCGCTCGAGCGGATCGGCGATCCCCAAGCGGTCCCTGGGCTCGTCGAAGCGCTCATGGACAGCACCCTGCGCGAGGACGCAGCTCGAGTATTAAAAAAGATCGGCGACGTGCGGGCGGTCGAGGCGCTGATCGACGGCTTGCTCGGTTCGAATTGGATGGTTCGCCGCCATGCGGCTGAGGCGCTGGGCAAAATCGGCGACCGCCGGGGAGTCAACCCGTTGATCGAGTCGCTGAAAGATGAAGACTGGCTGGTTCGGCGCAATGCCGCCGAGTCACTCGCTCGGCTCGGCGCGAAAGAAGCCATTCAACCCTTGCTGGTGCTGCGGGAGGACGAGAACACCATGGTTCAGGAAACAGTCGAGGCTGTGCTGGCCAGTCTCGGGTGGGTGCCTGAACCTCAATAACCCATTTCAACAGAGGATAACTGCCCATGGCGGATGAAGCTTCGAAGTTGATTCAGATCGCTCCCAAAGGCGGAGAAAAAAAAGACGGTTTCAATTTGGTGACAGAGCGAGTGGTAGCGGTCAACCCCGAGAGCAAACAGCTCGAGGTTGAACTCCTGGCGTACGACGGTAAGACGGTCGTACTGGACGTGGCCGAGGAGGCGCTGGAGGACCTCACAAGAATCAAGGCCGGAGACGGCGCCACGATCCGCGTGGTCGAAGAAAACGGCAAGCGGGTCGCGAAGAGCTTCAGGATTCGTCCCAAAGATCCGAACGCCGCCAGGGCCGACGCCATGTTGCTGGATCTCAACGATTCACACTGGCTGAATCGAAAGTACGCCGCGGAGGTCTTGGGTGAGTTGAAAGATCCCCGCGCCGTCAATCCCTTGGTCGCGGCGTTGAACGATGAAGTCGGTGACGTGCGGCAACGGGCCTATGATGCGTTGATCAAACTCGGCGGTCCCTCCGTCCCGTCGCTCATTCCGCTCCTGGTGTCCGAAGAGGACGAAATTCGCCAATCCGCGACCGAGATTCTTCGGAAGATCGGCAAACCGGCCGTCGAACCGTTGGCCACTGCGCTGACCGATGCCGATGATCGGTTGAAGACCCGCATTATGAAGGTGCTGGATCGAATGGGGTACAAACCGAAAACCAAGGACCAGATCAAGACCGATCTGCCGAGACTGACCTGATGTCTTCAGCTCCGGGGACTTCGTGCCATTCTCCCCACCGATACATGTCTGAAGCCGGCAGCCGCGACGCGTTCCGGATCGTAGACGTTTCGGAGGTCGAGCAATACCGGAACCCGCATCACCGACTTCAACTTTTCGAAGTCCAGGTTTCGAAACACATTCCATTCGGTCATGATTACCACAGCATCCGCGCCTTCGGCTGCATGGTAGGTGTCTCTGCAGGGCTGCAGTTCCGGCATGAACTGGCAGGCTTCTGTCAGCGCTTCCGGGTCGTACGCGCGGATGCCCGCGCCCTCCGCCAGGAGAACTCGAGCGATGGCCAAGGCCGGGGCTTCTCGGAGATCGTTGGTATTCGGCTTGAAAGATAGGCCGAGCATCGCCAACGTCTTTCCTTTCAAACCTCCCAGCGCCTCACGGATCTTGTTGATCATCCGTCCCCGTTGGCTCTCGTTCACCCGCGAGGCGGCGGAGGCAATCAGCATAGGATGGCCGTGACGCTCGCCGGTCTGAATGAGCGCGGCGAGATCCTTGGGGAAGCACGATCCTCCGAAGCCCGGCCCCGCATGAAGGAACTTCCCTCCGATTCGATGATCGAGCCCCATGCCCTTCGCCACCATCTGAACATTAGCTCCGACTTTTTCGCAAAGATTGGCGACCTCGTTGATGAAGGAAATCTTCGTGGCCAGGAATGCATTGGACGCGTACTTGATGAGCTCGGCCGTCGGAACATCGGTCACAACGATCGGTGTTTCGATCAGATAGAGTGGACGGTAGAGATCTTTCATGATGGCGATCGCCTGATCGCTGTCCGTCCCGATCACGACGCGGTTCGGCCGCATAAAGTCCTCGATGGCCGACCCTTCTCGGAGAAATTCCGGGTTCGAAACCATGTCGAACCGGAACGCATTCGCTTGAGCGTTCGTGATGACCTCACGAAGTTTTGCGCCGGTGCCTACGGGCACCGTCGACTTCGTCACGATAACCTTGTATCCGGCCATGTGTCGCGCAATCCCTTTGCCGACTTCTTCGACGTACGAGAGATCGGCAGAACCGTCCCCCCTGGGTGGAGTCCCAACGGCGATAAAAATGACCAGCGCCTTATCGACAGCCTTGGCAATGTCAGTAGTGAAACTTAACCTGCCTTCTTTGACACCCTTGGTGACAAGTTCCGCAAGTCCCGGTTCATAAAACGGGATTTCGCCCTTCTCGAGCTTCTCGATTCTTCGACTGTCGCTGTCCATGCAGGTAACGTGGACCCCGAACTCGGCGAAACATGCTCCCGTCACGAGTCCGACATAACCGCTTCCGATCACACTGATGTGCATGGACCCTCCTCATTGCGTCGAGTAAGCCGCGCAGAAGTATAGCAACCTGGGCCATAACGAGCAACGAATTCCAGGATCGCTCGGAGCCATAGCGTTGCACAGACTTTCGTTGACTCTCGTAAAATGCGTTGAGTAGAATCCGACGCTGTTTCTCGCGTGATGAAGGAGTTCTCCATCCTTCCGCTCAATCAATGAGTCCTCAGGCCCCACCAACTCCACGCTGGTTTTTGCTTTCCACTGCCCTTGTAACCGGCGCCGTGGTGATGGCCTTGGAGATCCTTGGCAGTCGGCTGTTGGCTCCTGTATTCGGCAGTTCATTATTCGTATGGGGCGCATTGATAGGAGTGATTCTGGCTGCCATGAGCAGCGGGTACGCGTTCGGCGGTTGGGTCTCTGATCGCTATCCCGGCGGAGGGGTCCTCGCCGCCCTCTTGCTCTTTTCTGGAAGCTGGACGTTTCTCGTCGCATGGGCCAACCAACCCATTCTCTTTGAAATCGAGAAGGTGGTGCAGGACCCCCGTTGGGGGCCTTGCCTCGCCGTGACCGTGCTTCTTGGCCCCCCCGCGTTCGGGCTCAGCGGCGTGTTGCCCGCCATGTTGCGCTTAGCGGTCGCCGACATGGATCACCTTGGTCGGCAGACGGGCCGCATGATCGCCCTATCGACCGTGGGCAGTCTGGCCGGAACGTGGGGCACTGCCTTCTTTCTCTTGTCATGGATCGGCAGCCAATCGTTGATAGCCTGGCTGGGAGGCATTCAGGTAGGGCTGGGGACTTTGTGGCTCGTAAAAGGAACATCGGCCCGCGCACCCGTCTTGCTGACAGGCCTCAGCGCTGTTGCCCTGTTAGGGACCTTGGCGCTCCACCCGCTTCAACGATTGAAGCCCCCTGTCTATCAAGAGGAAAGTCCTTATCAACAAGTACGTATTCGAGAAGACGATCTTTTCCGGTATCTCGTGTTGGATCGTACGTTCCACGCTACAATGTGGAAGGTCGACCCGACTTCCCTTTTTCTCCCCTACAGCCAAATGATGGTGTCTTCATTGGCGCTGGTATCCGAGCCGAAGCGCGGCCTCATTCTCGGTCATGGCGGCGGTTCGTTGGCGAAGTGGTTGGCACGGCACTGGCCTGCGTTGGAGTTGGATATCGTCGAATTCGACCCGGTCGTCGTCCGCATGGCCGAAGAGTATTTTGGCTATCGTCCGCCTGCCAATCATCACATCTTTGTGAAGGACGGTCGAGCCTTTCTCAACGCCACGGATCGGACGTACGATGTCATGTGGATCGATGCCTTCGCACGGGACATGATTCCTTTTCACCTCACCACGGCGGAGTTTTACTCCTTGGTACGAGCGCACCTGAACCCGGGTGGAATCGTCGCGGTCAATCTGGCGTCATCCGGCAAAGAGGGCGATCTCGCTCGAGCCGCCGCGGTCGTCCAAACCATGCGACAGGGCTTTCCGGTCGTCACTACATTTGCCGTCGAGGGGCCGTGGAAGACAGGAATGACGCCGGCGAAGAATCTGATCTTCTTTGGAGGCCGTTTCATTGAACATGAGTCGGTGGACCATCTCGTGGCGAAGGTGACGGACATGGCGATGAACCAGCATCTGCCGATGGAAGCGATTGCGCTGTTGAGTACTCGTCGGACCGAGCCCTGGCCACCCGGCGTCGTCTTGAGCGACGACTTTGCCCCGTACGATCTCCTCCTTGGCCGAGAACGGGCGCAATTGATGGAATGAAGTCCACACCATGGACGCCCCCGAGATGTGCGCGGGCCGTGTCCGTGAGCGCCCGTGTCCTAGAAGACGGTATGGCCGTATCTGGCGCGAACGAAACTGGAGGACTTTTTCAGCATCCTAATGGATCCGCTCGTTAGGATGCTGAACAGGTTGAGCGTCTCCCTGTTCATGGCAGCCGCTCCAGGTGTGAATGTCTTGGTCACCGACCTCGACGAGCAGCCGAAGCACCTCGGTGATTTCCGCCTGTCTTTTCAGAAAATACCGGGCGGAGGAACCGTTCTTCTTGCCGACTCTCACGGTGAGAACGCGGGCATCTCGTAGCGCAAAGACGTCTTCATCGGTTTCATCATCTCCCACGTAGAGAGCCGTGTTGCAGTCAAGCCGGCGCATGTACTCCAGCAACGCCGTACCCTTGTGCGACGCCGTCGGAGGCATCACGTTGACGACGGACTTCCCCAGCACGATCCGAGGAGGCGGCGACAATTCGGCCACGATTCGAGAGATGAGCGCCCGCGCCTCGTCTCGTTGATCGACGGTCCGATAATGGAACGAGAGCGAGTAGGACTTATGTTCGACGACCACGCCCCTTCGGGTCAGCTCATCCTGAAATCGGTCATTGACCAATTGCAGCCATGAGGAACAGATCTCTCGTACGTGCCGCATTTCTTCTTCGGCCGTATGAGCCCCTTCTGAGCCGTGGTTTCCGATCAAGTGAGGCACGACCGTCCCGACACGTGAGCGGAGATCCTCCACAGAGCGACCGGAGATAATGGCGGTTGGAGCCCGCTTCGCGAGCTCTTCGAGCCAGAGACGAATGGGACGCGAAAGCTTCGCCGCATGGTGCTCTCGGACGATTTTCGCCAACGTCCCGTCAAAATCAAACGCATACAACGCGCGCCCTTTCAGGAGCGCCCTGAGATCACTGATCCCTTTTTCCGCCAATAAATAGTCCATCACCTGTCCATCACCTCAGCAGTTTCGACCGTCCCACCTGTTTCATGACTCGTTCCTTTTGTCTCATGCGTGCCGCGTCGATGAGCATACGACCCGCCCAGCGATACACATTGAACTCCTGGATCAGTCCCCGCATGCTTTGCATCCTCGCCCGCTGCTCCACCTTCGGCATCGTGAGACCGAGATGGAGCGCGGCCGCGAATTGATCGATGTCATAGGGATTGATCACGACCGCCTCCGTCAGTTCCCGCGCGGCTCCCGTGAATTGGCTCAGAATCAACACTCCTTGCTCATCGTCCCGGGCTCCGACGAATTCTTTGGCCACCAAATTCATGCCGTCATGGAGACTGCTGACTACACACAGGTCCGCCCCGCGATAACATTCGCAGACCTGCGACGCCTCGTGATGTTGAATCCGCAGACAGATCGGCTCATAACCGTCCCTCCCGAACCGCTTATTGATATGCTCGGCCAGGGCATGGACCTGGTTGGTGAAATGCTGGTACTGCTCAATCATTGAACGGCTGGGAGCCGCAATCTGAAGAAATGTGAACTTCCCGATCCATTCCGGCTGGAGTTCCAACAGCCGTTCCACAGCCATGAACCGTTCCAAGATTCCCTTCGTATAATCGAGCCGTTCCACTCCAAGACCCACGAAGCGATCTGAAGGCATTCCATACATCTCCCGCAGCCTTGCTCGGCATTCCGACACCGGTCGTTGGCTGCGCAACCATTGCAGCGGCCATTCGATGGAAATCGGATAGGGGTTGACCGCGGTCATCTTGCCCCCGTAGGACACCGTTGAGCTGTTTCGATCAATGCGTGCCTCAAGTATCCGGTCGACACTGTCGATGAAGTTGTTGCAGTGCACTCGAGTGTGGAATCCTAGAATGCTGCTTCCGAGCAGCCCTTCCAAAATTTCTTGTCCCCAAGGACAAATCCCGAAACTTTCCGCGTTGGCCCAGGGGATGTGCCAGAACATGATGATGGTCGCGGTGGGTAACCGGTCTCGGATGAGCTTCGGAAGCAGGGCAAAATGATAATCCTGAATGAGCACGACCGGATTGTCGGTCGTGGCCTCCTCGTACACGGCCTGAGCAAAGCGCTCATTGACGGCCACGTAGTATTTCCAATCCGATGATCGAAACGTGGGCCGGACATGGGCGATATGGCAGAGCGGCCACAAGCCCTCGTTGGCAAACCCATAATAGTAGCCGGCTTCTTCCTCGGCGGTGAGCCACACTCGGCGTATCTCATACGTGGGATGCGACGGCGGGACACCGACATGGTCACGGGCGTCCACCACAGTTCGATCCGCGGATCCGTTCCCATGTGCCACCCACGTCCCGGAACAAGCGCGCATCACCGGCTCCAGTGCCGAGACGAGCCCGCTCGCCGGCATCTGCACGACGACATTCTGGTCTTGCCAATAGTGGGCGTAGGGCTGGCGGTTGGACACGATCAATACCTGGTCGCCAGCGAGTTGCTCGTGAAGGATCGTCCTGAGGCTGCCCGGAGTCCATGAAATTTGGCTCTCGTCCCGCATGCGCCGGTCGGTTTCAAGAGCCTGCACCAGCGAGCGTAAATCCTTTGCCAGCGGCTGGAGTTCCGGCGCGTGCTGCTCCTGCGTCAACGGGGTCAGAAGCCGTTCTCCCTTCAACATAGCCCGAACGCCCGCCACCCATTCTTTCCAGCTGAAGTGTGCGACCAGCACGGTCACCAGGGAGATGACCGCCGTAAGCCCCGCGAATAAGTAAAAGACGTACCGTTTCGTATCGCTGCTCCGTTGTTGGATGAACCGCATGTCGTGGAGGAGCAAGAGACGTCCGAGCCGACGCCCGCTGGATTCGATGGATGCCGACGTGATGTGGAGCGGTCCGCTGCTGAACGACCGTACGGTGGACGAATTAGGCGCGAGGTCCTGCGTATCTTTACAGGTCACCGTATGCGGAAAGGCCTCCGTCTCGTACAGAAGGCGATTGTCCGGGTCGCAAAAACCCAGCGCATACAGCCGCTCATCCTGAATGATACGTGTAAAGTACGCGAGAATCTTACCCTTCGAGTTGGCGACCAGGAGATCCGCAAGCGGTCCCTCCATCGTATTGACCATGAGTTTGGACCGCATGTCGAGGTCCCGGACAAACCATTTCAATTCGAGTGAGTCGACGAGGGGGATGACCCCGTAGGCGATCACGGCCAACACGATCACCAATGGAAGCACAAACCGCAGTGAGAGAGCGAGTAATCTCATGGAAACAAGTTAGTTTACTTTCGCGGAGAAATCAAATATGGTCATCCTGTGTACCCGTACGGACTCGTCGGTAATTGTCAAATTTCGGCGCTGGTCAGCACGCAAGGGTCCGTCGACTGGTTGTGCCTTCCGAGACCGGATAGCCCTCCGGTCTTCGGCAAAATACTGGATCCGGAGGGTGGACAATTTTCCATCTCCGCGTCCGTCCCGCCATCGGAAACAATCACGACGCAGCGCTACCTTCCGAACACCAACATCTTGGTGACGACCGTCTCCCTCCCCAACGGCGACACGTTTCAGATCACCGACTTTTGCCCCCGCTTTCTCCAATATGGTCGCGTCTATCGTCCGGCCGCTTTGTTTCGCATCGTCGAGCCGCTGAGCGGGTCACCGCCCATTCGAGTCCGTTGTAGGCCGGTTTCCGGTTGGGACAAAACGCCGGTCCGATTCGTCCGGGGCAGCAGCCACCTACGATACGAAATGCGCGGCGAGTATTTGCGCCTGCTGACCAATATGCCGCTCACGTACCTCTGCGAAGAAACACCCGTCGTGCTCACCTCAAAGATGTACTTCGCGTTGACGTGGGGGATCGGGATTGAGGATGACCTGGTCAAAGTCAGCCACGAATTTCTGGACCAGACGACGAAGTACTGGCGGACCTGGGTGAAGCATTGTTCGATTCCCGTCGTCTATCAGGAAGAGGTCATCCGCTCGGCTCTCGCACTCAAGCTTCACTGTTATGAAGACACCGGAGCGATCCTGGCCGCGCTGACCACCAGCCTCCCGGAAGAACCCGGCGGCCCTCGTAATTGGGACTATCGCTACTGTTGGCTGCGCGACGCTCATTTTTCACTTTCCGCGTTTTACAATCTGGGGCACTTCGAGGAAATGGAGGGCTTCCTGAAGTTTTTGCTCAACGTGGGCTATGCCTACGAGCAATCGCATGATCGCTTGGCACCGGTCTACACACTGAGCCAGGATCTACCCCTACCGGAAACGGAACATGCCAACTGGCAAGGGTACGTTGGAAGCCGACCGGTACGGAGTCACAACCAGGCAGCCGAACACGTGCAAAATGACGTCTATGGCGAGATGATTCTCACCTTGGCGCCGATTTTCTTCGACAACCGTTTTTTTGACCTACGGACCAAAGATCATGAGGCTCTGGTGGCGAACTTGGTCCGCCTCTGCGAACGAAGCATCTCCCAACCTGACGCGGGTCTATGGGAGATACGAAACGGTTGGAGAGAGCACTCGTTCACGAATCTCATGTGCTGGGCCGGCCTCGACCGCGCCTACCGCATGCAACGGGCCGGATTTCTTCGCGACCTCCCGACCGACCTCGATGCGGCACGCACTCGCGTGGCGAACGCCTTGCTCCATGCAACGAAGGACAAGGCGTTACGGAATGGGCCGACCGATGACAGTTACGACGCCTCTCTCGCGCAATTGGCCATCCTCGGGTTTCCAGATCGAGAGGTATGTGATACCACCGTCACTCAGATCAAGCAGGCCCTCGCCGTGCGCCGAGACGGAAAAGAGACGGGGTTCTTTTTCCGTTATCTGCGGCAGGACGATTTCGGAAAGCCCCAGTCGAGTTTCGTCATTTGCTCGTTCTGGGTCGTTCAAGCGCTGGCCAAACTCGGTCGCTTGGCGGAAGCGAGGCAAATCATGAGCCAGATCATTTCAGGAGCGAACGGCGTAGGGCTCTTTGCCGAGCACTTCGTGCCGGAAACCAGGGATCAGCTCGGCAATTTTCCTCAAGCCTATTCCCACGTGGGCTTGATCAACGCGGCGTTCGCCGTCAGTCCTCCGTGGAGCGACGTGCTGTAGCGCGGCGTTGCCTTCAAGCTCCTCTTTCCATCTGCTCTCAATCTCTTCAATAACGAGAAGGCGAACAGACGTGGAAGCGGAGCATTCGTATGCAAAACCCTGGAAGGATTTATCCGGCGGCATCGATGAAGAAAGACTTGGCCTGATGGGCCGTCGGTACGCGGAAGCAAAGTTTTAAAAAGAGGTCACTACAGCAGGTGTTTTATCCCTTCGCCCGGAGCCTTCCAATGGCTCCGGGTCGAGCGAGCAGAGAAAGAAAACACCGGAGGGGTTTATCCGGCGGCGTCAATGAAGAGAGGCTTCCCCAGTGAGCCGCCGGTACGAGCGAGCTTGGTTTGGTGGAGGCGAGGCGCTCAATCCATCGTTGATAGCCTCTATTGGCCCCTCTCTCACCTTTACAATCCAAGGGACAGTGCTCGCCGCATGATCCTGACCCACAAGTGGGGCCTATCGCTGTACATGTCCGTTTGGATCCGAACCGCGCTCGACTTACTGGAGCACGTCGGACGGATTCTGGAGATGGGGATGGGCCTGCCACGGAAGCCGACGCGCTGAGCTCCTGCCTTTCCTTCCCGTCAGTATGCCAGGACAGATGAAGACGAGTGAGAACGGACTTCCCTATTCACAAGTAGTTTGACCCATCATGATGATCATGTGTTCGATAGCACACTCCTTGTCACACCAGAGACACGTGAACATGCGATCTACAATGCGATGACCCAGGCATGACCTCTGGCACATCACGCAATGACAGTTCTTGCCATTTCTTGCCATCCGTGGCATAGTCGAAGGGGCCTATGACAGAAGGAGGCACCCCCATGCAGAGTATGAACATCTCGCTACCTGATCCCTTGAAGCAATTCGTGGATGGGCAAATTGCCCAAGGCCGCTATAGCAGCGCCAGTGAATATGTGCGGGAACTCATCCGGGCCGATGAAAAACGTAAAGCCGAAGACGAGCTGGAAGCGAAGTTACTGGACGGATTGAAGAGCCCGAAGACCGTACTGACGGCGGCAGATTGGAAAGAGATTCGCGCTGAGGCTTTGGCAAAGGTGGCCGCCCGAAAGAAGCCGCGCTGATGCCGACGGTCTACCAGCATGCGGCGGCCAGACGCGACCTGGTTGAGCAATATGTGTATCTGGCAGAAGCGGCTGGGCTGGACACGGCAGAGCGATTCCTGGCCAACGCTGAAGCAAGTTTCAACGATCTGGCCCGTCAGCCTCTGATCGGCGCACCACTAACGCTGCGCCATCCCGATCTCGCCACCCTGCGTAAGTGGCGCATTACAGATTTCGAGAGCCACCTGATTTTCTATCTCCCACACCCGGACGGCGTGACCATCGTGCGTGTGCTGCATGCGGCACGCGATTGGTGGAGCCTGTTAGGCCTCGAAACCTCGTGGAGCAGCAGGATACTCATTGAAGCGTGGGAGTCGGGTGTTGGGGATCAAGGGAATCGCGTGCGCTACGTTGCTCGGTTCGCAGTGGCCGTGTACGTGCTCCATGCGTTTCAGAAGAAAGCCCGGGCCACGAGCGAGCGCGACATCGAGCTGGCGAGAACGCGGTACGCTGAACTCAGACGAGGGAGTCATGACTAAGACGATCCACAGTTTCAAGAGTGTGTGGGATGCCTTGGCCGATACACCCGAACAGGTGGCGAATTTGCGTGCGCGATCTGGGCTCATGCGGCAGATCACCGAGGTCATTGAGGAGAACGGGTGGACTCAAATGGAAGCAGGTGCCAAATGTGGGGTCACGCAGCCGAGGATCAATGATCTCCTCCGCGGACGAATCTCTCGTTTTTCATTGGATGCACTCGTGAATATGGCCGCGGCGCTTGGGCGGCCGGTTCGAGTCGAATTAGAACATCCCAAGCACAGGCGGCAGACCCGGGTGCGTCGTTCTGAATAAGCCCCGTCTTCAGGCAGGGGCCCATGCTGCCAGATCAGCGATATATTCTATTTCTGCTTGTGGGAAAAACAGAAATACAATTTTATGGCCCAGGTTTGTGCTACGCTATGAAATCAGAAATTGAAAACACTACCAAATGAGACGATATTTATCTTGCTTGCTTCTTCTTCAAAACTCAGTTTCCTTTGCCCGTGTATATAGCCGACTGTGAACGCGAGAGCCTCGGTGAGCTGGTATCTGACCGCCGCTTCTCCCTGGTAAATCATTTCGTGCGCACCCCGAAAATCATCATCGGGGAAACCCGAGGTGAAGGTGTTTCGTTCCACATCAAAGCCTCCCCTCACGGTTACTTTGTCAGTCACTTGAACCTCCAATTCCGCTTCGACGTAGTGCGTGAAGAAAGAGATATCCTCTCCCCGCTGTGGAGTCTTTCTACCCTCTGCCAACCCTCGTTCGTAGTGGTAACCGATTATGAATCCGATTCCTGGCCTGATTTCCCACTCCAGGTGAGTCCCGAGGGTCCAAAAGCGTGTGTCCCGATGTGAAAAACTGTCGTTGTACGATCGATCTCCATATCGGGCGAGACCGCGAATGCTGAGATTCTCGAGAAGTTTTCGCTCCAGCTCTGCTGTTCCAAAATGCGTCGTCACGTACTCTTTCCCAATGCCTAAACCCAACGGCTCCAACTGACTCTCGACGTGATTGCCTAAGAGCATGCGCGGGCCATAGTGATACCGCATCCTGAAAATGGTTTCGCCAGAGAGCATGTGAGCAAGCTGTGCTCCATAGGTGCCGTGAGAAAATTCCGTATGGTCCGTAAACACAAACCCCTGTGCGCGTGCCGTTAGCTCTGTATTCCCCCAGCCTGACTGAAATGATCGCGTGAGGTAGGCAACGGGCTCGAATACTCCGCTCGCACCTTGACGGGCTGCCGTGATTAATGGTTGTGTGGGATCCTCTCGCAACGACAACCGTTGTGAGGCTGAGAAAACAGAGACGTCGTCGGTGTAAAACGCATTCATTTCTCCGCCGACATGCCATCCGGATTCAGATGGGGCACCTGTCTCAGCCTCGGCTTGTGAACAAAACAACAATAGAGAAAGAAGCGACCATCCACACCATGTCGCTCGTGGCAGTTTCACGCAGGTCACCTCTTTGCATTCAAGGCATTACGGAATGGCAAGACCTATAGCCCTTCACCTGACGAGAGCATCACGCGATGGGTTGAATACACAAAAAGTCCTTTCCCGTTGTTCGATTGGCTGTTGGATCTCATGTGCTGGAGAGATCCAGCAGGTTCCGTACGGCGGACCCTCCACCTACGCATCTATAGGTCATTAAGCCAGGTGTAGCGAAATTGGTTTTTACTCTACATGGCGGGCGAACACTTCTCTGTCATGTTTATGACAAGCAATAAAAAGTTGGCTCGTATCTCGATCGGACTGCTCCCTCTGAAATCAACCGCCGCAACCGAGTTTCAGGGGAACAAACCTGGTCTTGAGGATGTCTGAGGTGGAGCTATGAGGGGCAACACGAGTCCACGCAGGCTCAGTCTCGCGGTATCTTGAAGGGCTAAGGTTACCGGAATCCGATGAGGGGTCGCTCCTTGTCCGGCAAAGTCTTGAGTTACCTATGGAAGAAGGTCTTCCTTCATTTTGCGAGGCTTCTCATATAGTGAACGAGACGCCACACCTCGTCGTCCGATAACTCAGGGTATGCAATCATCCCTGTGCTTGGGGAACCGTTTTTGGTAATCCAGAACAGTTGTCCATCAGAGATCTCGCGCATCATTGCGCCGCAGGAGAAATCGCGTGCTGGCGGGACCATATTCCCGCTGACCGGTCCTTTTCCCTCACCCTTCTTCCCGTGGCACAACGCGCACGCCATGGGCTTCGCCTCACGAAGATACAGCTCCTTCCCCGCCTGAAGAACTTCACTGGATACAGGAAAGGGATTCGTCTTTGTCAACACGTCTTCAGGGGCGGTTGCTGTTTTCCTTGGTTGGACACACGAACTGTTTGGCCCCCCCTCGGAGTCGGCCGCTACGGCCTGCAGGTTGAATGGGATAAGCCAGAGGATTACGGCAATCGTTGCTACCACGTTCTGTTTTGTCCTCATTGGATTCATCGTGCACTCCTATTGTTACAGAAGCCTTAGTAGGCATCCCGTTGAGTCCGAGCACCTTTGACCTGTATCAGTCCTCAGGGTGATGGTTGATCTCCGTGCGACTTTCCATTTGTGGTCCTCCGGAGCCACCTCTCGATCATGATCGGCAATGGATGCGGAGCATGCATTCGACGCCCACAGACGGGCGTATGGCCCTCTCAGGCTTCGAATAGAATGGCTCGACGGTTGCCGCAAGTCACCTCACACGCAATGACAGGATCCCTCTCATCAAGAAGCTGCTCGAGGCGGTACCTTCCACTGAGGTCTTGGAAAGTGACACGTATACCCGTGGGGGTATCGCTGAAGATAGTCTTGGTGCTCAGGCTCTGCCTCCCAAAATGGACCGGCCGGTTGAACTTCTGTCACGACCTTGCCAGGCCAACGTCCTGATGCGTTGACTGCAGCGATGATCTCTTCCGCCACACGGCGTTGAGTTTCTAGCGTGTAATAGATCTCCGACCGATAAGAAGTCCCCCGATCATTACCTTGACGATTCAACGTTGTCGGGTCATGGATTTGGAAAAAGACTTCTAATAAGGCGCGGAATGTCAGTTGTCCTGGGTCAAATACGACTTCGATGGCTTCGGCATGTGTTCCATGGTTGCGATACGTGGCGTTCGACACATCGCCACCACTATAGCCCACCCGTGTCGAAACCACTCCTTGCAGTTTGCGGATGAGATCCTGCATGCCCCAGAAGCAACCGCCAGCTAATATGACCGTTTCCGTTTCACTCATCTGATGCCCCTTATCTTGTCAGTGTGAATCCAGAACAGACTATACAAAGAGAGAGCAAGCCAAGGTCCGCCCTAAGATCTGAGGCCATTCTGTTGGTCTTGTTATTCGATCTAGGGCTACAATTCTGAAATTGTCGATAGAAACACCACATTATTACGTGCCACAAAATGTTTTATAGCAAGCGGTGACTTCAGCTGGGGCGGGAACGGCAAAATTGTTCAGCGTACGATCCTCGTCAAATGGCCGAGAAACTGCCGTTAAGAGCCGCTCAAACAGCGCAAGGTCAGCATAGTCCGTCGCCGCGGTCAGTGCCTCCTCAACATGGTGATTTCGGGGAATGTACAGAGGATTGACGCACCGCATGGCCGCAGCTCGTATTTCTGATCCGAGGGGCTCACGGTCAAGACGCATGCGCCATTTCTCAAGCCATAATGAAAGCGCTACAGGGTCGTGAAACATTGCCTGAAGCGGACGATCGTTTCCCTGTACGGCGTCGGCGAGATATCGCCAAGCAAGCGTGTAATCGACGGCTTGGGTGTTGAGCAATGCCAACCATTCCTTTGCAAGCGCATCATCCTCCTGCTCACTGGCAGCAAGACCGAGTTTCATCCGAACGCCGCTGAGCCAATAGTCTTGATAACGACCGGGAAAGTCCTCCACAATTTCCATGAAGGGATCGACTCCAGATCGACCTGATGTTTGATTCATGCACGAGGCAACGGCTTCAGCAAGACACGCTAAGTTCCATCGAAGGATGGACGGCTGGTTCTGGTAGGCATATCGTCCCCCTGTATCGATAGAACTAAAGACCGCCTGCGGGTTATACGCCTCCATAAACGCACAGGGTCCATAGTCAATCGTCTCACCAGAGATGGTTGTGTTATCCGTATTCATCACGCCATGAATAAAACCAACCAGCATCCACTGGGCAACAAGACGTGCTTGTCGGTCTGCTACGGACCGAAACCATTCACGATAACGATCAGGATGGTCGGCGAGGTGAGGATCATGCCGTCGGATCGTATAGTCCACGAGTCGTTGTATATCATGCGGTTTCTCACGTGCCGCAAAGAACTCAAAGGTGCCGATGCGCAGATGACTTGCCGCCACACGCGTCAACACGGCTCCCGGCAACGGCCGTTCACGATGAATGAGTTCACCAGTCCAGACCGCCGCAAGAGCACGAGTGGTTGGAATGCCAACGGCATGCATAAATTCCCCGACAAGATATTCTCGGAGCACCGGACCCACCGCCGCCCTCCCATCACCGCCAAGAGAAAATGGAGTAGGCCCAGATCCTTTAAGAGCTAGATCAACACGACGTCCGTCTTGTCCTATCACCTCCCCCAACAACAGAGCTCGCCCATCTCCAAGCTGTGGTGAGAACTGCCCAAACTGATGGCCCGCATAGGCCTGAGCGAGGGAGGCTGCTCCGGTCGGGACTTCATTCCCAGAAAAGATTGCGCTGCCCCTTGGTTCGCTCAGCACATCCATAGGCAGGTTCAACTGGAAGCCAAGACTGCTATTTACTTGAAGAAGCTTGGGCGAAGTGACCTTGGCAGGATGCCAGGGAACATACATGCCTTCAAGTTCCCTGGCATAGGTATTGTCAAACTGAATGTACGTAGTCATTAAGAATATTGCGATAGATCGCCACGTTCACTAAATTTCTATTGAAGGCTACCGCACAAGCAACCAGGTGGAATTATTGCTTTTGCAAAATAGGATAGCCAAGCGTGTAAATCCACTTATCCGCATCCGCCGCATTGGCGGGAGCCAAACTCTTGGCGGGGATATGGCAGGGGATGCATTCGATTTTGTAGTTCTTAGTGACAGAGTGAGTCATGTCGCCCTTATTAAAGAGGCCCCACGCCCATCCATCTCCCCACACCATCGAATCTTTGTACCGTCCCTTGGTATCGCGTACGAGCACAAACCAGCCCTTGAGTGTCGTCGCATGACCGACCGCAGGCCCCGTGGTCATCGCCATCGTTTCAGCATTCAAGAGTTCTTTCACCAACACAGCGCCATCCGGAAATTGTCCCGTCTTTTTATAATGGGCAATCGTAGATGGTTGCGTATACACCGTGTGATATTCATGAAGGCCAGGACCTGACTTTTCTAGTTTGTCATCGGTGTTTGCATGGGCCCAGGTGCCGAGCGTGGGCCACTCTGTGTAGTTGTCTGGCACGCGAAGAGCGCCCGTCGTGACGTCGACGTTCGGCGCAAATGGTTTCTCTGACTCTGCATTCGATAATCCTGCCAACCACACAGCGCCGCAGGCAAACACAACAACCCCGAACAATATTCTTTTCATAATTCCTTCCTTTCATTAAAGTCGGTTACGAGCACTCCAATGTACAGAACGACTGAATGACAGTGTAGATTATACGTTATCGTTCCGATGTTCTGTCATGTAGACGACAAATCTTGTTGGGCGTTGATCGGACTGAAATCAGATGAGGCAAGACGGCCGAGAGCGTCAAGATCTCGCACGCAGACATGGGCCCGTCTGTAGGAGAGGACGCCTTGGTCACGCAGAGTTTTCATAATGGCACTCACGTTGGGACGAGAAGCCCCAACCAGTTCAGAAAGTTCCTCGTGCGTCATCCGAACGTCCACGACATAGCCGACACCGTGGTTGCAGGGTTGTCCCTCGAAGCACATGAGATCAGTGAGAACTAGTGGACTGTACCACCCATTTATAGACTATAATCGTGTTCATGGAAAACACGATAGTCCTGACGAAACGTGAACGGATGGAACTCACCCGACGAGCGAGGAGCCGGACCGGACGGGCCGAAGATGCACGGCGAGCCCGCGCGATTCTGCTCCGGGCTGCGGGGGCGACCTGGGATTCCGTGTGTCACGCCTTGGGGTGTAGTCGTGGCTTTGTCGCGACCTGGAGCCAGCGGTTTGCTGCGGAACGGTTGGCGGGGCTGTACAGCCGGCATCGTGGACAAGTTCCCCTGCGACACACCCCTCAGACCGAAGCCCGCATCCTGGAGACCACGCGGCGCGCGCCGCCCGACGGCTCAACGCACTGGAGTACCCGCAAACTCGCGGCCCACCTCGGAGTCAGTCACATGCGAGTGGCACGAGTCTGGATGAAGCATGGGATCAAGCCCCACCGGCTGGAGCGCTATATGGCGTCCAACGACCCGGAGTTCGAGAGCAAGGCCGCTGACATCATCGGCCTCTACTTAAACCCGCCGCAGCAGGCGGCAGTGTATTGTGTTGACGAGAAAACGGCGATCCAGGCCCTAGACCGCAAGGATCCGGTGCTGCCGTTGTCGCCGGGGCGGGCGGAACGGCACGGGTTCGAATATTACCGGCACGGCACGCTGTCTCTCTACGCAGCCTTCAATACCAAGACCGGCGAAGTGTTCGGAAAGACCACCGTGCGCCATACCTCCGAGCAATTCGTCGCCTTTCTGACCGACATCGTGACGAGCCAGCCCATGGGCAAAGAGATTCATGTGATTGCCGATAATCTCTCGGCGCACAAGACCACGCGAGTGGCGGACTTCCTGGCTCAGCACACCAACGTGCGGTTGCACTTTACCCCCACCTATTCGTCGTGGCTCAATCAAGTCGAACTGTGGTTTGGCAAGATCGAACGCGACGTCATTGCGCGGGGTGTCTTCACCTCGGTGAAAGACCTCGCCCACAAGCTCATGCGCTACATCCGTCACTACAATAAGGCTCCCAAGATCGTGAAGTGGAAATACTGTGATCCGTCTCGACGAATCAGTACACACTCAGTTGTTACAGGACACTAGAGCAACTCGCCGCAGTAACGGCGAGGTCAATTGCCACTGCAGCCGCCGATCGAGGAAATGCAATTGGTGAGCATACGTCTCCAGAAGCACCTGACGCAGAGACCCATCGGCTTTGGAGGCCCGTTCTACACCTGATCGATCAAGTTCGAGCACAATGGCCGTTCCATTTGCGACAGCCGATTCTGCATTTTGGAAGGTCGCAATACCATAAGGAAGGTCTCCCAAGAGAGCCCCAGTGCCTAACAAGAAACGGGTGAAATATCGGCCACTGGCCTCGGCGGATACAATCCGCACATACCCAGCTTCGATGGCATAGGTTGTCCCAGGCCGAAAGGACTCATACACGAACATCTTGTCCTTCAGTGTTCGCCGTCGGATGGGACGGACTTTCTGGAGAGCAGCGAGAAGCCTGGTCGATAACGGGTCTGGAATTTTCATAAAGCAGGGTTCGTGATGGTGTCTTACGACTGAAAATGAACCAGTAGCTGAGCCGTGACGATCAAGGATCAGAATCAATCGGTCACCAATTATCGAGGATCAGCCACCTCTATTGTGCGATACCCTCCATCCTCCACGTTCGTCTGAATCTGCCGAGTGGGACGATTCGCCGCGTTGTCTCCGCCGATATCCACGCCAAGACATTCCTGACATGAAACCGGTGCCCTTTCATACGAAACGTCCCGACGTGCAAGCGCTAAGATGCAATCCTCTGGAGCATCTCTGGGTTGCGAATGCAAAAACAGGATCTGGTATAGGACACGACGTTCTGTTCCTTCCATTCTTTTAGAATCGCGTTCAAGGTTTGACGCGCCACGCCCAGCAGTTCAGCAAAGTCCTCCTGTGTCATCCGAATCGAGATCATGTAACCAGGCCCATGGGGACATGGCTCTGCACCGAAGTACAGAAGGTCGGTGAGGGCGAGAGCCGTCCGACGTATCAATGGACTGGTAAGCTGCCACTGCAGCCGTCGCTCTCGGAAGCTGAGGAACGTACCGTATGCTTTCAGAAGGATCAGATTGAACTCATGGTTACGTTCCGCTTCCGTTTCCAACGCAACACGAGACATCTCCAAGAGAGAAGCCGATCCGCTCACCACCGCATGCTCGACCTGTTTTGACGTAATGGGAACAAACGGCAGATCCCCAAATATTCCTCCGGTGCTAATCAGATGGCAGAAGTTGGTGTGACCGTCCTTATCGATAAGGATGAGGCGGACACACCCCTCTTCCACCAGGTATGTTCGGCCAACACGGAGGGCCTTGTACACAGTCCCGCCGTGGTTTAGCGTGAGTCTGCGAACCGGTCGTAGCTGCTCACATGAGGTACGAAGCGACGCTGTAATTGGAAGAGGAAGTTTCATTGTCTTCTCAAGCGACTCCCCGACACAATCGCCCTCTCAACTCATAAACGGGACTGACATATAGCCCCTTCCGCACCATTGAATGATCCACATGTCTAGCTCAGGTTCATCGTACGTGTCTGTCATCTAGGAGACAGACTGCCATAGTCCGTGACTGGTACACATCTGCCAGAACAGTGCATTACGCCTTCTTAAATTAGGTGATGACATTCTGCAGGTATGAATCACATAGCTGACGCATGGCGCACCGTGGTGCGCAGGGGTTCGAGGGTACGGAAGGCGTATAGCACCGGGTTCTTTGTTGGAATAGTTTTTCTCGCGGCAGTGCTCCCGCGGGAGATCGCTGCCCAGGAAGCCACATTCAACATCCTCCCGCTCCGGCCCTTTAACTTCGATGTATCCTTCAACCACCGCACGTTTGCGCCGACCCGTCGGGTCCTCATGCTTCAAGCAGGGTTCACTGCCCTTCAGTACGGGCCGTTCGAAGTGAGAACCATCTACCAGTATTACAGCCATCACACCCCAACGTTCACCACGGATCAGCATTCGCTGTACCTCAACCCCCGGTGGAATAATTTCATCGACATCTTGGATTTCCCAAAAACCTAGCCGCTCAATCGCGCCATCCGACATGTGCTCTTCGGACCGCTGGAAAATCGAGCGGTGCCTTACGTTGGCGCCATGTTGGGCGGGACCTTGCCTGGACGCGGTGAACATTCCCCTGGGTATCTCTACGGCGGGCAGGTCGGAGTGCGGTTCCCGGTGACTCATGGGCTGTCGGTCGACATGGGGCTTCAATACACGCGGTTTGAGATCGACTTTAGGGGTAAGTCTGATCTGTCTGAGCAATGGCTGTTTCCGATCGGGTTTCGACTCTAACATTTATGTCACTGGTTCGTTCCATGAAAAGAACCATCAGCGTACGCGTCAATCTCAACATTCTGCTGTTGTTAGTCGTAGTCTTCTTGCAGGGTTGCGGAGTGATCTACGATGCAATCACTCTGGTCCATCCATTGACCCGTGATGAGCTGTCCGCCATCTGTGCACGGGGACGGTTACGCGTTGGCATTGCCGTCGAACCCTTTCGACCGTTCATTTTTCCTGCTATGTACACCGACGAGGGTATTAGGGTGACGGGTCTGGACATCGAACTCATCCGTGAGGTTGCCGATGCGTTGTCTGCTCATTGCGGGGCACCAACTTCCGTCGTTCCAACCCTGCATGTGACTCGATTTCCGGACCTGTTCATCAAAATGAAAGAAGAACAGCTCGATCTTTTCGTCTCGTCCGTAAGCGGAACTGTTCCCGGCACAAAGCCTCCAGGCTTGTGGTTTTCGGCTCCATACTTCCGAAACGACGGGATTGCCGCCATTGTTCGCCATGCTCAGATAGAAGACCGCCTTCGAGCAGAATTCCAAAAACAAGCCGAGAATCGGGACACCCTAGCGGCTGTACGAGAAGGACTGACCGGATTAACCGTTGCCGTTCAGAAGGGCAGATCGGCTCACCTGTATGCTCAAGCCAACCTTAATACAAGCTCCGTAATCCTCTGCGATTCTCTGCCTGCCGCGATCGAAGCGGAAACACCACGAATTGATGTCATCTTGTCTGAGCATTCCATCCTCAAATACGCGACAACACGAGTCTGGCAGGACTGGCGATTGTTGACGCGCAGTGATGAGACGCCTGTGATTCTCACGAGTGAGGATTTCTCGATCGTGACAACCGACGAGCACCATCGCCTCCAATGGTTCTTGAACAACTTACTCTTTCGTTTAGAAGAATCGGGACGGTTGAAGCAGATGCGGATGCGTTGGATCGAAGAGGAATATGCGCCCACTCGACGAGCGGTCGAAGAAGGATTACCACTTGAGGTGACACAAGTTCCTCATCACCATGATCAGGGACAGTGTCGTTTAGCAGAAGGACGCTGAGAACCCCGAGGAATTTACAATCGGTCCGTCGAACGTCTTCCAGCAGCCTGCTGAAAAACTCAATGTGTGTGCTTCGACAAGCTCAGTACGAACGGAAAACTCTAATAGTTTCAATGCTCACCCGAGTCATCCTGAGGCTCTCGAAGGATGAACGAAGGGCATTCAGTAAGCTGTTAGATGGTCATCTACATGACAGACAAAGCTAAGCAGTTGGCGTATGACATGTGCCATCTGCCAAGGCTGAGCAGAAGATCACGGTCTCAATATTTCAGCTTAGGAAGGTCTGATTTATTCGGACTTTTAACCGCAGGCCAATCAAATCTCCGATGTTTTGAGAGCTTGTTGGCCAAAAAACAGAATTTATCAGACCTTCCTTTATCTACTGTCCCTGAAACACATGACGTGGGCTTGCCCTCAAATCCTCACTTGGCACAAAAGGTGATGTAGGGCACTGTTCCATAGGGTTACTGAGGAGGCATAGATGGCCGAAGACGAAAATCATCACAAACATGGTCTCCCATCGGTTGACGTTCTGACGTGGAATGAGGTGACGCATTGGGCCCGACACGGCAATCCATCCCCCCCACGTCGCGTCGACAAAACAGCAGCTCAATGGCGTGAGCTGCTTACCGACGAGCAATTTCGGATTACCCGCCTGAAGGGGACCGAACAGGCCCACAGTTCAGAGCTCTGTCGATTGTTCGAGCCGGGTCGGTATGAGTGTCTTTGTTGCGGCACCGAGCTCTTTGATGCGGCGACCAAGTATCAAAGCAACACAGGGTGGCCTAGTTTCACACAACCGGTCTCTCCAGGGCTCGTGGCCTACCATCAAGATATCAGCCACGGCATGCACCGGATCGAGGTGACCTGCAATGTGTGCGATGCTCACCTTGGCCATGTATTCCCCGACGGGCCGGAGCCCTCAGGGTTGCGGTTTTGCATCAATGCCGTCTCGCTGCACAAGATTCCTGCGCGCGACCGAGGTTGACTCATCGTGACAGATGAGGGCGTGTACTCACACATGCAATAAAAGGAATGATGATCGTGCAGTCAGGAATCCTTGCCCCACTCCCAAAAGTCGCCCGCTATTTGGAGTTTGTTATTCATGATGCGGCCGATCTCCCTCGGGCCCTCAAGGCACTGCAAGCGTTTGCTGATGGTGTACGAATGGTGGTTGGAGTGGGCGCGCCCCTCGTCCAGGCTCTCCAAAGACAAATCCCTAGATTACGGCTGTTGCCCACACGGTTTGAGAGCGGGTTGGCGGTCCCTTCGACACCGGCTGCCTTGTGGTGTTGGCTTCGAGCCGAAGACCGTGGAGAACTCTTTCATGACGATCGTCGCCTGACTGGAACGTTGCAGCCAGCCCTGATTCCGCAGGATGTTACCGAGGGCTTTCTGTATGCCGAGGGGCGGGACC
>CAYXKP010000038.1:0-30583 GCA_964465695.1 uncultured Nitrospira sp.
AAAAAATAATTCCTTTTATTTTCTTTTGTTTTTCATAACTCGCTCAACGTTGACTAAGCTAATTGACTTTTTTTGCATTTTAGCCATCGTTTGGTTGATTTTTTTTTTAAAAAAAATAAAAGTTTTTTTTTTTCAAACTTTTTGTTTCTTGTTCTTGGATGCTTGGGCATTGATAATGTCGTTAAAGGCGCGATCGACCAAGTGGAGAGAGTCCTTGGTTCCGTCTGCTTTCCAGAGAGCATTGCCAAAAGCAATAATGGCCTTGCAAATGCGCATGCAACTCATTCCGAGAGGGAAGCGACTCTGGGAAACAATCACTTGGGCGAGACATTCCCGAGGAAGATTGCAAAAACAGCACTTGCTATGGGAGTTGTTGTGAACGCCAGTCACGACGGACACTTGATCGCTCGCGTCAGAGCAAGCCCAATCCAAAATGGTCCGGACTGTGCTTAGTGCCTTGGGATGCTCAAAGCCAGTGTTGTTGATCATGACATCAAGCGCGTCGCCAAAACGACGACGATAAAAATTGTTTTTTGCTGCAAATTCAGAAAAGTAAGCATCTTGGTCCTTGTGCAAATTTGCAACAAAATGTGCAAAGCTATCGCGATCAGCCTTTGTGATGCACAAACCTTCGTCTGCAATGACTTCCACTTCATGCACTTCTGGTGAAGAAGACGAAGAAGGATCAAAGCGATCGATGCGCTTTCGCTCTCTTTGAAAAGTCATTCCCTTTGTCAAGCCTTCAAGCACCCACTTGTCATAGGTTTTTGCGTCATACTTTTTGAGTTTTGCTCGATCGTCGACAACAAAGTCAACATCCTCCTCATCCTCATCCTCTTCCTCTTTGGGAGGAACTTCTTCTTCTGAAGAAGATGAAGAGGAAGAGTCTTCTTCAAGTTTCATCTCAACTTCCTCTTCCTCTTCTTCACTGTTGCTGCTGCTGCTGCTGCTGCTGCTGCTCTCGACATCTTCCTTGATTGCATCGAGTTGTTTCAAAAGCGATTTTGTGTTGTTCTCCACGAGCTTTTTCAGCGTGGGAAACTGGTCAGGAAATACGGCCTCAAGTGTGCCAAGCAAAAGTTCAGAATGATGTTCAACAGCGGCCCTCATAAGAGAAAAAAAAATGAGTTTTCGTTATTGGGGGCCGCGTATTTTCCAAGGTGAAGAGGATGACAGAAGCGAACGACAAATGTTGAGCGAAATTGAAATCTTGCTTCGCCAAGTGAATTGTGCAATCCAATTGCAAGGCACGGTAATCAAACGGCTTTCCAGTTATCAAGTGCAACTGTCTGAAGAAATTTTAGACTTGAAGCAACACGTTCAAGCTTGTGAAAAAAACGTGGAAGAGATTAAGAGGCTTCTAACTGAGCATGTTGAGTTCGGTCCTGGAACTGAATTTGCACAAGACGCCGTTGAGCGTGGGAAAAGCAACGCTGTCGAAAATGACAAGTAAAAATGAATTTCATTCGACCCATTTGTATGACTTGCCAGCCTGCAGCTTTTCATTTGCCCCTACTCCTTGAATGGCTCCTGTTGGCTTGAGCTGAAATGTCTCTACCAAGTGCTTTTGCACTTGTTTGCATGTTTCAAGGCTTGGCCTAAGCTGAATTCGGGCAGTCGAGCCTTCAAGCCGTACCCAGACGCAACTAGGTTGGGCATTGACTTTGGCGTCTTCTCCGCTAGCGCGGGCATGTGCGCATAAAATCAAAACACTTCCACATTGAACTAGTTCGTCATCTCGCACAATCCGCTCAGTCCCGTCGCGAAAAAAAAATTCGCCAGCATTTTTTTCAAAGCGCAAGAGGATATCTTTTGGCAAGAGAGGCTCTTGTGACTCTACAAATCCCAAGGACTCGTTTTGATCAGAATAAATGCGAAAGCCCCTTTTCATTCTTTTTGTTTCCAGCAAACCGAATAAAGGCCACTTCTTTCATCAAATGCAATGGCGAGTTCGGGGTGCACCTTTTCCCAATAAGTTGGGAAAGCTTGAATTTCTTGATCCACCATTGATTTAATAATGTCGGAACGATACAAAAGTGGCCATATGTTTGAAAAATCTTCAGACACACTAGAGAGCTGCTGAAAGAAGGCATAATTGTATGGAGCATATGAAAAGCAAGATGCTCCGCCTTGGGCCGCCAGAAATAATGCCTCAGAAAAAGGTTCAATCAACACCTCAAAAGAGGGAACCCTTGTTGAGCCAAGCCGTTCAATTGCGGATGTAGTCTCTTGCCTCAACTGGTCAATAAGGTTTTGACAAGAAGAAAGCGAAGCAAAGAGCAAAAGAAGGAGCAACATTTTATTTCAAATGTTTATTGTATTTCCTTCAAACCCAATAAATGAAAAGCCACCAAAAGGCTCATTAAAGGTCTTTTTCTTGTCGCGCAAAATCTCAATTGCAACTTGCTCGCCGAGTTTGAGGCTTTCGCGTGCATCATCCAAATAGTGCACTCCAGCTATGTTACGCCCAATTGCAACATTATTTGCGAGCTTGTTCAATTCTCCACCAACCGTAAGCGCGGGCCCGACATAGGGAACCAAATTTGCCCCTGTCGAGTCGGGAATCATGGGGCTAGGAATGACCCAATCTTCTTGAAAGAGCGCTTTGAGCATGGTTGTGCAAGCACCTGCTACGGTTGCGTGTCCAGCACCATATGAAGGGTGTAGAGGAGATCCCTCTGGGTAGGCTTGTGGCAAAAGGTAAGTGCCAAACGTGGTAAACACCTGCGTAATGGCAGCAGAGTTGATCAAATCAGAATGAAGTGGGTAAGTGTAGGCGCCAGTCTTGTTGTTGTGGATGCGAGCGCCAAAAGCTTCTGGGCGCAAACGCATGTGAACACGCCACTTTTGAAACCACACGGCTTTAAGGGCAGCAGTGGCAGGCTGCACGACAGAAAAGGCAACGTCAGGAGCGCCAAAAGTGCCAAAAGCCATTTGATTTGGATGGCTATTTTGGTAAGGAATGCCTGGTTTGAGCGGAGCGCCATTTCCAAGAAGCCAAAGCATGGCGTGAAAATAGGCTTGAAACAAAACCTGCGAAAAAAAATTAATTCACAATGAAAAAAAAAAGAAAATTCCACTTACGTCGATTCTAACCCAAGCTGCCAAATCACGCCCTGTGATTATGTATCTCGGAGTGCCCACATATGTCATTACGCCAGCTGGTGCGAGCCCATTCTGAATGCGCAAATATTCGCTAAAAGTTGTCATAAAGTCTTGCCCAGGGGTCGGGGGGTCCATCTTTTGCGAAATTGAGTTGGCCCCAAATGGAATGGGCAAGTAAAGAAACTGACTCACATAGGGTCCTACGAGGCAACCAGGCGAGACCCCTCGGAAAAGCGTAGCAGCACTAACGGGTGGCCCCCGATAATCTTGCAGCCCGCTTAATTCTGCAACTGCAGCTGCTGCAATCGGACTTGTTCCATAATCGGCAAATTTAACGTCACGGGCCAACGCCATCCAATAAAGCTCAATCATATTGGCGGCAGCTTCTGCAGAGTTAAAATTTGGGTGTGGCTGTTGATAAAAGCCATGCGGCGCTCTTCCTTCCATTACCGTAGCAAACCCAGCTTGTGGATTCACCAGCTTTCGCACTGCGCCAACACCAAGTGGTATTGCATCAAAGTCAGAAGGCAAACCACTCGAAAGAGCCCTCTGTAGTGCGGAAAATGCGTTGGAGTCTACGTGGCCTAGCGAATCGTGAGGCAACCCTTTTGAAAAGGAAGCATAATGGAGAGGCAAGTTAATGTCTCCGTTATTCACATGGCAGGGGACTGGTTGTGAGTAATGATAAAATGCAGCATCCAATCTGACCTGATAGGCTTTTGCCCTCTCCACTTCTGCCTGCGAATCATTTTGGCAGGAAGGTCCAATTGGAAGCGAAATCACATTGGGCACCAAGCGAGATGTAGAGTTAAATGTTTGAACAACAAAGTAGAGAACAACACCAAAAGAAACGGTAGCAACAGCAGCGATGCCAATTGACAAATAAAATTGCCACTGCATCAATACACTCTTTTGAGTGGACGTTAGTGGCTGAGCAGAACGTCGCACCAATGGTCTCCGCTCATCCATTTTTTCCCCTCTTCATTTGGTCAAATTTTTTTCATAAGGGTCTTTCATTCTTTCTTTAAAACTTAAAGTTGCCCACATAAGTCCCATCTGGTGCAACCTGCGACGAGTCATACTCTGAAAGATCCATGATGGAATTTTCCTTTTGCAAAATGCTGAGCAGCTTTTCTGCGTGTTTGACCATCTTTTGGTAAATCAAGTCATCACCCACGTCGCCCTCTTTGACTTGATGAGCGAGCATGCTGACACGAAAAAGGAGTTCTTCAGGGTCACCTACCGCATCTTCGAGCGCTGCGAGAGTTACCTCCTTGTTCCACATGACGCAATAATAAATGGCCGTCACTGCGTCTGCCGCCAGCGTGTAGTTGTGGAATCGCTCAATGTCAACCAGCTCTGCGAGAGTGTTGAGCACCTTATCGCCTTCCACAAGTCTGCGAATGACATTTTGTGCCTGGAGAACTTTCTCTCGCTCCGTTTGGCATACAATGACCACTTGGACAACCACATAGGAGGCCGCCTCCTTAATGGGCATTGAACCAGACTCGAGAGAAGAGCGAATGAGGTTAAAGAGCCCATCGTTAATCTCTTCCACAATGTATTGAAAACCAGAAGAGACATAGTTTCCATATGCCACGAGAGCTGTTCTGCGAATGCTAGAGTCATGCATATGATTGCAGGCGGCCTTGACAAGCTGCAACGCCCCACATGATTTGAAAAAATCAGAAATGTCAAAATCGACAGGGTATCTGCAGGCGATAAAGGAAGAGGCAAAGCTGATGCAGGCGAATTGAACATTGCCAAGCGTCTCTCGAGGGAGGTGGGTGCGCAAGTCACTTCCGCATGCAAAATACATGCTTTTAAGTTTTACCAAGAAAACGCGCGCATCAATGGCTTCCAAAAGCTTTTCAGCACCTTCTTCAAGAAAATACTGAAAGGCGTTGCGCGTGCGATTGACGCACTCAATTGCCTTTTCTGCGACATCCTCGCTGTGGTCCCTTATGTTTTCCACAGGCAAAAGGAAAAAATACTGCTTCAGATACTGGAGGGCAATGACTGCAAATTGCAGGTCAAAAGGGAGAGGCCTGTCGCTTTTGTAATTTGACTTGCGAAGTACACCGCAGATTATGGCATAAATGCCTTCGCACCGCAAAAGATCACCAGTGGCAAAATTGTGATTTGCTCTGGGAAAAAAATGCTGCGTCATTAACGGGTGCCTCATAATGTCAGCAGTAGTCTCATGGCACGTAATGAGAATGTTGGACAAAAGAAACCACATTTTGTTTTCCATTTGAGGAGAAGGCTCTGATGGGGCCAAAAGGCGTTGCAAAAAGAGATTGAGAAAGTTGCACTCTTGGAACAGAGCTGCCGCTTGCTTAATTTCAAAATGATGCGTATGCCATGTAAGCACAATCAAGCAGTCAATCGCATCCATAGAGTGGTGGCCAAAATTTCCAAAGCTCAACTTTGTGAGCAAATTGAGAACTTCTGGCGTAATTAGACGGACGTAGAGCTGGTTAAGCTGATCTCCATCAATTTGTTGCAAAATGCCTCTCAAAATAGCCAATTGCTCATGCTTTTGATCCTTGACGAGAGCCAAAATATTGTAGCGACTCATAAGAGCTGGAACTGGGGCTTTTGAATTTGCATCAAAAGTAGTGAGCTCTCTCCCTTTGCGAAGCTTTTCTTGTCGCTTTTGCTTTCTCAATGAAAGCTGGGCTTCTGCGCGGGCTTGGGTCTTTTCTCCATTTGCAAAGGCCGAGTCTTTGACAAATTCCCTCCCCTCCATTCTAATTGAAGGAATTAAGAAATGCCCTCCTCTTAGGAGCACGGTGGCATAACGGAATAAAAAAAAAATTATGAGGCGCAACGGCAAGGGGGGAAGAGCCCAACCAGATTATTTGCCCATCGGCCCAAGCGAGGAAGAACTTTTAGACTCGACCACTTCTGCATTGGTTAAAAAGGGCGGAAGCTCTGTGGCCTCAAATGTTTTTGGCGTCATTCAGTCTTTGATTGTCATTTCGCTTGTGGCTGTTGCAATTGTTGGAGGAGTTTACACTTCCATTGCATTCAACACGCTAAATGACCACGAGAGGCGCATCCTCTTTTTTGAAGGCGACCCGCGCTTTACGCAAATTCTCAACACAATCAACTCAATCAGGGTGAATGTGTCAAATTTGCAAGCTGACGTTAACTTGCTATCCAACTCAACAAGCATAACTCAAACGCTCATTTCGCTTGATCAAAAAGCAAGTGGGGTCATGATGAATTTGACGCAGCTTGAAATTAATTTTTGGCAAGAAGTCCTTTGGCGCATCTCTAATGATACGCAAATTATCAACAATGTGACCAACTTGCAAAATGAGGTCAACATATTGATGAATCTGATTCAATCATCCAACTTGACAATTTTTGAGACGCAGTTTTTGCAAGAGACATTGTGGCGGATTGGAAATGATACTCTGATTCAAAATGACTTGGCAGCCGAAGTGGCGGCCCGTATGGCCGGAGATGCGCAACTTTTTTCCGACTTGGCAAATGAGACGGCGCTGCGGATCGCAGCAGACGCAGAAGAAGCTGCCGCAAGAATTTCAAATGACACTGCCACAATGGCAATGTTTCAGTTGACGGTCAAGTTTGTCAACAATTTGCCTCCAAATGCAAACAACATTGACATTGTGCCTGGAAATTCAGGCATTAACATTACCAACTCTGGCTCCACCGTAAGCATTTCAAATGTTGGAGTCGTCAACTTGAATGCGCAGGCGCCAGACTCCATGGGAACTTTTTTGCTTAACGGAGAAAGTGGAATCGGAGTTAATCCTGGTATGTTGTCGAATCAAATCACTGTTGATGGTTCAATAATTCAAACGGCAGTCAACAATCTTGACATTACAGTTTCAAATCACGCCGCGCAACTTTTGAACCAGATTGCTGTCAACGCAGACCTTTATGATTTGATTTCAAACCTTGCCTTATCTGGTGACACAATCATTAACTTGCTCAACGGGACTCAAATTTCTTTCAACGAGACCTTTGTGAATTTGGTCAATAGAGTGGAGGCGCTAGAGCTCCAGACGGCTTTGCTTGCTGCGCAATTGGCCAACATTACTTCGGCAAATGAGGCGATTGGGGTAATCAAGGCATGGAGTGGCGTTTCAACTTCCATCCCTGCTGGCTACTTGTTGTGTGACGGCTCTCTTTTGTCCACTGCTTCTTACCCCGTTCTCTATTCCATCTTGTTGGACGTGTATTGTGTTTCGCCTCCTCCAATGGGTCAGTTTTGCTTGCCTGATCTGAGAGGCAGGGTTCCTGTTGGATTTAGAAGCGGAGACCCCAATTTCGCCACGCGAGGGCAATACCAAGGGGCGTCCACGCATACGCTACTTTCGACGGAAATGCCCAGCCATACGCATTCTGCGTCTGATACTGGCCATACCCATGACACAATTGTCCGTGTTCCTCTGTCATTGTATTTGAAGAACTCGCCCGCGGGAATATTTACGACAATTCCAGGCGACGCGTCTAGCTGTCCAATCAGAGCTTATGAAGATTTTCGCTACCCATGGTTTGCAGATTCTATTAACGCATGGCCTTCTGCATCAGATGATGTTTCCGGATCAAACTGCTTTAATGGGGCAAGCAATACGCTTTTTCGAAGGTCATACAGTTCAAACTTGGGTTTTAGTAGTATCAACGTAGGTTCCGCCGGAAGCGGAGCTGCGCACAACAATGTTCAGCCTTCATTGACAGTTGGAGGTTACATTATTCGCGTCGACCCCTAAAAGAAGCTAGTCACGACAAAGGTCTCGACGCCAATGCGAATTCTTTTGATCAAGTGAGGGTGCGTGTAAGAGGAAGGGAATAAAAGCATTTTGCCGCATTCGGGTGCGACCGTTATGTTTTCTTGTCGTGGGAATTGCCATTCGCCGCCTGCAACGTCATCGTTGAGAAAAAGAACGGCAGTGACCTGGCCAATCACATTGGCATAAATGACAGAGTGCGTCGTATTAGCTTCATTGATGCGAAAGAGCTGATAGCCAGAATCACGTGTTATGTTGGGTGCATAGAATTCTGCATAGCGTCTCTTTAACTCCACAAGCCCTCTTGCAAATACTTCAAAAAGCAAATTATCTTGTGCTTGCCAAGTAGTGTCAAGGCTAATTTTGATGTCATGCGCATTCCCAGCTTTTGCAATTAAGTCTGTGCAAATTTTGCTCTCACTAATCATTCCGCTCAAAGTAATAATGTCATTGGCGGCCGCATTTGCGAAATAAAAAATCAAAACAAAAAGAACCCCCATTAGTTTTTTAAAAAGTTTTCGCGAAAACATGTTGCTGCTTTTGTTTTTTGTTTTTTTTTCCCTTGGGGATGTTGCGACGCAACCGTTTGCTCCAGGTGCAGTTCTTTCGGGGACAATTGGAAATCCAGCTCTTGTTTCAACGGGGGTTACGGCGGGAACGTACACAAATGCAAATGTTACAGTTGGTGAAGACGGGAGAATTGTCAGTATTTCTTCTGGAAGTTCACTCATAATGGGACCTGCTGGTGGAGATTTGGGCGGAACTTACCCAAATCCGACTGTTGTTTCTGCAAGAGGTATCGAATTTTCCTCCGTTAATGTCGGCGCATCTCCTTCTTTTGGCTGGGGCACATCTGTTGGTATCGTTGCGACAGATGGAATTGCAATTGGCAACTCAGCAGTAGCAGGCCGACAAGCAGTATCGATAGGTAGTCCTAGCCGCGCTGATCTTTTTGGAACTTCTCTTGGATCAGGAACAAGCTCGTGGACTTTTAGCGTATCTGTTGGTATTGGTGCTCAAGCCAGAGGTGACAGCGCAATAGCTCTTGGAAGATCTGCTAATTGTCCAGGCAATAATGGAATTGCAATTGGAGAAGGAGCCACAGTGTCTGGTATTTTTGGTGGGATTGCAATTGGACGATTCGCCTCTGTTGGAACAGTAGCAGGCGGAAGCGCAGGCCTAGCACTTGCTGTCCCTCCGGATACATATGACGGAACAAATAATCAGCTTTATGCAATGCTCAATGGAGTAAGAAGAAGTTTCATGCTCGATGGTTCAATAGGAGAAGCACTTGTGATTCAAACTGGGTTCGTTCAGCTCAATGCCGATAGCACCACACTTGCGTTTTCTCAGCCTGGCTTAATTGATTTTCACATTTTTTCGCTTCCAGTTGCTTCTCTGCGTCGTGTTCGCGTGGAGATGCGTCAGAATGTTACTTGGACAACAGGGCAGTTTACAATCCAAATGTATGACAACTCGGGCAATCAAATTTGGGTTTCATCAAACATTAATCCCGCAGCTACAACAGAGTTTTCTACTTTTTTTTTCCCACCAAACGCTACTATGCCTCTCGCGAATCGAGTTTTTGAAAACGCAATGAGTTTGAGAAATTTGGCTTCAACAACTGTCAACGTTATTGCAGTCTCCGACGCCACTGCATGGTCAGGAGACATTACCATGGTAGTCAAGTTTTTCGCAATTTAAAAATTAATTTTCTTTTTTCAAGTTTGCGCATTGATCACAACTGATAGTCGCAAATCTGAGCATGTCATGGAGCTAGTTTGTAAACGAATAAAAAAGGGAGTGCCTGCAGTGACTGAGAGAGTTCCCGAGATTGTCCCCAAAGATGAAAAAATAGCTCTTGTCGCAACTGTTTGAGTAGTAATGCCATTAAAGCAAACGTTGGAAGATGTTGCAAAAGGAGCACCTGCCGTTGTGTAATAAAGTTCAACGGAAAAGCAACCTTCTGTCCAAGATGTACCTACGACGCCACCAAAAGTGACTGAAGAAAGCATCACGTCTACAGGAAAAAGAACCATGCCAAACATGTCATATCCACCAGAAGAAATGGGCCCCAATAGGTCGACTGAAGTTGTTGCGCTGACAAGATTTAGCGGTGTCGGAGTGCCAATAATTGTACTAGAGTAAGGAGTTCTCACACATGCCGAAGGAAGCGGAGGACCAGCGCATTGCACGTTATTGACTGTAATTGTGTTTGTCGAAGTCAAATCGGCAAAAGAAAGGGACGCAGGGATGCAAGAATCAGACAGAGGAGATCCATTTGGACAAACATAGCCGCTTAAATCATAACACCCTTGTGGAATTGAACCATTTGACGAACATATCATCGGCCCATCCAAAGCAAGAGAAGTTAGAACAGCGGCTGATGAATTCTGAATTCCAGTTGACGTTTGAGTTCCGCTGTTGACTGTAAGAGTATTGACTACCAAGTTATCAAAAAAAGCAGTAGCTGGGAGGCAGTTTTGTTGCAAAGCACCGCCAGGGCACGATTGCAAAGAAATGTCATAACAAGAAGGCATCAGTGGATTCACGCAAGTAGTGTTTGTGCCCAAAAAAGTTGTTTGAGAAACAGATAATGTTGTGAAACTTTGAGCTTGAGCCACCGCAAGGCTCATGTTGGACCCAATGGTAACGCATTGTCCTCCTGCAAGTCCAGCGCCAGATTCAATGCAAATTGATCCTAATTGATTCGGAACCACATCAACGTCTAACGCTCGATTTGGCGCGTCGAGGACAACATTGACTCTTGAGCTTGCAGCAGCCACATGTCGGAATCTAAGAGTCGAACCAACCTTATCTTCAAACACACCCACCCCTTTTGTCCCCGAATTTGCGCCATTAGTAATGTCTCCACTACCTCCTCCTCCTAGAGGGGCCGGTGGTGCTTGCGTTTTCACCAAAATTAGTCCTGCAATACTAATTCCCAAAGCGGCAGTCAGCAGAATTCCAAACAAATAGTAACATTGTGCTTGGGATTTAAAGCGAGACTTGAATTGACTTACTTCTCCCGCTAGCCTTCTTATGGAAGGATTTACGCTGTCGCTCATTTTTTTTTTGCAATTTTGGAGGAAGGAAAAAATTCTTGTGGACAAAGTTTCTTAAATCTTATTGTTTGACTTTGAGCTTAATTAATTTTTCCAAAAGGTCCTCGTATTTTTTCCGCAATTCCCCATCCAAATCTTCCCTGCCTAGCTGAGCCAGACAAAAGTCAATTTGCCCATTGATTCCCTCACGCAAAAGCAAAGGTATGGCCCTTATGGAGGTGCAATCAACTTGCTTTGGCGGAAATTCAACATAGGCAGCTTCGCGATTGTTTAGCTTTGCAATAATCTCTTCTGGCGAGCATTTTTGCTCCGGCCACTCTTTTGCAAGATAATCTCTAACTGAATCCAAAGAGAAAGCAACAAAAAGATCGTTTCGCTCATACATGGACACTCTTCCAATTACAAAGGCCCTCATTTTTTGCAAGAATTAATAAAGGGGCAACGTTTAGATTTCAAAAGCAAAAAGAAGAAGAAGCAAAAAAAAATGTCTGGAAAGAGAAACATTGTGCAAGAAGGAGGATCTGCCAATAATGGCAGAAGCACAGTTTCCATCAGACGTTTTGTTTTGGTTGCCATTGCCCTTTTTGTCATTTTTGGGCTCTTGATTATTCCATTGTCTCTATGGTACCGGCCTGCGCCCGTTTCGTCTCGCCAAGAGCTGGCTCAGATTGAGGATGCGCGCATGCTAGGGCAAGTAGACGCCTTTGCAAAAACCATAACGGAAAAGGACATTGCTGGAAATGTCGCGCTTTTTATTCCAGTCAATGCTCGCGTTGACTTTCATCGCCTCATGACTTTTTTAGTGCCGTCTCCGCCGCCAGCACTATTTGACTTTGATGTGCTCTCTACTTGGGCTGATCAGCTGGGAGTCTTTTTGGGTGGGTTTCGCACAAATCACATGACCCTCGGAAACTACAAGCTAACCTACGTGAATGAGACGCACGCAAAAGTGCATACGATTGGTCGTTACACTTATGCGCTCGACATTCCAGGCCCAATCTTTCTCCCAGTCGTGGATGGAAGCTTTTCCGCAGAATTTTGGTTGCAGCGATACACTGCGCTAATTATCCGTGCAGATGCTTTGCCAAATGCAACCAACGTCCTCATTACGTCTGGTTCGTCTGGAGTAGAGCCGCCAGGGCCCCTTTTGCTGCGAAAAAAGCGAGCACTTTCCAATTTGCAGCAGTGGAATATTTTGCTTCAACAAGTTGACACGCTCTACAATGCAGGTCAAACACAAGCGGCGCTTGCAGTGTGCAACACGACACAATACCGAACGCTGCAATCAATTTTTGACCCCATGGGAAGCGACATGTCCCTCAAGTGCAACACGGTTCGCCAAGTGACTGTGGTAAGCGTGCCTCTAGTCTGTCAGAATGGAGCCACAATTGATTCATCTTGTCTCTCACTTGATTCGCTCAACATTTCAGTTTTGACGGGCATTCAAACCATCAATGCCATTACGCCCACGCCCATCACAAAGGACTTTTCGCTTGTTGGAGGGCCAGGATTTGCAGTTTCGGGTCTTCCGCATGGGTTAAGCTTTGCAAACTTGGCCGTGCAAAGCATTTCTCTCTCTGTTCCTACTGGGGAGTTTTCTTTGCTTACTGGCACGGTGACTGGCACAAGCGGGACTCTCTCTTTTGTCACTAGACCGCAAATGCCACATATGGTATGGGCTGGACCAACTGTTGGCCCGCTGAATGCAGCGCCATCTTTTCGCCTTTTGACAGAAATGGACATTCCGCTGCTTTCGCTCACGTCAAAAATGTATGGGACGCTTCCTGTGGTAAATGGAGGAACTGGGTCTTCCATTCCACTGGTCGGAAACCGGCTGATGTTTTCCACTGTAGGACAAACAATTGAAGAGGCGCCTGCGCTTTCTTCTGGTCAGTTCTACTCTGTCGACTCTGGAGGAAATTTAGTCGCAGCTACTCTTTTGGGCGACTCTCGCATTTCCATTGTCCCTTTGCCAAATGGAAACATCCAGCTTTTCGATTTGGGCGCAGAAGTGGAATGGGTTCAGCTTGGAGTCCCCACTGACATTTTCACCATTACAAATGGAATTGTCAATTCTACTGGCACGCTTTCTTTTGAAGTAGCCGTGCAGCCAATTGGAAATCAAGTATGGGCTTCCCCAGCAAATGGAATGAGCGGCATTCCCTCTTTCCGCTACCTAGTGGTGGAAGACCTGCCCACTATTCCGCTCACATCATCCACTTTGAGTGGCATTCTGCCCATTTCAAAAGGAGGAACCAACTCGGGCACGCCTCTAGTCAGTGGGCGCATTATGATTTCGCAAGCAGGTCAAATTGTAGAAGCACCTGTGCTTGGTCCCGGCCAAGTCATTTCATCTGGCATAACAGTCACAAGTCTTGTTGGGGGAAATCGCATAACTATCGATAGCTCGACGGCGGGGCAAATTCGTTTTGATTGGGTTGATCAGCCAATCAACTTGATTACAAATGTGACTGGAATTCTTCCAATTTCAAATGGAGGAACAGGAGTCGGCTCTTTTATTGGCAATAGAATTCTCTATGCTTCTGGCGGCAGCATCAGCGAGTTTCCCGCACTGTCAAATGGGCAATTTTTGATTGGAGTTTCTTCCGGCCTCCCAGTTGCAGGGTCCATCACGGCAGGGTCGGGAATTTCCGTCGCTTTGGCCCCTGGTCAAATTACCGTGTCTGCCACTGGCGCGTGCTCGCCGTCTGAAAAGATTAGCCCCACCTGTCTAGACATTTCTGGTCAAACTTGTTCAACACCAATTGATGGTTCTTGCTTGCCGCAGGCGCAGACATTGACGACTTTGGTTGTTACAAATGGGACCTTTTTGGGAACTTCTACAACTTGCGCGTTTCCTCTTTCACCTTCTTGCTTGGACATTTCCAACCAAATGTGCCCGGGCGGGCCGGTTGCGCTAAATTGTATTCCATCCACTGGCCTTTACTTTGAATCAGTCACAGTGGGTAGCTTGACAATTTTGAATGGGACGCAAATTGCACAAGTCACAAACTCTTCGCTTTTGGTTGCACAGGAAATTTTGCTGCAAAATGGGCAAATGGCATGCATGGGGAACGCCAGCATTTCATCTTCTTGCATCACTTGGGGAGCTGGGCAGACCTGTCCGCTAGGACCTTTTGATCAGTCTTGCATTGGTCAAAACTTGGCATTGAACTCTGCAAGTGCACAAACTTTCACGGTAGGAACTTCTTTGCTTTGCACAAATCCAAACGCAATCAGCCCATCTTGCTTTCAAATTGACGGAGAGACGTGCACTCTTCCAGTGGATTCTTCGTGCATACCACTGCGAGTGGGAACTCTGAATGGCGTAGCGCCTGCAAGTGGCACTTTTGATTTTTCTCTCTTGGCTGGAAATGGTGTCGGCATCACAAGTGGGGTCCACTCGCTAACTTTTGACAACTTGGGTGTGCTCAGCGTGGGGTTGCAAGTACCATCTGACATTTTTACGCTTGCGAATGGGATTGTCACGTCAAATGGAACCCTCTCTTTTGTTGTTGCTCCTCAAGCGGCGAGAACGGCATGGATGGGACCCATAAGCGGAGGACCCTCAGGGCCGGCTTTTAGAGCAATAGAAGTATCGGATTTGCCTCCTCTACCACCAGGTGCTCTTTTGATTGGAACGGGGAGCGGAAATGCTGTAACAAACCTTTCCGCTGGAGCTGGAATCGACATTATGGAAGGTTCAGGCTACATTATCATTTCAAATACCGGAGTCCTTGGGGTTGCGCTTTCTGCGCCAACTGCTCTTTTTGATTCTCCAGTGTCAAGCGTTTTATTTAATGGCACCAACACTCTTTCGCTTGCGCTTTCGCAACAGCCTGCCAGAACTTTTTTTGCGGGTCCCACCATGGGAGGAAGCAGCATTCCTTCCTTTCGCACAATCCAGGTCAGCGATATGCCGCCGCTTGGCCCGGATCAGTTTTATTTTGAGGGTGGAATTGCAAACTTTACGCAAGTTGCTCAAAGTCGATTGCAGTTGGGGATTTTTATTAACAATACGGCGACCAAAATTATGCAATTCAGCACCCAGCTCATTAATCAGAGGATAATGACACTGACGGTTGCCTTGAAACCTCAGAATGCAAGCCTCTTTTTGGCCTCCCCAACAGATGGAGCTGGAGAGCCATGCTTTCGCCCCATTAGCACTTTTGATTTGCCGCCCAGCGTCATTACAAACATTTCCTTTCCAAATGGAGTCTTTATGGCTTCCATGCCCCAAGGGCAAAGCGTGGATGTAATGTTTGTCAATCAGTTGCCCAACACGTTCTTTGCAGGACCCTTAGGGCCTTCTGCTGGGCCTCCAACCTTTAGACCACTTTCGATTGCCGACTTTGCCCCGCTCAACGTTGCTCAGGGGTTTGTCCTTTCTGGCTCTTCTACTGGCGCAGTTATCCCAGCGCAACTTGTGGCGGGTGCTGGAATTATTCTTGACGTTGCAACTGATGGATTCATTACGATCATTTCCACCACAAATGCATCTGCTTTTGGCACAGTCACAAGCATCTCGCTTGACGTTCCCTCTGATTTGTTCAGTGTGACGCCTGGTGCAATTACTCAGAGTGGCACGTTTGTTGTGACAAAGGTTGCTCAGCCTGCCAATTTTGTTTTTGCAGGCCCCACGCCTTCATTTCGCGCTTTGACTTTTTCTGATTTGCCAGCTCTTGGGCCAAATGAAATTTGGTATGCCAATGGGCCTAGGCAGCTTATTGCAGGAAGTGGCATAAGCATTGATGATTCAAGCAATGTGGTCATCTCTGCAAACTTATCTTCACTTCCGCCAGTTGGAGCAAATTTGTTTTTCGCCGGTCCCGCCGGAGGAGGGCCTCAATCTCCCACTTTTAGAGGAATCCAATTGCTAGACTTGCCTCCTCTTGGAAACGGTCAGCTTTACATTGGAAATGCAGGAGTGCCTGCCGTTTCGTCTCTTGCGGCAGGGCAAGGGATTACCATAACAAATGGTCCGGGGACAATTACCGTGAGTGCAAATCAATTGGGTACAGTCACAAGCGTAGGGGTGTTGGCGCCAACAAGCATTTTTGATGTGTTTGGTTCGCCAATCACGTTGGAGGGAAACTTTTCGCTGACTCTCAAAAATCAGACGGCAAACACATTCTTTGCAGCTCCACTCGGTGGAGCAGGAGGGGAACCGCTTTTTAGGCAAATTGACGCGTCAGACTTGCCAAATGGAATCCCAGTCTCTCTTTTGAGCGCTTCAAGCATCAACTTTATCATTGGGGGAAATTTGGTGGGAACAAATGGGCCAATTCAGTTGGGTTCGTCCGTCTCTTTTGATTTGGCTCCCACAGGAGTTGTCGCGGGCACATATTCTTTTGCAACGGTTCAAGTGGATTTGTTTGGAAGAATCGTCAATGCGTCTTCTGGCATAGTCAATTTGACCATGCCAGTCACAGAGTTTGCCGTAGGGCCCAACTTGGATGTGACTTGGAACAGTCAAATGGCCAACACTTTTTTGGCTGGCCCTGTTGGGGGAATGCCTTCTGCCCCTGCTTTCCGCTCAGTTATTGTGGCTGATTTGCCAAACAACATTCCAAATGCCAAGCTCCAGTTTTCATCAATTAACTTTGGCAACTCTTCTGCCATTACAGGCGGAGGTGTTAGCGTTGCGCTTGGCGATTCCATTACTTTTGACCTCTCAAACACTGGAGTTGTGCCCGGCACATACACGCTTGCCACCATTATTGTCGATGCGCAAGGTCGAATTTCCTATGCTGCGTCTGGTATTGACATGGATACACCTGGGACAGTCACAAGCATTACAATTAGCGCGCCCAGTGTGCTTTTTAGCGTGGTTGGATCGCCAATTACTTCAAATGGAACCATATCACTTGTGCTTGAAAACCAGTCGCCAAATGTGATTTTCGCTGGTCCACCTTCTGGAATGGCTGGGCCACCTACTTTTAGAAGTATTGTCGTCGCGGATTTGCCTGTGGGTATTCCAAATGCAAACTTGCTTTTTGACAGCATAGGTTTGAATGCTGGCGTTGGTATTGTAGGGGGCGGTCAAGTGAGTCTGGGTCAAAATGTGAGCATCTCACTTTCCAATACAGGGGTTACGCCAGGAACTTATGCATTGGCCACAATCACTGTAGATGCTCAAGGTCGCATCACAAATGCTGCAGGCGGCATAGGAAATGCAGGAACTGTCACAAGTGTTGGTCTCTTTCTGCCAGCTGATGTTTTCTCTGTGGCAAACTCGCCCATCACATCTGCTGGTGACTTTGTTGTAACTTTTCAACCGCAACTCGCAAATATGTTTTTTGCTTCACCGCCAAATGGGACGGCGGCGCCTCCCATATTTCGCTTTATTCAGGTGGCTGATCTTCCTCTCAACATTCCAAACCAGAACCTTCAGTTTGATTATGTGACGATTGCTGCAGGAATAGGTCTTTCCGGTGGTGGCACGGCAGCATTAGGAGCAGTAGCGCCACTTGTGCTCAATTTGGCTGACACTGGGGTTGTTGCAGGAAATTACACGCTTCCGACTCTTTCTGTAAACGCACAGGGTCAAATCACGACAATTTTGTCTGCCACAAGCGGATTTGTCAGCAATGCAATTGTGCCCTCTTACATGATCGCCAGTGTGTTTGGCACAACACTCACACTAGACTTTTTGGCGCAGAATGGGCATCACGTCTTTGCAGGGCCCATCACAAACACATCGGGTCTGCCACATTTTCGCCTGCTTGTGCCAGATGACATTCCTTTGCTCGATGCGTCAAAGATTACTTCGGGCACCCTCAGTGTTCAAAGAGGAGGCACAGGTCTTTCGTCGCTTTTTGGGAATCAACTCATTGTGTCGAATCCTTCGGGCACAAATTTGCAAGAGTTAGGCGCCATGAGTAATGGACAAATTGTAATTGGCTCCACCGGCGGAGCCCCAGTTTTGGCGACTCTTTCTGCAACTCCTTTGCAAACGACAATTTCCGTTGGTCCGGGCTCTATTACAGTGGGAACAGTGCAAGACATTGGCGTGACGAGCGATGTGAAATTTAACTCGCTCATTTTAGCTGCAACATCAAATCAGCTCACTTTTGGTGATGTTCTCACGGCAGTCATGAATGTAGAGTCACCCATGGTGAATGGAACCATTCTGACAGTGCCAGACTTGGGCACAAGCACAGGCTATTTTGTCATGTCGGCTAATCGCCTCATTGTGACTGGCGCTCCTCCTGTGAGTGGGCAGCTTTTGACTGCAATCAGCGCAAATGTAGCGCAGTGGCAAAATCCTTTTCATACGCTCCCTCAAGCGCCCAATACCATCCTTGCAGGACCTGCCGCTGGACCCGCAAGCGGGTCCCCCACCTTTCGCTCAATGGTTATTGCAGATTTGCCAAATGGAATCCCTAATTCAAATCTTCTCAATGATTTTGTTGGAGTGCTGGCAGGAACGGGATTGACTGGAGGATCATCCTCGCTGACGCTTGGAAGCTCCACCACACTCGCCCTTGCAACAACTTCTGTCGCGCCAGGCACTTACAACCTGGCCACAATTACGGTTGATGCATTTGGAAGGATTACATTTGCAGCAAATGGAGTCGATATGGACACTCCTGGGACTGTCACAAGTGTGGGACTTCAGCTTCCCTTGGATGTTTTCAATATTGTCAATTCTACTGTGACTTCTGCAGGAGATTTGATTGCAACTTTTGCAGCGCAAAGTGCAAACGCATTTTTTGCAGGTCCTTCTTCTGGCGGAGCTGCTGCTCCAAGCTTTCGCACAATGGTTGTCGCCGACTTGCCCAATAGCATTCCCAATAGTAAGCTCCTCAATGACTTTGTGGGAGTTGTCGCAGGAACTGGTCTTTCTGGTGGGTCAGCTTCGCTGACCCTTGGAAGCTCAACCACCCTTTCGCTTGCACCTTCAGGGGTAGTGCCGGGCATTTATGCATATGCATCCTTTGAGGTCGATTCGTTTGGTCGTATTGTCAATGCATCGAGCAACATTGATTTGAACAACCCAGGAACAGTCACAAGTGTGGGGCTTCAGCTGCCACCGGCAGTCTTTTCTGTTGTTAACGCGACAGTCACGACAGCTGGCGATTTAATTGCAAATTTTGTAGCTCAAGCGGCAAATTTGGTTTTTGCAGGACCCACCAGCGGGGGCCCGGATGAACCCACTTTTAGATCTCTTGTGGAAGAAGACTTGCCAATCACAAGCGTTACGCCTGGCACTTACATGCATGCGACCGTGACGGTCGATCAATATGGTCGCATCACGGCAGCTTCCACAGGGATTGACATGACAAATCCGGGTACTGTTTGGAGCGTCGGCCTAGACCTCCCCTCTGATGTGTTTGCCATTAGCAATTCTCCAGTTGTTTTCAATGGGACGCTCACTGGAACTTTTGTGACGCAGTTGGCCAATCGATTTTGGGCTGGACCCGTTTCTGGACCTGCTGCCGCTCCTACTTTTCGCACCATGGCGGTTGCTGATCTTCCCACTGGAATCCCAAATGCAAATCTTTTGAATTCGGCAGTTACCATAATTGCCGGAACTGGGCTCGCAAATGGAGGAACAGTTTCGCTGGGTAGCTCCGTAACACTTTCGCTTGCCAACACTGCCGTTTCGCCAGGGACTTACACCTTTGCAACCATCACAGTTGATCAACAAGGACGCATTACTTCTGCTTCTTCTGGTTCTCCAGGAACAGTCACAAGTGTTGCACTCACTGCGCCTGCCATTTTTTCAGTTGGCGGTTCGCCAGTCACATCCTCGGGCACTCTTTCCTTGGCGTTTGTTAATCAGGCGCAAAATACCTTTTTTGCTGGACCTGCGAGTGGAACTGGCTTGCCAGTTTTTAGAACAATTGTAGCAGGGGATGTGCCAAATTTGGACACGAGCAAAATTACGACTGGCATTTTTAGCGTGGCCAGAGGCGGAACTGGATCAGGCAGTTTTGCAGGCAACAGGTTGATTGTTTCAAATTCAGGTGGAACTGCTCTAATTGCGCTTGCCGCAGCCACCAATGGGCAGATTCCTATTGGGTCCACAGGTGCAGCCCCCGTTTTGGCTACCATTACGGGCACTGTCAATCAAGTTAATGTGGCAAATGGGGCAGGAAGCATTACGCTATCCCTCCCTCAAAACATTCACACGCTTGCTTCTCCTTCTTTTGCTGCGCTATCGCTTTCAGCGACGGCAAATCAATTGACAATCAACACAATCACAGTCAATGTGCCCACACCTGCAGGTGCTCGCACCTATGTGCTCCCGGATAGGCCAACAGGGTCAAACTTTTTGCTAACGCCAAATGGAGTCACCATTGGAAATGACCCCGCGTCAGGCTTTGCTTTGATTGGAACTTCCGCCTCGGCCGCCTCGTGGCAAACTGTCGTCACAAGCATTGGACTTTCTCTTCCTGGAATTTTCAGCGTGACTGGCTCCCCGGTCACATCGAGCGGAACAATTGTGGCAACGCTAGCTTCCCAAGCGGCAAATACCTTTTTTTCCGCGCCAGACGGAGCAGCGGGTGCGCCTGCATTTCGAACAATTGTCACTGCTGATTTGCCAAGTGGAATTCCAAATGCGAATCTTTTGAATTCAGCAATTACAATCAACACGAACGATGGACTGATTGGAGGTGCAACAGTCTCGCTTGGAGGAACACTGACGCTTGGAATCGGCGCAACAGGCGTTACTGCCGGAACTTACACGATTGCCACAATCACAGTCAATGCTCAAGGTCTAATTACGTCTGCTTCTAGCGGAAGCGTGAGCGGAGTAGTCACAAGCGTCGCCCTAAGTACGGCTTCTGCGCCCATTTTGAGTGTGAGCGGGTCGCCAATCACTTCCTCTGGCACTTTAAGTCTTGCGCTTGTGACTCAAAGTGCAAACACTGTCTTTGCTGGCCCGACAACAGGTCCTGCTGGAGTCCCCACTTTTCGCGCTCTTGTTGTGGCAGATGTGCCAAACTTGGACACTTCAAAAATAACGACGGGCATATTGCCTATTGCACGTGGAGGAACAAACAGCGGAACAGTTCTCAACAACAATCGTGTCATGGTCAGCTCTGGCGGAGCCATTGTGGAAACACTTGCATTGGCGAATGGAAATTTAGTTATTGGTTCAACTGGCGGAGCGCCTGTTGTGGCAGGTCTGACGGCTGGTGCGGGTATTTCAATCACAAATGGACCAGGGAGCATCACAATTGCGGCAACTGGCGGAGGAGGAGGCGGAAGCGTCACTTCTGTGGGGTTGAGCATGCCTGGAATTTTCACAGTGGCAGGCACGCCTGTGACAACGGCAGGGACTTTCTCAGTGACTCTTGTCAGTCAAGGAAATAACTTGGTTTGGGCATCGCCCGACTCGGCAGGAGGAGCGCCATCATTTAGGAGTTTGGTTGTGAATGATCTTCCCTTTAATATTCCAAATGCAAGGTTGCTAACTTCTTCAGTGACACTCATTGCCGGAACTGCCATTTCCATTACCGGTGGTTCTCTTTCGTTAGGAGGATCGGCCACTATTTCTTTGCAAAACTCTGGTGTTACTGCTGGAACTTACACTTACCCCAATAGTGTAACGGTCAATGCTCAGGGGCAGGTGACTGGAATTTCCACTGCAACAGTTTCTGCGAATCAAGTTTTGGTCAGTCCAGATGGATCGTCAGGAGCCCTTACTACTCGCGCCCTTGTTGTAAATGACTTGCCCAATTTTATCCCTCTTTCAAAGCTGCAAGGGACGTTCAACTCTAACGGTTTGGTATTTCTCAATACTGGCGCCACTCAATTCACTTCTGTCGCTCTCACAAATGGGCAGGTTTTGGTTGGTTCGACTGGTAATCCGCCACAAGCAGCCACTCTGACTGCTGGAACAGGCATTTCAATTAGTAATGGAGCTGGAAGCATAACAGTTTCTTCTACTGGGGTCACGAGCGTAGCTCTTAGTGCGCCTGGTATTTTCACTGTCGGCGGATCGCCAGTTACAACGACGGGGACGCTAAGTTTGACTCTTGCCTCTCAAACTGCAAATACTGTTTTTGCAGCTCCCAATGGCGCAAGCGGAACTCCAACTTTTCGTCTTTTGGTGGCACAAGACATTCCCAATTTGGACACGTCAAAACTAACGTCTGGAACGCTCCCAATTGCTCGCGGCGGCACGGGGCTTGCAACGACCCCCTCAAATGGGCAGCTTTTAGTAGGAAACGGAGCCGGATTTACTTTGTCGACAATTGCAGGCACAAGCAATCAAATCAATGTGGCAAATGGCGCGGGAACCATAACGCTGAGCACTCCTCAAAACATTCACACGGGCGCATCGCCAACTTTTGCTTCGGCGATCCTTACAGGGTCGACTAATCAGCTCATTCTGGGCGCGACAAACACTGCAACAATTTCCGCTTCTGCTCCTGCAGCGTCTCGCACTTACACGATTGCAGACCCTGGGGCAAATGCAAACTTTGTCATGAGCACTGGCGGTGCTCTTGTTGTGACTAGCGCAGGCACAACTGGACAAGTTTTGCAAAAGACTGGCGCAACCACTGCTGATTGGACAACATTAAGTGGAAGCGGAACAGTCACAAGCGTAGCATTGAGTTTACCCAGCTTTATCACAGTGAGTGGATCGCCAGTGACGACATCTGGAACCCTGACTGGAACCCTGGCGACACAAAGTGCAAACACTATTTTTGCTGGCCCGACAAGCGGAGGAGCAGCACAGCCAACTTTTCGCTCACTTGTGGCAGCCGACATTCCAACAGGGATTGCAATTTCAAACTCTCAAGTCACAAGCATTACGCAAATTACCGGATTCACTGCTGCTGCTTTCACTTTGATGACCGACATGACACTAACTCCTTCTGCTGGCACTTACTTGGTGATTTTTAGCGGTTCCATTCTAATCTCTAACGGCTCAACAATTTATCGTCTAGGGATTTTCAACAATGGAGTTCTGGTTAATCACTCTTTGCGAAGACTCCAAGGAAGTTACACAACAGCCGTTCAAACTCAAGCAGTTGTTGTCGCAGATGGCGTAAATCCCATTGAAATTCGGTGGTTTCGATTCAGTGGCTCTGGAAATGCGAATGCATTTGAGCGGAGCTTATTTTTTTTAAGAATTGCATAAAATTAATGGAGTGGCTCAATCTTTCTTGGGATTTGCACGAGTTGGAAAATCATACGCCAGAGAGCGTCAAGAATAAGGCGCCGTTAATTAAGATTAACAGCCTGCAAGAATTATTAACACCACCAAAGCAGGAGCTAAAAAGCAGGTTTTCATCGCTTTTTGTTACTGTTTGTGTCGATTTCTTGTGTGATGCAGATGAAGACCGACACATTCAGTTTTCTTCCTTTTCGTTCGATACAAGGATCATAATGGTCCGTTATTTTTCAAAGATGCATGCGGTTCTAATGATGAACGAGAGATTTTCCTTTAAGAACTATTGCTTTTCATCACCGATGCTAGCTGCGCCAAAAATTACCCTTTATGCGAAAAGCGTCAATAGCTTTAGCTTTTCAGGCGCGCCAAAATGGGCCTTGATGATTGTCGCATCGCCCTTGCAAGACGGAGTGTTGCATAGTTTGCTAAAAGCATGCGCATCGACACTGAAGAGCCTTGTTATTGGAAATGGAGCAGAGCTCTTGGATCTCAAAAGCATACCTTTTGCTTTGCCTCAGTTGACCATGGCCTGCAGACACTATTCTGATGATTCCCCTTTGTTGCCACGCGAGCTTCCCGACTTGATCAAGGATCATCAATGGGTTTTTCGCTTTCCAAAATTGCGCTTCACCAAAACTTCGCCTTTGTTGCCAAGGAGTTTTGCTGAATCAGCTCCCATTGCAACATTGCTCAATGCATATTACTCGCCCAAAGTGAAGCGCGCAAAAGAGGTCTTGTTCATGTGCCTGTTGCGCTCAAATTTGCCCAAGGATATTTGCCGCCTAATTGTGAGCAAATATGTGCAAAGGAGTGACTTTTATGAGCCTGACCTGTCTTGGTCTTCTTTGCTTCCCCTTGTATCTTACCCGGAAGCACAGGAAGTTTTGGCCATGCTCTTCACTCTCTATGAGCGAGAGGAACTCACGCAGGAAGAGATTCGAAAGCTCGAACAGCCTTATGAAGGTTTTGATCGAGACAAGAAGCAGCTGAAAAAGCTAAAGCGCAGTCGTAAACCAGATGACGCTGCGCTTGTCGAGCTCGATGCACGCGTTACTCCCCTTTTGAAAAAAATGCAAAAGGAAGTCCCTTGGCTCGTTGCCCAACAAAAAGCAGACGAAACATTTGTCAAGGTTCTTTTCAAGCAACTAAAAAAAAATAAATTTTGAGTAATGATGGAGGTGCTAAAGCTTTCATGGGACTTGCATGAGTTGGAAAATGAAACATTGCAGAGTGTAGTGAGAAAAATTCCAATCATTTATCTTTCTCATGTGACGCAAGTTTACATGGCAAGCTCGCCGAGAACAGAGGAACTTCGAAAAACTTTTCGCTCTCTTTTTTCCGTCTTGCAAGTTGTGTGTGACTTTAAGCTTCCAGATTTAGGCTTAGACCTGAAGAACTTTCCTTTTGATGTTGATATTTTGTATGTGATTTATCAACCTTCTTCTTTCGTATCTCTACATGTCAGAGATAATCCATTTATTCGCAATATCGCAATCCCGCTTTATGTGTTTTCGGCGATTGGTTTTTCCATTTCTGCCAAGAACATTTCTTCTTTGTTGTTGCCAAAGAAATTTGAGCAGACAAGATTGCAGTTGTTGGTCATTAACGCGCCATCTAGCGCAATTACAGGACTTTTGCACGCATGCTCACAAACACTTGTAGTTTTAAAATTTGGCAAAAAAAGCGATGGAAAGTTTGACTTGAGGGAGTTTCAAGGAAGCTTTCCGCAACTCAAAAGTTTAAGTTTGAGAGCAAAAGACTATGACAAACCACTTTTGGCTCAAGAGTTGCCCGAACTTTTGAAAGATCATGAGTGGGTCCTTCGCTTTCCTCGCTTAGAAAGATGTTTCTACGATCCATCAAACATCAGAAGTTATGCGGCTCCTGCTGCTGTTGCCGGCATTGTGAATAGATATTACTTTGCCAAGATGCTTAAAGTCAGACAAACAACTTTTTTGTGTCTGCAAAAGAGAGGCATGTCAAAAGATATCTGCCGCTTCATTGTCAGCAAGTATGTCAAACGTATTGACTTTTATGACCCTGACTTGTCATGGAGTATGCTTTTGCCGATATTATCACAAGCAGAAGCAAAAGAAAAAATATCGCTGCTTCTTGAAGAACGCTCGGTCAAAAGGAAAAAAAAATAATTCATTCATCTTCTTCTTCTTCTTCTTCTTCTTCTTCGCTTTCTTCTTCCTCATCCTCTTCTTCTTCCTCTGCTTGTGCATGAGCAACACCAACCGATTGAACCTTTTTGTCATTTGCTTGTCCGCTTGGGGTCTTTTGGACTGGCTCCAACATTTTTTTCAGGTCGCCAAACTTCCAAACGCTAATTTGCAAGGGGACTTCCTTTGATCCATTTGCATTGTAAGCTTGTTTTTTTGCATGTTCTACCATGTTACGGGCATAAATTTCTTTCCACTCCTTCACATTGACTCGAAAATACTCTTCTTGTGCCCTTTGAATGGCGCGTATTTCTTTAAGGGCTGCTTTAATTTGAGCATCATTTGTCGGAATTTTTTCTAAGCGGTCAAGGGCCTCTTTGATTTGAACATTTACATCATCCCAGGGGGAAGCAAAAAGATTTGGAACTGGACGAGCAGGAAGCATGACCCTTTTCGAGCGATATGGCAATAATGACAAATGGGAGCGAGAGACTTCTAGCGACGAAGAGAGAGATGTCGAGCGCAAAAAAAATGCGAGAAATAAAAAAGACGGAGAGAGCAAAGAGGTGGAGGTAGTAATGTCTCAAAAACCTGCTCAAAAGAGGCCCCAGCAAAGGCCAGGAGCAAAAGCACCGCCTCCGCAAGAGTTTTTCAATTATCTTTTGTTTTTAGCCTTTTTCTCTCCTGAAGATAATGCCAAAAGCGAGCCACTTCCGCTTGATCCTTCCGACGCACCCGAAGTGCGAGCAGACAAGGAAGCCATAAGCAAGTGTTACCCTGCTTTCAAAAGCTTCTCCAGTATGGAAGCTCACAAGCAACAAGTCTTTGAGCTCGTGCGATCCATTTTGCCAGCCAGAAGTGCCATTAGCAAGTTTCACGAGGAAATGTTGCACAACAAAAACTTTATGGTGAAGCGAGACGTAACGCCCCCAAAAAGAGCACTCGATGCTTTTCATCCAGATGCGCAAGCGCCAAGCGTGTGCGTTTCAAACGAAAGAGTGTGCATTTTTACAGACCTGGCCGACCTACTTTCCTCGTGCCATTGCATTTATCACTTTTATGATTATGCTTCTCAAGTCGTAGAAGTCAGGGTCAAAAGCGACGTGCAGGAGATGCAAAACATGAGCTTTAGAGAGGCATGCGACCACATTCGTGATGACCCTACTCTGGCAAAATTGGCTGCAATTTACGAGGCATCAAAAAGTTGGACTAAATAAACAGGCCGTAAGCTCCCTCCACCCTCACATTAAAAAAAAAAATCTCCCCTTCCCTTTTTTTTTCCTCATTTTTCTGCGAACGAGACTCAATAGGAACAAACGATCATGCCATCTGTCCTTTTTGCCTCAAAAGCGTATTTCGCACAAACAAATGATTAGGGTTAGGTAATCAAAACAAGACGAAAGGAAAACACAAGAAAAGAAAAGAAAAGAAAAAAGAAAAAGGGAAAAACTTTTTTTTGCAAAAGTGGAGGGAGCTTACCATTAATGTCATTTTTGCGCATGACACTTGCTACGTGGGCCGTGCACAATGGCATCACCTCATATGATGGCCCCCTGCATGATTCGGTAGTTTTATGTGAAAAACCCAACGCGCAGCATTTTTTTTTTCCTCCTCTAGTTCAAGTCTCTCACGCTGCGATAATTGAGCACGTAACTATGCCAGCGGGTGAGAGGAATGTTGTGCGCACACCATATGCTCAGCAGGTGCTCAGGAGCATTGAGGCAGAGGGAGTGCACAAAAAGATTGGAACAGATAGAATGCTCGCGCTGCTACGCTCCGCTTTATGGTTTGTCAAATGGAGAGAAGAGCGCATCTTTGTGCAAGTATGCGGTCTGCCTTGGAAGCGCCCAAAAGCAAAGGATGAATACTTTGTGCGGCGCATGAGCTTCATGTTTGCGCAAGAAAGACGCGAAGATGCTCCTTATGAGCGCGCATCAGACATGTGTCGTCGCATTTTTGGCCTGAATGGTCGCCACTTGCGTCCTCGCTTCGTTAGGCTTTTGCCTCATTTTGCTGAGTTACGTGATCACATGTGCGATGATTCGCCAGCCTTGCAGGGGAAAAGAGCCATTCCTTTGACGCGTGTGGCCAAAGACTTGTGGCATTATGTGCGTCGGATTACGCCTTTTGAACTCTTTGGAGGGAGCAAATTCAACATGAGGCTGGTTAGGTGGGGAATTTATCAGTTTGTAGGCCGCGCCAGCGGCCCTCTACGCGGCATCAACCTCCGCCCTCTCGCCACTCTTTGGCGCTTGCGCTCTAACGACACATTCACGCGTCAAATGGTGCTCGATTGGTTGAAGCATCTCTTTTCTTCCGTTTGCGTCATGTGGATTCGCCAGCGCTACTATGTGAGCGATCAATATTGCTTTAATAAGGAGAGTTGGAGAAGAATGCACAAGAGACCGCCTGCCCGTCTAAAGCCAAAAGTAATTGCCGAAAAGGTTTTTGCTTCCCCTCTCTGCCTAGTGCCCAAGTCGCCTGTTCTCTTTTGCGAAGTTCGCCCCCTAATCCCTAACCGCCTCCCCTTTCAGGAAGCTTGGGAGCACAAGGTTGCTCAAAAGGTTTTGCAGCTCTTTCTTCCTCCGCAAGTGGTGCCCAATTTGACGGAGTGCAAGAGGCTAATTCAGTCTTCAAGTGCTACTTGGTCTGTGCACTTGGATGTGCGCTACGCATATGACATGATTAATCAGGCTTTTTTATGGCAATTGCTCAATGAGCAAATCAAAGGCAGCGGAGCGACTGTTCATTATGTTCGCATCAATGGGTCCCTCACAAAAGTGAGCCCCGGCTCCTTTCCTCGCAACGCCCTTGTGAGTGATCTTACCACTACGTGCTTCATGTCAAAAGAGAGGCTGCTGCAAATTTTGCACAAGGTAATTTTCGACAATTATGTCTATCATCAAGGCAGAACATATCGATTGGAAAGAGGAATCCCGCAGGGGTCGTCGCTCAGTCAGCTCTTGTGCTCCTTTTACCTCTTCAAATTGATTCGACCAACTTTTCTGCCCAAGGGGTGTCTCATCTTGCGCCACACGGATGATCAGCTTTTCTTGTGCTCTTCAAAGGAAGAGTGCTTGAAGCATATGGAAGATATGCAGCAACAATTTGTACCATGGAACTGGAGGAAATTTAAAATGTCACAGAGAGAGGGCAAGTGGTGCGGGATTGAGTTAAGCAATGTAAAAATAAAAAAACCAGAATAGAAAAGTAGAACTTTAGAGCGCATGGCTTTCAAAAAAAAAATCAAAAATGGCTTCTGAAAGCGCAGCTCAACGTGCTCGAACAGAATTTTATGTCAAGGACAATGTTGTTTTTTTAAACAAGGTTCCAATCCCTTTAAATCGCATGCTGACTGTAAAGCCACTTGTTTTTCAACTTCTCCTTAGTGTTAGTGCAGATACTGTTAGGGAATTTGAGCAATGGAGTCGTAAAACGAGACAACTCGTTCGAGAAATGGAAATTTGGAGACATCTTTTTCAACGAGATTTTCCGCTGCAGTATGAAAGAAATTATGATCCTGACATGACAATCGACTATGACGACAAGGACGATGGAACGGCAAAAACTTTTCGCGTCGCTATGCGCCGCTCTATGATGGAATATTTGGATGAGCATAGCAAAAACCCTTTTCGTGTTTTCACTTATTGGAAACGCTTTTATGAAATGCTCTTCAAGGCAAAATTTAAAAGCACATCCAACAAAAAGACCGAGATGCCAACTACTCTGGCAAATTTTACGCGCTATGAATTTCTCAACATTTTCATTAACCGTTTTGGCGTAAATCCTGAGAAAATTGAATTTTTCTTATCCAATGCGGAACCCACTTTGTTTTATGTAGTTGGGCGCTCAAGCGAGGTAGAGTTTCAAGAAATTTTCGGAGAAAACATTATTTCAATTGGTTTTGCCGAATCAGACACCAATCCTAGAATTAATTGGGTACCTTACGACGCCACTCTTTTGACTACTCCAATGGATTATTTTACAATAAGTCCTAGCGGAAAGCTTGTAATTGCAAAGTATCCTTCACAACAAGTCATCATAACCTTGACTCATTTTTGGGTTGCAACTTTTGTTTGGCCTGAAGTAGGCAAAAAACCATCGTCAAAAAACACATTTCTCGTCTCTTGCAGCATGTGCGAAGTGGAAACATCAAAGGGGTTTCACCGTTTTGATGGCCATGAAGAGCACAAATTCTGCTCGGAAAAGTGCGCATACAAGTGGTGGGACGCAAAATAAATCATTTTTTTTGAAAGATGAGGTGCTATATAACGTGCCGCCGAAAAGGAGATTGCGCAGGTTGTGACAAAAAAGATTGCTTGTTTGTGCTGAGAGGTAGCGAGCTATGCTTTTCTTGCACAAAGCAAACTTTACAAGCTGTGGATTGTGAAATTTGCTCCCGAGGCGCAGGATTCATTTCTGAGGACGGTCCAACTCCGATAGGAGTCATTTGTCAAAGTTGCTTTGAAGATATGGAGGAAGAGGAGGAGGCTGAGGAGCAGAAGCGCGCAAATGAGAAAAAGAAAAAGCGCAAAACTAAAAAATGAAAATTTTCACGTTCTTATTCTGTCTTGAAACATGAGTGCTTGCTGACCCCAATAAGGCACCATGGTCATGCAAATGAGCAAATCGTCCTGCTTGTTGCCCACTTTGCCAGTCAGCGCGTAACGATCCTCTTGAAAGTTGTCAGTGGCCTTTTTCTTTTCCCAATGGAAGCGATGCATTTGGTCTTGCAGCATTTCCAACATGCTTTGGGGAGTCTGTTCGTTGGAAGTTGTGAAAAGGTCCCGGTCAAAATGAATGGTTCCCTCGGCGAGCGCATTGACCAAGAAAAAGTGATAGCCACGTGTGGCTTTTCCATCCTTGTGCACGCCGGGCTTGTTCTTGTCAAAATATGTCTCAACGCGCGGAATGTCTCCCACCATTGTGTAGAGATGGGCGCTCTCAAGACCGAGGTTGTTTTCTGGAATAAAAACTAGGCGTGAAGTTGCAAAAAGAGGATTTTCGCGCAAACGCTTAAAGTGTCGCAAAAGCATGCCTCGCTCTTCAATGTCGTCGCGAACTGGCATACTGTCAAGGCCAACAATCTAAAAAGAGAAAAAGGTGTTAGATGAATGAAGAAAAAGGGTGCTCGTCTGTCGCCGAAGGCGACTTCAATCCTTTTGCCGCAACTGCTTTGCAAATTCATCAAGAGAAATGCTCTGAAGATTTGCTCTACTCGCTTCTCTTTGAACCATCTTTGCACTTAAAAGTGGTGCTCGAAAATTTCATCAAGGTGGTTGAAAAGAAAAATGAGCCCAAGTTTGGGCAGTCTGAGCTTTTGGCTCTATGGAAAGAGTCCATCAC
>CAYXKP010000039.1:0-30549 GCA_964465695.1 uncultured Nitrospira sp.
GTCCTGACTTGCTCATACGACGCGCCTCGTTGTTGCGCTTCGAGGATGTGCGGGCTCCCGATGTTGGAGGTCATGATCAACACGGTGTTCTTGAAATCGACCGTGCGGCCTTGTGAATCGGTCAGCCGTCCGTCATCCAGCACTTGCAGCAGGACGTTGAAAACGTCGTGGTGCGCCTTTTCGATTTCATCGAACAGGATCACCGAGAAGGGGCGCCGTCGAACGGCTTCGGTGAGTTGGCCTCCTTCTTCGTAACCGATGTAGCCGGGAGGGGCGCCGATGAGGCGGGCCACCGTGTGTTTTTCCATATATTCGGACATGTCGATTCTGACCAGATTGCCCTCGTCGTCGAACAGAATGGCGGCCAGCGCACGGGCCAATTCGGTCTTCCCGACGCCGGTGGGGCCCAAGAACAGAAATGAACCGATCGGGCGGTTGGGGTCTTTGATGCCGGATCGTGCGCGAAGCACGGCGTCGGCGACCGCTCGGACGCCTTCATCTTGCCCCACAACCCGTTGATGCAGGAGCTCTTCGAGCTTCAGGAGTTTGTCGGTTTCTCCTTCGAGTAAACGAGAGACCGGAATGCCGGTCCACCGGCTCACCACGGCGGCTATCTCGTCCTCATCGACCTCTTCTTTCAGCAGCTTGGTCCCGTCCTGCTTCTTCCCGAGATGCTGCTGTTCCAGCTCCAATTCCCGCTCGAGCCGTGGCAGTTCCCCGTACCGCAGCTCGGCCACGCGGTTCAGGTCATACGCCCGCTCCGCTTGATCGATCTTCAGTTTGACGTCTTCGATGGCCTCTCGGGTTTTCCGGAGGCGGGAAACGGATGTCTTTTCCGATTCCCATCGGGTTTTAAGGGTCTGCAAGTCCCGTTGTTTTTCGTTCAGTTCGGCTTCGAGGGCGGTCAAGCGGGCGGCGCTCGCCGCATCCTTCTCCTTCTTCAACGCTTCCCGCTCGATTTCCAGCTGAAGCACTTTGCGTGAGACTTCATCCAGCTCGGCCGGAAGGCTGTCGATCTCGGTTCTGAGCCGCGCGGCGGCTTCGTCGACCAAGTCGATGGCTTTGTCGGGAAGAAACCGATCGGAGATGTATCGATGGGACAATTTCGCCGCCGCGACCAGGGCGCTGTCCTTGATCCGCACGCCGTGGTGGACTTCGTACCGCTCTTTGAGACCGCGCAAGATGGACACGGTGTTCTCCACGGACGGCTGGTCGACGAGGACGGTCTGGAATCGCCGTTCCAGGGCGGCGTCTTTTTCGATATGTTTCCGGTATTCGTCGAGCGTCGTCGCGCCGACGAGGTGCAGCTCGCCCCGCGCCAGCATCGGCTTCAGCAGATTGGCCGCGTCCATCGCCCCTTCGGCCGCTCCCGCACCGACGACCGTATGCAATTCATCGATGAACAGCAGAATCTGACCTTGGGAGGATTGAATTTCTTTGAGCACGGCTTTGAGCCGCTCCTCGAATTCGCCGCGAAACTTGGCGCCGGCGACGAGCGAGCCCATGTCCAGCGCGAAAAGCTTCTTGTGTTTGAGACTTTCGGGAACGTCCCCCTTGACGATACGAATCGCCAATCCTTCCACGATCGCGGTTTTGCCGACTCCGGGTTCGCCGATGAGGACGGGGTTGTTCTTCGTTCGGCGGGACAGGATCTGAATCACCCGCCTGATTTCGTCGTCACGACCGATGACGGGGTCGAGCTTGCCTTGCCCGGCCAATTGCGTCAGATCACGGCCGTATTTGACCAGCGACTGGTAGGTGCTTTCGGGATCCTGACTGGTGACGCGCTGATTCCCGCGCACTTGTTGCAAGCCGGACAAGAGACGGTCCCGGGTCAGCCCCAGCTTCTTGAGGATCCCGCCTTCCTGGACCATAGCCAACAACACATGCTCGACGCTCAGAAAGTCGTCCTTGAGCGACTTTTGCTCCTCCTCTGCGCGAGTCAGGACTTGGGTCAGGCGCGTGGCCACATGCATTTGACCCGGCGACGCGCCGGTGCCTTGCACTTGCGGCAGCTTTGCCAAGGCTTGCTCGACGGCCTGCCGAACCGCAGGCATGGCCAGACCGGCCGCTTCGAGCAACGCCGGAGTCGTGCCGCCTTCCTGATCCAGCAACGCCAGCAACACGTGCTCCACGTCGATGCCCTGGTGGCTTCTCCTCTGTGCGTGAGCAGAGGCGGACTGCAATGCCTCCTGGAGCTTGATTGTCATTCGGTTCATGTCCATGGTTCATCCCCGCAAAAATGTTCTCTCGCTGTCTCATGTGATAATCATCGGGGGTGGTAAGTCAACTACGAATATCTGTTCTCTCGGCGCGCACGACTAGTTCTTGACCTCTTGGGCAATCCCGATTAGGGTACGCAGCGGCATGGTCAACCTCGTGTCAGCCACCCTTCATCTCTATCGACAGGTTTTGTACTCGACGGGACGCTCCCTCGCCCGAAGTTGGGTGACGATGGCCGCGCTCATTGTCTTTGCCTTCTTGTTTGTAGGGGCCTCCAGGATCGCCGCTCCGTTGGGAATAGCCGGCGGCTTCATCCTGGGCATCGTGAACGCCATCTTGGTCGGCGCAACGCTCCGGCTGATTGAGCAGTCGCTGAGCGCCGCGAGGACCATTCGACTCAAGGATGTGACCGAGAGCGTCGGGCATTACTTTTGGGATGTGATCGGCGTCGGGTTCGTCTTGTGGATCCCGACGATGCTGCTCGATATGGGCATGCAAGCCAACCCCTACGGTCAGTTTCTTTCATCCGCGTTCCTGCTCCTGGTGTTCATCCTCTTGAATCCGGCCCCGGAGGTCATCTATCAAGTCCGGCACGATTCGCCTCTCGAAGTCATCAAGGCCTCCTATCAATTCATATTGGAACATTGGATCGAGTGGTTCCTTCCCTTCGCGATTCTCATCTTGCCCGTGGTGCTCTCTCCGGGCGGCCTCATGGATTTTTTTTCGCTGTCCGGTCGCGTCGGTCGAGGAGCCGGTCTCGACTTCTTTCAGATTTTGTTGCTGCCGTTCACCGCCATGGGCGGGTGGCTGTCCTATATCGGTTTTGATTCGGAAGGACAGGGAATCGTACTGCTGCTCCTCACACCTCCGATGGCTATGGCCATCTTGTTGTTCCGCGGCCATCTTTTTGCAGCGCTCCATGGGTCCTCCAGGCGGCAGCGTCTATTTTCTCGCCAGTTCGACACAAGAACGTAGGGACGGAAGTCGCGATTGGCGGTGTCCGAGGTCGATTCAGTACGGTTGTACCTGTATCAGCGAGTGACGCCTTTTGGGTTGTCGATGGGTCTCGGCTTGTGATCGGGGGTGAAATAGTGTATGGGTTGGCCTACACTTGAGGTCTGTTCCTCCGGGATGTGATTCGGGTAAGGATCGGAGTGATACAACTTTCCATCTTTTGGCGGCTGGTCATGACCTCCCTCGTCGTCATTACGGTCATGGGAGGAGTCAACCTGTACGCGCTCTTCCAGCTGCGGCAGTTGACGGCGATGAGTACTGAGATGGCGTCGTACCACTATCCGGCTGCGGAATCCGCAAAGAGGCTTTTAGGGTCGCTCTATGCCCAATTGAACAGTGAAAAGAAATACCTGGCGACCAGAGATCACGCCTTTCTGACGAATCTCAATGAAGAGGTGGACGAGTTTCAGCGCAGTCTCCAGCTGTTACGGGGCCAGGAACACACCTCTCAGGGACTGAAACTGCTTCAGGAGACGGATGAATTGAGCAAAGAGCAGGTGAAGCTGTTTCAGGGCGAATTGCGGACGACGAACGCAAAGATCCCTCAAGCTACTCCGGAGTATGAAAACCGACGCGATGTGATCATGGATCGGATGTCGTCCTCGATTCAGAGCTATATCGACCTGCATGAGGCTCGAGTCAGCGTCGGCGTGACGGAATCCCGAGCCAGCGCGGCCCAAGCAGAGGCCGTCACCGAGCAACTCGTCCTGGTGGCGTTGGTGTTCGGATTGGGGCTTGCCGGGATCGCCAGCTATACGATTTTGCGTCCGCTTCGAGAGCTGCAGGGACACATCAGGCAAATCGGGCAAGGAAATTTCGGGGCATCCCTCCAGATCAAAGCTCCCGCGGAATTACGGGAGTTGGTCGACACCGTGAATTGGATGGGCAGAAAACTGCAAGATATCGACGATATGAAAACGGAGTTCTTGGCGCACGTGTCCCACGAACTGCGTACTCCGATGGCCTCGATACAAGAAGGCACGCACCTCTTATTGGATGAAATTCCCGGTCCGCTCGCGCAGGAGCAACGAACCATTCTTCGAATCATGGCCGACAGCAGCCGGCGGCTGATCCATCTGATCTCCACGATTCTGGACCTGTCCAAAATGGAAGCGGGGATGATGGAGTACCGCATCGTTCCGGTGGATCTCCAGCGGATCGGGGACATCTCCATCAATAAGGTTCGTCTTTTGGCGGATTCCAAGCATGTGCAGCTTGTGTTGGAGAGCATCGGGGAGCGGACATGGGTCAAGGCGGACGCGGCACGTCTGGAGCAGGTGCTCGACAACCTTCTTTCCAACGCCCTGAAATTCAGTCCGGAGGGAGGGGTCGTAAAAGTTCAGATGAAACCCGACCCTCAAGCCGGAGTTCTTGAAATATCCGTTTCGGATACCGGTCCCGGGATCGCTCCGGAGGACCTTCCCCATATTTTCGAACGGTTTTACCAAGGACGCACGAAGGGAAAGCATACGGCGGGAAGCGGATTGGGGTTGGCATTGGCCAAGAAGGTGGTTGAAGCTCACGGAGGGAGAATCTGGATCGAAAGTGAGAAAGGCAAGGGCGCCACTGTACGGTTTATCCTACGGTTGGCACAACCGGAAAAGGTAGGGCAAGCGTGACCAGAAAAACACTATCTCCAACGACGAGCCCCCTCATCATCAGTGTTGTATTCCTGACAGGCTGTGCGGCTTGGACGACGCCGACCCCCGCTTCGCGTCCCTATTTCAAGGCAGACCCTCAAGACGTAAGGTTTTTTCAAGCGCTTGCAAAAAAACAGGAAATCGCGGCGGCCAAATGTCATGAATCGAATTCGTGTGATCAGGCCTACTTTACGCGCGGACTGCTTGGATTATATGAAAGCCGCGAAGTTGCGGAGAAATATTTCGAAAAAGTTTTAACGGTCGCTCCGAAAGGCCCATTTGCCGTATCGAGCAAAGGATGGCTTGATGTATTGCGCAAGTCGGCCGGTCCCGGACCCAGATCGTGGTCGCAAGCGGTTCTTACAGCCCCGGCCCTTGCCGAAACCAACACCTCATTGGCGCTGGCCGCCGATCGCCTGGTGCGAGACTTGCTTGAAAGGGAGGCGGTCGTTCAGCAAATTCGTGCATCCAAGAACGAGAATTCCGAGACCGTTGAAGCCTTACAGCGTGAATTGGCGGATCGAGATCGCAAGATTGAATCGCTGCAGTCGAAGAAAGACTCACCGAAGTCGTCAGCCGATCCGGCGTCCGTTCAAAGTATGCAAAAGCAGCTGGCCGAGCGGGACCGAAAGATCGAGGAGCTTTCTATGCAACTCGATGCATTGAAACGAATCGATCAAGAGATGCGGGAAAAGGTGCGGCCGATACGTCCGCCGTTGACGACCGTTCCGATTCCCGGACCCGAGACGACACCTTAACGAACCTGAGAAGGGATTGTGATTATGGAGCAAGAAAGTATTCTCGTAGTCGACGACGATGAAGGACTGTTGCATTTGTTGAAAATGCGGTTGTCCGCGATGGGTTATTCGGTCACGCCCTGTACCACGGGACAAGATGCGGTCGGAGAAGCGAAGAAGACGATGTTCAACTTGGCGATCACCGACCTGCGCCTTCGGGGGGAAGACGGGTTGGAGGTGACCGAAGAGTTGCTCAGGAGTCATCCGGGACTTCCGGTCATCATCCTGACGGCCCATGGGAGTATTCCCAATGCCGTGGAGGCGATGCAACGAGGAGCGTTCGGGTACTTGACGAAGCCGTTTGACGACAAGGAGCTGAAGGCCACGATCGAGAAGGCGCTCGCGCAACAGCGGATGAGCCGAGAGATTCAGCGGCTGAAGTCGTTGGTCAAAGAATTGTACGGATTGGAAAACGTCGTGGCTCGGAGTCCTGCGATGCAACGGCTCTTCCAGCAGATCGCGCAGGTGGCCGATTCGGATGCGACGATTTTGCTGTTCGGAGAAACCGGAACCGGCAAAGAAGTGATGGCCCGGGTCATCCATACGAACAGCCGGCGCGGGAAGGGCCCTTTCGTGGCGCTCAACTGCGCCGCGATACCGGAAACGCTGTTCGAGAGCGAGCTGTTCGGACACGTGAAGGGCGCCTTCACGAGCGCGCTGGGCGCGAAGCGGGGATTGTTTCAAATGGCCAACGGCGGCACGCTGTTCCTCGACGAGATCGGCGACATGCCGCTGTCCATGCAGGTCAAATTATTGCGCGCCGTACAGGAACGGGAGGTCCGAGAGGTGGGATCGGAAACTTCCATCAAGGTGGACGTCCGCATCATCGCCGCCACCAATAAAGACCTCGGTGAGGCGGTCAAGAACGGGACGTTCCGCAACGATCTGTACTATCGCATCTCGGTGGTCCCCCTGTTCATCCCCCCGCTGCGCGATCGGCGCGACGATATTCCGCTGCTGGCGCAACATTTCCTGAAGCTCAGCGTCAAACGGGCCAACAAGGAGTTGAAGGGATTCACGGCTGCGGCGCTGCATCGATTGATGATCAATCCCTGGCCCGGCAATGTGCGGGAATTGGAAAACGTCGTCGAGAAGGCCGTGGTGATGTCACGGCAGGATATGATCACACCGGATCTGTTGCCGGCGGTCAGTGTGTCGGCCGATTCCCCGCTCAAGCCGCTGACGGAGGCCAAAGAAGAATTCGAGCGGACCTATTTGAAGAACGTTCTGCAATTGACGGGGGGGAATATCTCGCGCGCCGCGCAGTTTGCCGGCCGGTACCGAGCCGACTTCTATAAGATGCTGAGGAAATATGGTCTTCATCCGTCGACTACGAAAGGAAGGCCGGATGCGGACCTGGAAGAGCTGGAACATGAAGAGCATTTGACGGAGGCGGAACGATAGCACGTCGATTCCACGGAATTCATAAGCCGATTCCGAAGGCCGTGTCTCACAAATGGCGCGGCCTTTGTGTTTTCTCCAACCTGGTGCTGTTTTTTGGCTCGCGGACGTGCCTCATCGGCGCTTGACCGTCCTCCTCACGCTGTGTCTTTTCCATTGCGCTTGCACTCGCGATCTTCGAGCGCATACGATGGTGGCGGCTGGTCGCGTGTTCTTGAGAAAGGAGCAGGGACTATGATGCGAGAAGGAACCTCCATGATTGCGTCCGCCGGAGCATTGATCATCGCCGTCGCACTTTCGCCGTCGTTGGTCCTCGGCGAAGGGGGAGCGCGCCGGGACGTCGTCCGCCAAGCGGCCGAATCGGCGGCCGCTGAAAACGCCGCCCCGGCGTCGCTCTCGAAGAATGCCACCATTCTCGATCGAGACGGACGAGTGGTACGCATCGGGAGCAACGGGTGGATGTGTCTGCCGGATGACCCCGGGACGGCGGGAACCGACTCCATCTGCATGAACGAATCGTGGCGTCATTTCATGGATGCGTTGAAAAACAAAAAGAAGCCGACGTACACCCAAATCGGAATCGCCTATATGCTCCAGGGCGACCGTCCGGTGAGCAATACGGATCCGTATGCGGCCGAACCCAAGCCCGGAGATGATTGGATCGACAAACTCGGCGCCCATATTATGGTCCTCGTGCCCGATGTGGAGACATTGAAAAGCTTGCCCACCGACTCGAAAAACGGCGGCCCCTGGGTCATGTGGGCCGGAACGCCCTATGCCCATGTTATGATTCCAATCGATAGCTATCCATCACCGTAGGCGAGATCGGGGATCAATGAGGTATGTGAGATTGCCTAGCTGATGTGCTGAGTGTTCTAGTAGGTATTGAGGAGCCGGTCGAACGCGTGTTTCCTTGCCAGGGCTTCCACCGAAGCCGCCAAGTCGTACAGTGAATCGTCGATATTTCCCAGCAGTTGAATACTGGAACTAACCGCTCGGCATGTTCGGTCGAATGCCGCGAGGTGTGCCTGAAACTCCGCTTCCCCTTTCAGATCATCGGGAAAGGCCTCAATGTGTTCGCGGAATCTTGATAGGGATCTCTCTTTCGAAGTGAGCAGCCGAAGCAGTCCATTGTGCCACAGCGCGAGTTTGACGGTATGGGTGACGTGAGGTTCGACTATGGGTTTCACGATGAGATCGAACGCATCCTCTTCCAGCGCCGCATGCGCCACGGTTCGATCGCTCTTTGCGGCGGTCACGAGAAGGGGCGCGAGCAATTGATGACGCTTTTTGAGCTTGCGGTAGTCCTGTAGGAGAAGGGGCGTCATTGCGACGGTATCATACGCAGAATGTCTCAACTTATGAGAAAGTTCGTCGGCCGAGGCGCAAATGTCGATTCCCACGGCGGGAATGTTATCGGACACAATGCGAGGAAGAATGTCGAGTGTCGCAGGATCTGTCTCGGCAATGAGAACCGCTTGTGCGGACATGGCTCACCAATTAATTTAGGTCCTTACGGATACACTACTACACAAAGTGTGTTCTATTAGAAATTTGGCTTAGTGCATTATTGCCATTGACATTTCAACAGAGCGACGCTTGACCCAGTCAATTCAGGAATGATGAAGGTTGCAAGAGACCATCGACCCTCTGTCGGCACATCCGTCCGGCTCCTCTCTTTGTCTAGGGCCGACCTAGGGGAATCGCTAGTATCTTCAAGAGCGGTTTATGACATTGTCTGTCGTCAATATTCCTATACATGTACATTCCACACGGAGCCATTACTATGTCTGAAAGTCATAATGGTTTCATGCCGCACGGCCAATGTTTCCTGTGGCAGCCGAACGTGCTGTGGCTCAATGTCTCGTCAGATCTCTTCATAACCGCCGCATATTACGTGATCTCAGCCGCGCTCTTTTATTTCCTCTTTAAGCGCCGGGACGTTCCGTTCAGATGGATGTTCATGCTGTTCGGTTTGTTCATTTTCGCCTGTGGGACGACGCACCTCATGCACGTATGGACCGTCTGGCATCCGGATTACTGGGCGGAAGGCATGGTCAAGGCCGGTACCGCGCTGTTGTCGTTTTCCACCGGCCTTTTGCTGGTTCCCTTACTTCCCAAAGCCATGGCCCTTCGCACGCCTCAGGAACTGGAGACGGTCAATGCGAGTCTTCGTGAAGCGCTGTCGGAGCGACAAAAGGCGGTGGAGAATCTTCAATCATCCGAAGCCAAGCTCATTCGGCGGAGCGAAGAATTGATTCAGCAACGGCAGACTCTGCGGCAGATGGCCTCGCAGCTCACCTTGATCGAGCAACGAGAGCGGCGGCGGCTCGCCACCGACCTCCATGACTACCTGGCGCAGCTGCTCGTGGTGTGCCGGCTCAAGGTCTCGCGCGCCAAGAAAGGGCTGAAGACCTCCATGGACGTCTTCTGGGATGAGCTCAATGCCGACCTGGACCAATGCCTGAAGTACACACGCACTCTTGTCAGTGAGTTATGCCCCACGGCGTTGTACCAGTCGGGGCTCGTCGTTGCGCTCCATCAACTGGCCAAGGAACTGGAGAAGTATGATCTCCACGTCACGCTGGTCGCCGAAGATTCCGATATCCCATTGAGCGATGACGATGCCATCCTGATGTATCAAACCGTGCGGGAGCTCTTGTACAACGTTTTAAAGCACGCTAAGACGAATCAGGTACAAGTGCGGCTCAAGAAGACCGCTCAGCATGAAGTGGAAGTGACCGTGGAAGACAAGGGAAAAGGGTTCGATCCAGAAAGTCTTCTCCAGCGCTCTTTTCATGGATTCGGGCTGCTGAGCATACGGGAGCGGATAGAGGCCATGAGCGGTCGCTTTCACATCCAATCATCCCTCGGCGGCGGCACGACGGCCACCTTGGCGCTGCCCTTGAGTTCTCCACCGGACGTCGTGCCGTCCACTTCGGCCGGAAGCCTACCGATCGATTCCGGCACATCATCAGTGATGACTTCGAGCGACGGCGTGATCGGCGTCTTGCTTGTCGATGACCATGCCATGGTGCGACAAGGCTTGCGGTCGGTGTTGGACGGCTATCCTGATATTGTGGTGCTGGGCGAAGCCTGTAACGGTGAAGAAGCGGTGAAGGCCGTCGAACACCTTCGCCCGTCCATCGTCGTGATGGACATCAACATGCCGCAGATGGATGGGATAGAAGCGACCAAGCGCATCAAATCACGGTACCCCGACGTCGTCGTGGTGGGATTATCCGTCAACGCCGGGTCCGATACCCTCGCAGCCATGCTCAATGCCGGGGCCGCTGCATTGATCACCAAAGAAGCGGCGGTGGATCAGTTGTATACGGCAATTCAGAACTCACTACGAAAGAGCGCCGACGCGTAACGACTCCCGTCAATGAAAGTTCTAACCTGAAGAATCCGCCTAAGGGCCTTAACTAGTAGGTCGAGCAGGGGGCTCTCGATACAATTGCGCCATGCGGAAGTCTTCCAGTAGCCACAATAAGCATTCCGACCTGATTGAAGCCTGTCGGCGGCTGGCGGAGACGGCGGACGCCTTCGTCAACCGAGCTCCTCGACAAAAGCGCCTGGAGGCGGAACGCTCGGCGCTCTTCGATGCCCTTTCCCACGCGCAACTCGTGTTGTCCGTCATTCGATTGCCGGGAAAGACCGGCAAGGATCCATCCAAGCGGGAGAAGTCCGAACGAGTAGCGGGAGGATTGGAGAATCGACTGAAGCAGTCAAGGGCCGACTTGGCGAAGTCTCAGCACGCGCTTGAACAGCTGGATTATTTGATGGAACCTGTTGTAACGACGCTCGACAACCTGCAAGATAAGGCTAAGGAGGTCCAGACTGTCTTGAAGACGGCGTTGAGGCCTCCCGGGCGTGTGCTGCCTTTCCGAAGATCAAAGTAGAACGACTCACTGAAGCTGTATATCCGGCACGGTTGACAATGTCGTGTCCCCGGAGAATACCCTGCCGCAAGCGTTGACCTTTGTATCTGGCCGTGTTCTTCAGTGTGTCGGACCCTCTCTATACATATTGAGGAGTCGGTCCAACGCCAGTTGTCTGGCGCGTCGTTCGACCGAGGCAGCCACATCGAGCAGAGAACTCTGCTGCTCAATGTCCAACAGTAGGCGAAAGCTTGTCTTTAACGTCCGGTATGTAGTTTCCAGCATATGAAGAAACTCCTCTTCAGCTTTCAGATCATGGGGAGCCGTCTCACCGTGCTGCCGAAACCGTGACGCAGCCCGCTCCTTCAAAGAAAGCAACCGCTGCAACTTGTTATGCCACAGCGCAAGCCGCACTGTTTGAGCAGCGTCGTGTGGCACAATGGGTTTGACAATGAGGTCGAACGCATCTCCGGCCAAGGCCGTGTGTGCGAACGGTAAGTCCCTCTGAGAGACGGTCACGATCAGAGGAATGGCTTGAGAAGCTTCTTTGTTTTTGTGAGACTGATAGGTTCCGAGGAGCTTGGGGCTCATCGCAATGGTATCGTAGGAAGCTCCCCCCAACTGACGAACCAGCTGACCTCCCGTGGTACAAGTATCGATCACAACTCCGGGAAAATGGTTCGACAAGACATCAGGGAGAATGTCCAGGATGCGTTGATCGGTCTCAGCAATAAGAATGGTTTCTGGCGCCATGACGCCCCGTGATATTCCCACCGAATGATGAGCTGATTCTTCTCTTAAAATATCTCCTTGAAGGATAAACAACTGGTATTCCCATTAGGGCCTATCTAGTCTGCTAAGTAAGATTGATGAGAGAGCAGCGGCCTTCTACCGGAAGACCATATCCTAGGGAGCTTACCGGTTCTACGGCAGCTTCAGAGGCATATATTTTCTAGCTACTAAAAGTACAGTGAGATTTGGGTGAAGTACTCAGATAGGCTGCCAGAAGTCACATTGAAGGATCCATCCAAGGCCTATTAACCGGGAGCGGATTTATGATGACTTCGAAAGTTGGTCGAGTGTCGCCAGACGGAATCCTTTTATTTTTTGGATTATTCACCCTGATTCAGGCAAGTGCCGTCGTGTTTGCAGCAACGGAGATGAGAAGAAGCCTATGTGAAATACCGCCTGGGCAAAATGCGATACGGGCCGCACAAGATCTAGAGAGAGACATCCATATCATTTCCGGTGAGCTGCTAAGTACGGACGGCGATTATTATTTCATCAAAGATGAAAGTGGGAAAGAAGTGAGCCTGCTTTCGGACAAGAGGACAGAGAAACCCGTCATCGAGAAAGGAGATCGCATTACGGCGTATGTCGACGATGAGAACTATGCCCTGTGGATTCGATCCAACGAGAGTACAGATCGCCGAAGTGAGCATGCCTCGCTTGACTGCAACCCCAACTAACCCGAGAAGCTTCTTCCCCTGTGGAAGTCAGTGAGAGATCCGCGCGTGAGACTGACCGTAGTATGACTCCACGCGAGAAGGTTATGAAGCCTTTATGCTTCCCACGCCCGGCATCATGTGCAGACCCCCTCATTTGGATAAGGTTCCATATTGGTTTTGTATCTCTGGACACAGCTCGTCTCTCACGGTTAGATTCCGACATGCGAATACAGCCCTCCTCCCGCTATGCGCTTTCCTAGTACCGTGATCATGGAAATCGTATAATCTTCGACATGCGGCATAAAGGAGGCAGTTCGTATGTGGCTTCTGGTACTCGTCATGCTGGCACCCCTTGCTGATGCCGAACAAGTCATATTGAAAAGCTTTGCTTCGTGTGATGAGTGTCAACCAGAGGGTGACCAGCTATGATGCCATGGATCATCGAACCGTTCTTGGTGGGCACGATTGTAGTACTAATCTATATAGTGGTAGCGACATGGCGGAAGTGGAAAGAGTAACTCGTAACACTTAAAGAGAGCCCTACCATGCACGTGGTGTTTGATAGTTGTACAGTCATCGCCAGTCATCCCTAGAGTAACTCCTAGTAAGTCAAACTATTCTATTTCCAATCTTCTCCCCACCTTCTGTGGATAACCCTGTGAACAAGTTACCCGGTTTGACAAATACTACCGCCGATTGCACGAATATTTATCGGTTCGCCTCTCGTCGGAACTATTGCGGGTCACTATCCACAGCTTCAAGACGTTTCTGGGGGATGAAAAATAGCGTGTCGAAAGCAGGCTTCGTCTCTGTCAAGAGCTGTGAACCAGAAAGACGGCTCCATTAAGCTAGAGCCGAATGGCCAATTCGAGGTTCCATTCCTAACAAAAGGCATGTGAGCGGGAGGGGGCAAGCTGGTTGAGATCGAGGCACGGGCAAAAAAATCTGGACCGGCAAGATTCCCCCATAAATTTATGGCGGCTCGGAACATGATTCGAACGGGAGTGTCCGAGAAGGTTGCGATGGCGATCAGCATTCGATCGCTATAACATCGGAAACGAAGCCGATTTCGATGGGACTCCCCGTTCTCTCTCAGAGTATTTGGAACAGAAATCAAAAATGTTACACTTTCGGTTGCACTGGCACGGTCGGAGCATGGTAGAAAGCAGAAAATAATGGATAGGCGCTTCCTTCGCTGAGATTATAGGTTGCTCGACTGTGACTGGCCATCTTTGCTGATCAGTTTGATCCAAGTTGTAGGAATGAGTTGGGACGGAAAAGACGTATCAGGTGAAAAGATGATGAGAGAGCAGGCTGATCGATTAGCGGAAAAGGCACCCATGACGAAGATTCTCGTCATAGACGATGATGCCCGCGACCGGGGACTCCTCGTTGCCGTGCTAGAGGAAAAAGGATATGAAGTTATTTTGGCAGATAGTGGTGGGGTAGGGTTGATGTTATGTCACCAGCAAACTCCTGATGCTGTGGTATTGGACCTCAACATGCCCGGAATAGACGGGCTCAGCATACTGAGGCAATTGCGGATACTGCACCCGACCTTACCTGTCGTAGTTTTTAGTGGTCACAGCACACAAGATATTGAGGAAGAGATGTTGAACCAGGGCGCTACGGCTTTTATTCAGAAGGCCTTTTCCCTGGATCTGCTGGGGTCGGCATTGCGGGAGGTCCTGCCCTCTCCCATACGAGCTAACCGCTGATTCGCCACAAACCTGTTAGATAGCCAGGACCTTAACATTCAGGAATTCGCGCGTGAACTCCAAAATGGTATCGAGCCCGCTCAACCCCGGCATCAATACATCCACGACGACTACATCTGCAGGTCTGACGGTACAACCACAGTCCCTCACGCCCGCTTGATGCTTCCCACCTCATGTCCGGCGGATTGCAGAATCGTCGATAAAAAGTCACGAAGGGGGCCTCATCATCAATGACGAAATCGTGGCTATACAATCTCACGTGTGTTCTGGAGAGTGTGCGGAGGTTTACGTGAAAGGGATGTGGTTAGCAGGCCAACTTACGGAAAGGTTGCTTTGAGGTTCAGTGGATGAGGCTGAACTGGTTGTCGGCGGGGAGTATGGAGCTGGCGAGAGGAATCGAACCATCCAACCGTCGCGGCTCGACTCTGAAGCTTGTCTCGCGGCTCCTGCTGAGGGGGCCGGCCCCCTCGCATACTCCCCACGAAGGGGACACATCCCCTTCGAGACCCCTGGTTTAAGGTTCGCTTAGTTATGGAGCTGGCGAGAGGAATCGAACCTCCAACCTGCGGTTTACAAAACCGCTGCTCTGCCGATTGAGCTACGCCAGCCCGCTCGTGAGATGATGTTCAACTTCGTAGCGCACAGTACCAATAGGCTGAAGAATCTGTCAAGAAAAGCACCTTCGCGCCAATAGGGTGCTTGTTCAATTCATTGATACGGCTTGCATTGATAGCCACGGGACATTATTCTAGGCTCGTTTTCCCCATTCGTATTCCAAAGGACATCACGCATGAGCCCATTCCACATCCTGGTTGTCGATGATGATTCCGCCGTCCGGGATGTTTTGCAGGAGGCTCTGACGCAGGAGGAGTATAGCGTGTCCACTGCCCAGGACGGGGTGTCGGCTATTCAGGCGGTGAAAGACTCGGTCGTCCACATCGTCATCACGGATTTTCAGTTACCCGATATCGATGGGCTCGAGATCATCGATCGTCTGGCGAAGCTCGATGCGAAGATCATTCCCATCATGATGACCGGATTCGGCACCATTGAAACAGCGGTCCGTGCGATGAAGTCCGGCGCGTTCGATTTCATTACCAAGCCGTTTGATCTGGAAGCCGTCGCCGTGGTGGTTCGGAAGGCGGCGGAGTTCCTTCGCCTTCGGCAGGAAAATCACATCTTGCGCAAGGCCGTACGCGATCAATACCGCTTGGAACAGCTGGTGGGCGTGAGCGAACCGATCCGGCAAGTGATGGAGTTCGTCCGGAAAGTCGCCGACAGCGACAGCACCGTGATGATTCAAGGTGAGAGCGGCACCGGCAAGGAACTGGTCGCCCGCATGCTCCACTTCAATAGTCTCCGAAAAGATCGTCCGCTGGTCCCGGTGAACTGCGGTGCCATCCCGGAAAATCTGCTGGAGTCGGAACTCTTCGGGCACGAAAAAGGCGCGTTCACCGGAGCCACTCATTCGCGGATGGGCCGTTTTGAGCTGGCGAACGGCGGCACCATCTTTCTCGATGAAATCGGCGAAATGAGCCTGCCGTTACAAGTGAAACTTCTTCGCGTGCTGCAGGAACGGGAATTCGAACGGGTAGGAGGCAACCGTACGATTCATGTGGATGTGCGTATCATCGCCGCGACGAACCAGGATTTGGACACGCTGGTGGAGGAAAAACGATTTCGCAAAGATCTGTTCTATCGACTCAATGTGATCCCCATCGTGATTCCTCCCCTGCGAGAACGCCGGAGCGATATTCCCCTCCTGATCGACCATTTTCTGGTCCGCTTCAATCAAAGCAAACACACCGAGATAGCGGGCTTGACTCCCGAGGCTCTTCATATGTTGACGGAGTACGACTGGCCCGGCAACATCCGGGAATTGGAGAACATGATGGAGCGGCTGGTCGTGCTCAAGAAGCACGGAACCCTTTCCATCGAAGATCTCCCCGAGAAAATTTGCCGGAAGCCGTCGGGCTCCGAGCTCAAAGAGCAATTCATCCGGTTCAGTGAGGACGGTATCAATCTTTCCAGAGAGGTGGAGCAGTACGAAAAACATCTCATCATGGAAGCCTTGCGTAAAGCCAACGGCGTCACTACGCGGGCGGCCCAACTGCTCCACCTGAACCGAACGACGCTCGTTGAAAAGCTGAAGCGCAAGGGGGTGGATCCACGATCCCATCTTGAAACGCTCCCGTTGTGGCCGCGGTCTGCCAGTCAAAAGATTGACGACCTTTCCACCTAGCCGACGCCAATCCTGACGCGATCCATCGCGCCTTTCGATTCCTTTACATAACTCACCAGATTTCCAGCGAGTTTGGCACACCTGTACAGGGCATGAGCTTTGCTGATGCCCTATCGCCGTGCATCGATGCCGTCTACGATATGATCGATTATTGTTCTTGCTTGCCGCCTGGATGGTGTTTCCTTCGCCGGCAATCGGGGGAACCCCTCCGCATCTTTCTCCCGATACCTCGACCGCTGCGCTCACCGAGCAAGCGACCTCGACACGCGTACCGGGTGAACGGCTCGCGGTACCTCTGCCGGACGACGGACCTCGTCAGGAAGGTCAATCTTCGGGAATTGACGGACTGGCCTGGCAAGAGGGTCAGGCTGCGTACAGGAAGAAAGCCTGGCGGGAGGCGCAACGCTTTTTCGGGAAGATCGTAAAGGAACATCCCGAAAGCCCGCTGGTCCCATCGGCGAAAGCCTTTTTGGCCGAGCTTGTGTGGCGGGACGATGTCTCGGGGCAAACCCGATCCGAGGCGATCCTCGCATACAAACAAGTCCTCCGGGACCATCCACAATCCTTCAACGCTCGGCGAGCAGAATGGCGGATCGCGGACTTGTATTTCGAGCAAGGCGCGATCCAAGAGGCCCAAGCGTTTTACGAACACGCCATGGCCCACTCCGTGAACATTTCCTTCGATGGCAATCGGGCCTTGCTGGGGCTCGGGTATACGTTCATGGCCTTGGGCAAATGGAACGATGCCGTGCATGCGTTTACCGACGTGCGAAAGCGAAGCGAGGATGAGCCATTGCTGCAAGGAGCGACGCTGGGATTGGCCCATGCGCTGTTCAGGGGGCAGCGATTTGCCGAAGCCCTACCGATGTACGATATCAGCTATCGACGATGGCCGCATCTGCTGAGGGGCGATCCGTTGTCTCTTCAGCGGTATGCCGTCACGCAGATGAAATTGCGTCATGAGGCCGCTGCCCGAGAGCTCCTGTTGCTCTTCTACAATCTCTATCCCCGTCATGAGTATGCGCCTACGGCTCTGCTGCACGTCGCAGACGGGTTGCGGGCGGGCGCCAAACAGCCGCTCGCTGAGTTCATCTACGCATCGATCCTGTCGCTCTACCCGGACAGCGGGTCGGATACGACGGCCAAACTTCGGCTCGCTGCCCTCCGCGCAGAGAGTCTGTTGCCGGCTGGAAGCAATTCGGTCGGGCTTACGGTCAGCGCCATGATCCACAACGTGCCGGTTCCCGACCGGACCGAGGCCTCTTACCGATCGCTGCTGGAAGAGATCGCGGCTCGCGAGGTCGGTAATCCCATGGGAAGCGAGGCCCTGTATTACCTTGGGAAAGGATATGAGAATGCAAGCGACATGAACCGTGCGCTTCGAGCCTACAAGGAGATTACGCTTCGAACCGCCGACAAGAACGATCCCTGGGCCATGAAAGCTTCAGAGCGCCTATCCGCCCTTTTGACGCCATGGATCGAGGCGGCGATCGCATCCAGGGACGACCTGACGGTCGTCAGTCTGTTTCACCGACATGGAGCCATGGCCGAACAGCGCTATGCGCGTTCACCGCTGTTGCTGGACATCGCCGAGTCCCACAGGCGCCTGGGCTTCGCGTCGGAGGCCGCACGACTTCATCAACAGGTCCTCAAATCCCACAATGATTCGGCGGTGCTCGAACCTGCGTTGATCGGGCTTGGAAAGATCTATCTGGAACAGCGGGATCCCGAGGCCGCCAGGAAAGTGCTGGAGCGGTACCGGTTTCAGTTCCCTATCGGAAGGTTCGAAGGGGAGGTCGTGCATCTTCTGATCGAAGCCATGCGGCAACAGCGGGATCTGCAAGGGCTCCTTCATCTGTGCCGTACGTGGCTCTTGCGCCATCCCGTCCATCCTGAACGACCGTCCATGTACGTTCAGCTGGCCAAGACGCTGCGAGAGCTGGAAAAACTCGAAGAGTCTGCACTCGCCTACGAAGAGGCGTTCAGAGCGGGCGCGGTGCAATCGGCCGATACGCTCGGATCGTACGCGGATACCTTGTCGCGGTTGAACCGACATGAGCGCGCTATCGCCGCCTATCAGTTGGTGTTGGAAAAAACCCCCACAGCGTCTCAAGCCGATTGGGCGCGTCTGCAAACAGCCAAGCATTGGGCGGTATTGAAACAATACGATCGCGCCACCGTGGCGCTGGCCGAGCTCGATGTCACGGAAGATCCGGTGCTCAATCGACTTTCGTCGTCCATGAAAATCAGCCTGCGGACGGCCGGTCGCTCGGGGAGACCGGAGGGGCTATGACGAGCGCCATGACCAAACATCCGGAGGAACGGGAGCTGCTGCACGCCGCGTTCAGAAGTTTTGACGAGGCCGCACAAACGTTGCAGCAGTCCTACGGCGCCCTCACGGCCCGTGTGGAGCAGATGGACGTGGAGTTGGCGCAAAGCAACGAGGCGCTTCGCAGGCAGCTCTGCGACAACGAGGCCATGCGAGTCCATCTGGATGGAATCCTGGAATCCTTATCGACAGGCGTGTTGGTGATGGACGAGTGCGGGACGATCAGCCGCAGCAATCGAGCCGCCGAGGCGCTGCTCAGCGCCACGGATGCCGAACTTCGGAACCGCCGTGCGTCGGACGTATTGGCGGGTGCGGGCCTCAGCGTGAGCGATAGGCCGCAACGCATCGGACAGACCGTCCTCTCCATCAGCCGGGTTCCACTGCACAACGATTCCGGAGCGCACTCTGGCCACCTCATCCTGCTTCAGGATATCACGCGTATTTATCAACTGGAGGAACAGCTGCAGCGCAAGGAAAGGCTTGCGGCCATGGGAGAGCTGATCGGCCGGATCGCCCACGAAATCAGAAATCCTTTGGGCAGCGTCGAGCTGTTCGCCTCCATGCTGCAGCGCGATCTGAGCGAGCACTCCTCCGCCAGAGGCTACGCCCAACAAATCTCGCAGGCCGTCCAGTCGATGGACCGCTTGCTGGCCAATCTCTTGCTTTACACCAGGCCGGCCCGCATGACCCGCGGCTGGCACGCGGCCGAACCGTTGATCGCCGACTCCATCCGATTGGCCGCCCATGCGATCACCCAAGCGCCCGTGGAAATTCGAGTGAACATCAGTCGGGAGGTGCATGCGATCTGGTGTCACGACGGACAGCTGAAACAGGTCCTCGTGAATTTAATCCTCAATGCGGTTCAGGCGATGCCGAATGGAGGCGACCTGGCGATCAGTCTTTGCCCAGAACCGTCGCAGGCGCTTGGTATGCCCGCGGTCCGGCTGACCGTGCGTGACTCCGGCGTCGGCATCGAGCTGGCCCATCGCTCGCGCATTTTCGATCCCTTTTTTACGACGAAGGAGGAGGGAACCGGTCTAGGGCTGGCGATCGTCCATTCGATCGTCGACGCGCACCAGGGACGGATCGATGTCGAAAGCGCGGTGGGGCATGGCACCTCATGCTCGATTGTGTTGCCTCATCCTTCGATACAGGACGATCCAAATCAGGAGCACGTCCGAATGCGGAGCGAATCCGGATCCGACGAAGCGCATGCTGTAGAACATGAAGGGGCGTCAGCGGAGGGATCTCATGAATGACCGCGAGAAGAACGGTTCACTATCGGACACCAATGACGAGAGCGAGCGCATTCTCATCGTCGACGACGATCCGTCGATGCGAGCCGCGCTGATGGAAACGGTCAAACGACTCGGCTACTCCGCGCAAGGGGCGGCCGACGGAATGGATGCGATTGAACAGGTTGCCCGGTTTCGTCCCTGGATGGTGTTGACCGATCTCCGGATGCCGCGCCTGAACGGTCTCGAATTGATCAAGGAGGTCAAGGCAAGGGCTCCGCACGCCACGATCGTTCTTATGACCGCCTATGGGGCCATAGAAACCGCCGTCGAGGCCATGAAGCTCGGTGCCAGCGAGTATTTGTTGAAACCATTTTCCATGGATCTGCTGGAACGAGTCATCCTGAATTTGAAATCGGGACGGGAAGAAGGGGCGCTGGCGGGTCACTCGTCCCAGCCCACGGAAAACCGGACACTTCTGACTCAAGACCCGGGAATGATCAGGCTCCTCAGCACCATCGAAGGTGTGGCACCCAGTCAAGCCACCGTCTTGATCCAGGGTGAGAGCGGGACCGGAAAAGAATTGCTGGCCCGGTTCATCCATAATCGGAGCCCAAGGGCGCATCGGCCGTTCATCGCGGTCAATTGCGCGGCTTTGCCGGACGGGTTACTGGAGAGCGAACTCTTCGGCCATGAGCGCGGCGCGTTCACCGGTGCGTTGATCAGAAAAATCGGCAAGTTTGAGATGGCTCATACCGGGACACTGCTTCTGGACGAAATCAGCGAAATGAACCTGAGCCTCCAGGCAAAGTTGTTGCGCGTGCTGCAGGAACGGGAGGTCGATCGGGTCGGAGGACGTGATCCGGTGTCGGTCAATATTCGGGTGGTCGCGACGACGAATCGCGCGCTCTACCGGGAAGTCGAGCAAGGGCGCTTTCGCGAAGACCTGTACTATCGTCTGAACGTCTTTCCGGTCACGATCCCGCCGTTGCGGGAACGTGTCATCGATATCCCGCTGCTCGCCCGGCACTTCGTGAGCCAAGCGGCGATGAGGAACGGCCTCCCCCAACCTGCTCTGTCGGAAGGCGCCCTTGCGCACCTGCAGCGGCTGGCATGGAAAGGAAACGTGCGTGAGCTTGAGAACGTGATGGAGCGGGCGGTCCTGTTGGCCGGGCACGGCCCCATCCTTTCCGAACACTGTCCTCCTGAGCCACACGGAGACACGCCGGTCCAGCCCGTCCGTCCCCAACAACCGGCCGGTGGATCGTTGTGGGAGATGGAACGGGAGCTGATTTTCAAAACGCTCGCCCGTGTGAAGGACAATCGTACGCATGCGGCGAAAGAACTGGGCATCAGCATCCGCACGCTGCGCAACAAGCTGAGAGAATATCGGGAAAGTGAACGGCCATTGTCCATCACGGCGCCATGAGGGAGGCAAGAATTGCCGGTCGGCAAGTTCATGCCGGACTACGCCCATGTCCGGAACGACGGCACAAATATGGAACACAAAATCGGGAGCGCCCTGTACGACGCCGCGGCCGGAATCATGGAGTGAATGTTTGGCGGGCATCAGGGTTGCAGTGTTGCAGTAAGGTGCAAATCGGGAAGGTACTGCACGGCGAAAGGAGCGCAAGGTATGACGATCTTTGACCGGACTATTCGGTTGTTGGAGCGGAGTCTCGACCTTCGCAGTGCACGGCAACGCGTGATTGCTTCGAACTTGGCGAACGAAGAGACCCCGGGTTACCGCGCGTCGGAGTTGACGTTCATGGACCAATTGCAGTCGGCGCACAAAGGCCGGCTGCCGATCACGTTGGCGGCGACTCAGTCTCGGCATTTCGGTGTTCGCGGCCCCCAGGGGCTGCAAGCCGTGACCGGGAAACTCAGTGAAGTGCCGACAGGCGATCTGCCGCTCGACGCCAACTCCGTCAATCTCGAGCTGGAAATGGCCAAATTGTCCGAGAACGCCATGCAGTACAACGCGGCTGCCACGATACTTGCCAAGAAGTTTCAGGGATTGTTGAGCGCGATACGAGACGCACGATAGACGATCCGGCCAAGGCCGACTCGGCCTTGGCCGCAACTGTTTTCACGGAGGTGTTTCATGGAAATGTCCGACAGCCTGGCCGTATCGGTTTCCGGTTTGGATGCCCAACGGCGGCGGCTCAATGTGATTGCGAGCAATCTGGCGAATGCCCAATCGACGAAAACGCCGACGGGCGGCCCGTACAAACGCCGGGATGTCGTCTTTCGTTCGACGGCGGTTCCGAGCGCATTTCAGCGGGCTTTTCGCCAAGTGGCGGTAGGACCGTCGGCGCATGCCCTCGAAGGCGTGTCCGTCGCGCGGGTCGTGGAAGACTCCAAACCCGGACAGCTTATCTACGATCCGCATCACCCGGACGCCGATCCCAAAGGGTTCGTGCGTCTGCCCAATGTGAACGTCATGGAAGAGATGGTGAACATGATCGGGGCGTCGCGTGCCTATGAAGCCAATGTCCAAGCGATCAACGCGACGCGCGCCATGTGGAACAAGGCATTGGAAATCGGGAGGTGATGATGAGTCAGATCTACGGGCCGACATCCGGCCTCTCTTCGATTCCTGATGTGACCCCGAGCGGGTCGACCGGAACGGCCGGATCCCCAGCATTCGTGGATTCTCTAAAATCGGCGATCGGAAAGGTCAACGAGACGCAGTTGGAAGCGGGTCGAGCGGTGGACGCCCTCATGACGGGCGAAACACAGGACCTTCACCGCACGATGGTCGCGCTGCAACAGGCGGACGTGTCTTTCCAATTGATGATGCAAATCAGGAACAAACTGGTCGCGGCGTATGAAGAGATTCAACGGATGCAGGTCTAACAGGATGCTGAAAAAGTCCGCCAGCGGCGTTCTCGCGTCGTGCACAGAACGATACGCCTCAGCCAAGACACTGGGCGCTCACCATCTCGCGCCCGTCCGCACACGTGAGGCTCCTTATTCGTCGCCTCGCGGACCTCGCTGCGGCCTTGCTGGACAGCCTTTTTGAGCATCCTGAAGTTCAGGCGTGAGCACCGCAGCCTGCTAATCGGTCAGGCGTGATGAAGGAGAGTGGCTAGCATGTTTTCCAAGTTCTCCATCAATCAGCGGATGATCATCCTCATCGCCCTGGCGGGGTCGGTGGCGGGACTCATCGCCCTCACGCTATGGACTCAGCAGCCCGACATGCAGGTGTTGTTCACGAACCTCGGTACCGAAGACGCAGCCGCCATCATCGATAAGCTGAAAGAGACGAAGATCCCGTACGAAACGACCGGCGGGGGATCGACGGTGCTGGTCCCGAGCGCTCAAGTCCACGACCTGCGGTTGCAGTTGGCGACCCAAGGTCTTCCACATGGTGGAGGAGTGGGGTTCGAGATCTTTGACCGTACGTCGATCGGCATGTCCGAGTTCGTTCAGAAGCTCAACTATCGCCGTGCCTTACAGGGAGAGTTGGCGAGAACGGTCGCACAGTTGCCGGAAGTCGAACGGGCGCGGGTCCATCTGGCGATTCCGGAGCGACGGCTCTTCGCCAACGAACAGGAAAAAGCGCGGGCATCCGTGATCGTGTCGCTTCGGAACGGGCAACAGTTGACTCAGTCGCAGGTGCAAGGGGTCATTCATCTGGTGTCGAGCAGCGTGGAAGGCCTGCAGGCCCGCGATGTGACCGTGGTGGACGGCCACGGCCGAATGTTGTCGAGCACCATGGCGGACGAACCCTCCGGTTTGACCAATGCACAGCTCGACTATCAGCGCAGCATCGAGAAAGACGTGGAAACGCGCATCCAAACGATGTTGGAGCGCATCGTCGGTGCCAATAAAGCCGTAGTGCGTGTGTCGAGTGTCGTGGATTTTCGAAAGGTCGAGACGACGGAGGAACGGTATGATCCCAACAGTCAGGTCGTGAGGAGCGAACAGCGGGGTCAGGAAAGGGCCAATGGGACCAACGGCGTCGGCGGCGGCGTGCCGGGTGTGCAGTCGAATGTGCCGCCCGGCACGGATCAAGAGCCGCCGCAAACCAGTTCGAGCAACAGTCAGACGAAAAATGAAACGGTCAACTACGAGATCAGCAGAACCGTCTCCAAAATCGTCGAGCCCGTGGGCGTGCTCAAACAATTATCCGTGGCCGTGCTGGTCGACGGGACCTATGAAACCGCCAAAACCGGCGATGGGCGGTCGACGGATATGCCGGGTACCGTACGGAAATACACCCCGCGTTCGGAAGAAGACCTCAGGCGGATCGAAGACATCGTCAAGAAAGCGATGGGCTTTTCGGCCGACCGACAGGATCAGGTTCAGGTCGTCAACGTCCAATTCGGTGCGGAACCGGAAGAGTCGCAGAGCGCGACAGCGGAAGCCCTGTCGGAAGGTTCGAGACCATGGCTGCCGTACCTCCGCTATGCGGTCGGCATCCTCCTGTTTACGGTCATTCTGTTATTCGTCGTCCGCCCTTTGTTGGTCATGTTGGCTTCCACGACGGAGCAGATGTCGACCGAAGCGTCGATATCCTCGCTGCCCGGTGCGGTCGGAACGGCGGAGGCCTCGTTAGCCGGGGCGCCGGACCGGACGCAGATCATCGACATGGCGAGGAAAAATCCCGATACGACGGCCGTGGTCGTGAAGCAGTGGCTCAAGAATCCCACATGAGGATGTTGCAACACTTCTCCCGCATCGTTCTCGCATCGTTCACGACCTCAACGTACCAACCGGGGAAGAGCTGCGGCATTGCAACCGCCTCGCATAGCGCGTAGCCATGGCGAAGAACCTGACGGGTGAACAGAAGGCGGCCATTCTTCTTCGGGCTATCGGAGAAGAAGCGGCCGCCCAAGTCATGAAGCAGCTCGATCCCAAGGAAATCAAGCGGCTGGGAAGTTTCATGAGCGGCACGGCTCAGATTTCACGAGATGAGGAAGATGCGGTCATCTCGGATTTTCGGGCCGCCAGCGCGTCCGGGGAAGTCCATTTTCAGGGAAAAGAGTTCATCAAGACCGTGCTCACCAAGGCGCTGGGTCCCGAAAAGGCGGCGCGGATCATCGAATCAATGACCCGGAAAAGCTATCCGGGGCTGGAAGCATTGAAATGGGTCGACGTGAAAACGCTCGTCCAAATGTTGAAGGTCGAGCACGCACAAACGGTGGCGGTCGTTCTCGCCCATCTTGAAAGCGACCAAGCCGGTCAAGTGCTTGCAGGGCTTCCGGAATCGATGCGCGGAGACGTGGCGCTTCGGCTGGCCACTATGGAAGAGGTGCAGCCCGATGTCTTGGAAGAACTGAGCCAAAGCATGCAAGAGACGTTGCTGGCGAGTAAAGGGCTGGGTTCGCAGAGCATCGGAGGACCCGAAGTGATCGCCGATATTCTCACACGAATGGATAAGGCCAACGAGGGCGGCATCATGGTCAAGATTGCGGAGAAGAGTCAGCCGTTGGCGGACGCGATCCGGGCGCTCATGTTCGTCTTCGACGACCTGGTGAAGGTCGACGATCGCGGCGTACAGGAATTGATGAAAGAGATCAGCAAGGACGACCTTCCATTGGCTCTCCGCGGCGCCAATCCCGAGGTGAAGGAGAAATTCTTCAAGAACATGTCGAGTCGTGCAGGGGAAATGTTGAGAGAAGATATGGAGGCCAAAGGGCCCGTCAAGGTGTCCGATATCGAGAGAGCGCAGCAGAATATCTTGAAGGTCTGTCGCAAGCTTGAAGAAGAAGGCCGTATCGTCGTCGCAGGGGCGGGAGAGGAGATGTTGTAGTGATGAGGTCTGCCATCTCGGCGTTGGCCGTTCCTGAGAGAAGCGTTCCACGAGTGCAGGGAACGGTGTTGATCGTCGACCATGAGGAAGGCGTCCGAAATCTGCTCGGCGAACTGCTACGGCCTGATGGAGTGTCCGTTCGAACCTCCGGTTCAGGACAGGAGGCGCTTGCGATGGCGAAGCAGGGGGCACCTGCACTGCTGATCGTCGATGCCTCCCTCCAAGACCGGGATGGAATCGCGGTTCTCGAGGAGGCACAGCGGATCGACAGTCGCATCATCGGCGTCGTGATGACCGGAACGCCATCGATCGAACTGGCCGTCCGCGCGATGAGAGTCGGCTTCAGCGATTTTCTGACGAAGCCGCTGACGCCCGATGTCGTACTGGCCACCGTCCGCCGGTTACTGGAACTCTATCGACTGCGCGCCGACTCGACGGTGTTGAAGCATGCCGCCGTACGGTCCGGCGCCGTCAGGCTGCACAGCGTCCCGTTTCAGACGTTCGGGGATGACGGTACGTCGCGGGGAGATGACGGTCTGACGGAATATGAACGTGGGCTGGCAGACGGCCGGCGACAGTCGGAAGCGCAACGCCGACAAGACCTGGCATTCTTGACGGAGGCCGTCAAAAAGTTCGATGCCGCTCGATCCACCCTTCGGCAAACGGTCGAAGACGAAATCATCGCGCTCGCCCTTCAGGTCGCTTCAAAAATACTTCACGAGTCGGCCGAGTCCCGCCGCGAACAGATCGTGATGCAGGTCAAGGCGGCGCTCGGCGCCGTTCAAGAATCGGACGGCGTGGTGATACAGGTTCATCCGGCGGACGCCGCCGCGCTGGAAGCGGTTCGGGAGGAGCTGACAGGACGACAGAATGCCGCGTTGAAGCTCACCATCGAGCCCGTGGCGTCTCTCCCACGAGGAAGCTGCCTTCTGCACACCGCCACACGATTGGTGGATGCCTCGCTCGATACACAGTTATTCCGCTTGGGCGAGGCCCTGAGGAACAGGGCGCATCATGAGTCTTAGCGACCTTATCGAGCATGTCGATCCCATTGAGATTTCAGGAAAGGTGGCTCAAGCGGTCGGGATCGTCGTAGAAGGGTACGGGCCGATGACGACAGTCGGAGAGCTGTGCCGAATTACGAGGGAAGTGGACCAAGGGCCGATCGCCGCGGAGGTCGTGGGATTCCGCGGGGACCGTGTCTTATTGATGCCCCTGGGCGACATGCACGGGATCGGGCCGGGAAGTCGGATCACCATGTCCGGCCAAGTCGCCAATCTTGCCGTCGGCCCGGGCTTGCTGGGAAGGGTGCTCGATGGCTGTGGAACTCCGATGGACGGCAAAGGGCCGCTGGCGGCCGCGGAGCGCTATCCGCTGTATGCGGTCGCGCCGAACCCGTTGCAGCGAGCCCGTCTGCGCACGCCGCTCGATCTCGGTGTTCGAGCGATCAACGGGTTTCTGACGTGCGGGCGCGGACAGAAGATGGGCATCTTTTCCGGTTCCGGAGTAGGGAAGAGCGTCTTGTTGGGGATGATCAGCCGTTACACGAAAGCGGACGTCAATGTCATCGCCCTCATCGGTGAGCGAGGCCGTGAGGTCAATGAATTCCTGGAACGCGATCTGGGAGCGGAGGCGCTCGGACGTTCGGTGGTGGTGGTGGCGACTTCCGATCAGGCTCCGCTCATACGGTTACGTGCGGCGTTGGTTGCGACCACGATTGCCGAATACTTCCGCGATGCGGGGAAACAGGTCCTCCTGTTGATGGATTCACTGACGCGATTGGCCTATAGTCAGCGAGAGGTCGGGTTGGCGATCGGTGAGCCTCCGACGACCAAGGGGTATACCCCCTCCGTATTCACGCTCTTGCCGAAACTCTTGGAACGTGTCGGGACCGGACCTGGTCCCGGAACCATTACCGGATTGTATACCGTGCTCGTCGACGGGGATGACCTCACCGATCCGATCGCCGATACCGTTCGCTCGATCTTGGACGGCCATATCGTCTTGTCACGTGCATTGGCGGCACGCAATCACTTCCCTGCGATCGATCTTCTCCAGAGTACCAGCCGTGTGATGCGCGATATCGTCGAACGGGCACATTACGATGCCGCCAGGACGGTTCTCGAATTGGTGGCCCGGTATCGCCAATCTGAAGATCTGGTTCTCCTTGGAGCCTATAAGCCGGGAATGAATGCCGCTCTCGACCGGGCCGTCCAAGCGCAGGATGCCATCAATGCTTATCTGCGCCAAGACATCGACCAGCCGGCCGGGCTGTCTTCGTCGGTGCAGCAACTCGAGGCGCTGGCCCGGCAGGCGGCATGAGCCTCGAGTCGTTGCGCAAGCTTCGCGCTCAGGCGGTAGAGACCCTGATGATGGAATTGGCACAGATCACACGCACGCTGACTCAAAGCGAAGAGCGGTATCATGATCTCGAAGTCCGGATTCAGAAGGATATCGAGAGCCATGGTCGACAAGCAGCACAAGGATTGACGATAGAGGCCTGGGTGGAATGGCAGACGCGTATGGACTCGCAACAGGCGGCACTGGGCCGAGCGCGTCGTGAGATCGACCTGGCCGTGGAGGCCTGGCAGCAGACCAAGGTGCGCCTCGTCGAAGCCGGCCAGGAACGCAAGATTCTCGATTTGATCGCCGACAAACGCCGGGAAGCGCAGCGCACCGAGGCGGGGCGACAGGAGCAGCGGACGACGGATGAAGCGGCGAGCCGCGGGTATTCGGCCGGAAAAGAGAGCCACTCATGAAGGCACGATCCACCAAGGGCTGGGTGAACTATTTCGGGCTCGGCGGCCCTAGGCGTCCAGTGACAACGGTGTCGAAGATGAGCCGGCATTCCCAGTTTTGGACGATGGTCGGCGGGATCGTGGGTTCAACCGTCCTTTTCTGGGTCATGGTACAATTGGGGCAAGCCTCATCCGAACCCAAACACAACACGCAGCCGGTGGGAACGAGCGGCTTGAAGCAGGCGGTGTCGCCACGAGTGCCGGATGCGGAAGGTTCAACAGCGGAGTCGGACGACGATGCCAAGCTGCTGGCACCACCTCCCGTTCAGGGGCCGGCGATCGATTTTCCACGTGAAGTGCTCGACATGATGGAACAGCGTAAGCGCGATCTTGACCGGCGAGAACAGTCGATTCGCCAAAACGAAGAACGGCTCATGATCGTGCGAAACCAGGTTGAGGAACTACTGGATCAGAACGAAGCCTTGGAGAAACGGATTCAAAGCGTGCAGGCCAAAGAAGACCGGTCTCAAGCCAAGGCGCATGCGGAGAAGGAACGGTTGGTCCAGGATCAACGAATGCAGCTCGCCAAAATGTACGAATCCATGGCGTCGGAAGACGCCGCTTCGCGTCTCGAACGTATGCCGGATCGGAAAGCGATTGAAATCCTCAGGCTGGTAAAAGCCAAGACCGCCGGGTCGATCCTCGCGCAAGTCAAAGCCGACCGGGCCGCGAAACTCACCGAACAGCTGCTGGCGCAGACGCCGTAGTGGTTAAGGAACATGGCGTTTTGCTGGCGTATTGAGTTACAAGATCAAATCTACTCTCCTATCAAATGCACGTTTCACGATCCGATCCTATGCGTGGCATTGTGCTTCCCGAAGAAACGGACAAGCATGGCCGATTGGAGCTCTAGGCCTAAAAAACTATGACTATCAACGTCGAGAGAAAGCACGAGGGGAAGGCACACATTAAAGTACAAACGCGAGTCGGGTGTCTTACTCTTGCTGCCATTCTGGCTGTGATGTTTGGACAAGGATGCACGACCATATTGGCGAGTGATGAAAGTGGGTTCCAGTCGGCGAGGAATGGGAACCCACAGAGAACTCTTGCTTTAGATTCGGTCACGATCAAAGTCTTTCCGGAGAACATGAAATTTTATGGAGTTACAGGCCCCGTAGTCCCTTTCTATCCCTTCTGGTCTGGCGAACTTGGGCATGGCTTCTGGTTTCGAATTTATGTTTTGCCTAAAAATGGCGAGATCACAGTTGATCCTAGGCGCATTGCTTTAGAGACGGAGCGAGGGGACACGTTTTTTGCCGCAGGGTTCACCGGTCCTCTCCTCTCTAGCGACATCAACAAAAGCAATGTAGATATCGGCAAGACACTTTTCGATGAGAAACACCTCAATTCGTCAGTGAGTCAAGTTTCCATTTCTGCGGAAGCATTAATCGGTGTGATGTTCGAAACCAACACAATTGACCCAGATCAAAACTTTACGTTGATCATCACAGGGCTTGAAAGTGGAGGGCACCCAATTGAAGTACCCCCGCTCAAGTTTAATAGACTGCGAAGGCGAATGGTTGCTTTTTCTTTCTTTGGTCCTCTCCGTTTTCAAACAGAGTGGGAAGTTCAGTGAGTAGATGCAAGAGAAGGAAAGATGAAAGTTCAGTGGGATTGATGTGGCCCGGGTTTTGACAGTCACCCCGTGACAGGGACAGCATCCTCAAAGGAAAGATGAGGTCCGATCTTAACGTGCATGACACAGGAGAGTGGGTTCAATCGTGCCATGCAATACTCCAGCGAAAGCTAGATTCCAGCCACTTTTCTCCATTGCGCCGTACCTTGGGGCAATGCTTAGTATGGTGCGTCGGCCTCTGCACGGCGTGTAGAAAGAGGGGCTCCCCATCTCAAAGGATCTGGTGAAGAGGAAATCTATAATCCGTTTCCGGGCGTCATCTCCCAAGCTCTGCTCTGCCGAAGGGCTTCCCCATAAACTTGTCTTCATTGTACGTTGGGCCAATCTTGACGCTGTCGGACAGGTTTGATAATCTGTCGGACAGGAGGATAGTGCATGGCGCTCATTCAGGTGTCCGCCAGATTAAATCCTGTACAACTTCGG
>CAYXKP010000040.1:0-14316 GCA_964465695.1 uncultured Nitrospira sp.
GAATTGCCGTTCCATCAGTCACGCCGCTACGAAGCGCCTCGGCGCCGGCTTTCAGACTCTTATACAGCGTGACGGCGCGTGTTCGTTCCTCCGGCGACAGATAAACATTGCGTGAGCTCATCGCCAGCCCATCCGCTTCGCGCACGGTCGGATGCACGAAAATCTCCACCCCGAGGTTCAGATCCTTGACCAACTGCCGGATGAGCGCCGATTGCTGAAAGTCTTTCTGTCCAAAGAGCGCGATCTGAGGGCGGACGATTCCGAAAAGCTTCGTCACGACGGTGGCAACGCCGGAAAAATGATGAGGCCGCACCTCCCCCTCCCACCGGCTTGCAATCGTCGGAAGCGTCACCCGGGTTTGAAATCCTACCGGGTACATCGCCCCCGCGGTCGGCTCAAAACAGACATCGACGTCCTCTTTTCGGCATAAGGCTCGATCCTGCGAGAGAGGGTGTGGATACGTGGCCAGATCTTCTTGGGGACCGAACTGCGTCGGGTTCACGAAGATACTGACGACGAGCGCATCGCATCGCAACCGCGCCGCCCGGATCAGCGCCCGATGGCCTTCATGCAACGCCCCCATCGTCGGCACCAATCCGATTGTTACTCTTTCGCGTCTGAGTTGCTCGCTCCAGGCTGCCATGACTGCCGGTGTGCGAATGATCTTCATGAGCCGGGCGGTGTGCTGCAGGCGGGACGTGACCCATATCGTGTGGAGGGCTGGGGGAAAAGAAGCCGCACTTGGGACTGGTCCTTGACTTCCGTCAATAACTGCGCCATCGATTGTTTGAGTGTCGGATGAACCCACAGCGGGTCGAGTTCATTCATCGGCATGAGGACAAATCGTCGCTGATGGAGACGAGGATGCGGAATGGTCAATCCTGGTTCCTTCATGACACGCTCGCCGTAGAAGAGAATGTCCAGGTCGATCGTGCGAGGGCCGGACCGGGTGTCATCATCCCGTCCGAGAGACCGTTCGATTTCCTGGAGGGTGTTGAGAAGGCTGCGTGGCGTGATGTCGGTTTCGAGCTGCACCACGCCATTCAGGAACCAACCCTCGCCGGGATCGGTCCGGTCCCGAACCGGTTCAGCTTCATACAGGAGCGAGACGCCTATAAGCCGTGAATGCGGGAGAAGGCCGAGCAACGTGACCGCCCGATCGCAAAAATCGACGCGATCACCGGCGTTCGACCCGAATCCGACGAAGACAGTCTCTTTCATGCGCGTATCTCGAGAAGCGTTATTCGAGGATCGTCAAAGGAAGGAGCGTCTGCGAACGACGCTTTACGAACGATACTGTCAAAAACCTACCTTTTTGATCCGCTCGACCGCTTCCGCCAACCGTTCTTGGGACGTGCAGAGCGTCATACGGATGTACCCCTCCCCCGGCGCTCCGAACCCATTGCCGGGTGTCGTCACAATGCCTGCCTTCTCCAACAGATGCGCGGTAAATGACGCCGACGTATAGCCCTTCGGCACCGTCACCCACACGTAGAACGCAGCCGGAGGAGGATCGACATCCAACCCGAGGTTCTTGAGACCGGGGATAAGGGTATCTCGACGCGCCTGGTACGTCTTTCTCAGGCTGTCGGTCACCGAGTCGTCCAATCCCAGGGCGGTCAGGCCGGCTTCCTGAATCGCCTCGAAGCAGCCGGAGTCCAAGTTGCTTTTGACCTTGCCGAGACCGGCCAAGACGTCCTTGTGGCCGACGGCAAAGCCGATGCGCCAACCAGTCATATTGTAGGTCTTGGAGAGTGAATGGAATTCAACGCCGACATCCTTGGCGCCCTCGACCTCCATGAAGCTCGTCGGACGTCGCCCGTCATAGTACACCTCCGAATAGGCGGCGTCATGGCAGACAATGACCTGATTGTCCTGCGCGAATTCCACCACGCGTTTGAAGTACTCCCTCGTCATGACCACCGATGTGGGATTGTTCGGAGAATTCAGCCACATCAGCTTGGCCCTTCTCGCGATGTCTTTCGGAATTGCCGCCAAGTCCGGGAGGAACCCGTTGGCTTTGGTCAGCGGCATGATATGGGACTGTCCGCCGCAGAAGCTCGTACCAACCGGGTACACTGGATAGCCAGGGCTGGGGACCAAGACGACATCACCGGGGTCGACAAAAGCAAGATGAATGTGTCCAATACCCTCTTTTGAACCGATCAGCGTGAGGACTTCGTTGAGTGGATCGAGCGTCACATTGAAGCGGCGCTTGTACCAACCAGCCACGGCTTTCCTGAAGGATAACATGCCTTCATAGGAGGGATATTGATGATGCTTGGGATCTTTGGCCGCCTTCGCCAAACTCTCGATGATCGGCGTCGGCGTCGGCAAATCGGGATCCCCGATGCCGAGATTGATAATGTCCACCCCGCGTGCGATGGCTTCTTGCTTCATTTTGTCGATCGCGGCAAACAAATACGGAGGCAGTGTTTTAATGCGTGTGGCGACTTCGATTGGGAAACCGGCCATGCCTATGGCTCCTTTCGAGATGAGTTCACATGTTGAAACGTGACAAAGTCAGAGCGCGCAAAAAAAACTTCTCGCTCTTACGCTTTCAAACCGAAGGCGTTAGGTTACTTCAGCACAGCCCCGGCAATCAACGAGCAGCAGTAAGAAGGTGGCCGATGAGCCGATCAGCCGTTTGATGGAGCTGCGTGAGCTTCGGCAGGGCGGCTGATTTGACTTGATGTCCGGTAAGGCCGGCTTTCGCCAAGTCCGGCGCACATTCCTGACAGAGGGAGTCGATCCCGTCTTCCTCCATTTCCAAATGAAAGAGAAGACCGTAGGCACGATCGCCATACCGGAATGCCTGGAGGGGGGCAATGTCGGAACCGGCCAACGGTACACTGTCCTTCGGCAAGTCAAAAACTTCTCCATGCCATTCAAAAACCTCGAATGCCTCAGGACCGGATCCAAACACAGGGTCCTGCTTCCCCGCCTCACTGAGGCGAACGGAGGTCATGCCGATTTCCAACGCCTTGCCCGATCGCACCGTGGCGCCGAGCGCCTTTGCCATAAATTGGCTCCCCAAACAGACCCCGATCATCGGCTTACCGGCGAGGAGTACGGATCTGATGAAGGCGGTCTCCTCGATAATCCACTTATCGGAATCGTTTACGGACATCGGTCCTCCCATCACGATCAACAAGTCCCCCGCGTCTTTCGGCACGCCTTCTTTCGGAACAAGAAAATATTCCAGGTCCACCCCTCGCTTGGCGAGGGCTTTCGCAAAAGTCCCAGGACCCTCGAAAGATACATGTTGCAGGCAGACGGCGCGCATTGGTCCCATTTTGAAGACACCTCGGATCTTATATACCGAACGAGCTGTCATATAAAAGCCTTCTTCCGGCGGTTTCCGTAGGGATCCGTTGCTTCACTGCTCTCGGAGCAGCTGTGCAATTCGTGGTCGCTTCCCTTTTCCGTTCCCACTCCCTTAAAGTAGGCGGACGGTATGTTTATTCCCACTGCCACGCAGCCGCTGATTCTGGGCATCGATCGCGTCTTGATCTACACGCAGGACGTGGAGCGTGTGTTTGCGAAGTTCCGTCATGAGTTCGGCCTATCGGTCGCCTGGCCGATTACGGACTGCGGCCTGATCCTCTCGGGTGGCCTCCACGCCGGGAATATGAATATCGAAATCGGGCGTTTTGCCGGATTCGAGCTTCCGGGAACCTGGTTTTATGGGATCGGCTTTGCGCCATCGCAGCCGACATGGGAGACGGTGAAAGGGTTAGCGGCGCGAAAAGTATTGCACACGCCCCCGGTGACCGTGCACTACGAAGAGCCGGTTGCCACGAGATCCACGTTGACCTTCATGCGCAATCTTCTCGACGGCCAGCCCAACACGCCGTTTTGGCTCGGTCGGCCTTGGGGCGGTGATACTCGAGTCTGTCGGGCTTTAGCCGCCGTCAGTACATGGATGGTCGGCACGGAAGCCGGCTCCACGACCTTCGCGAAACTGTTGGGTAGCTCCGTGGTCTTCATGTGCGACAGCCATATCGATCATCATCAACAACGACTCGCGGAATTGAAAGCCAACTGGAGAAGGACAAGACAGAGCGCACCGTACGGCATCACGGGCGTTGCGGCAGTCGATATTGAGATTGCCGGCAACCGTGCCGGTTGGGGAAGACTCCTGGATCGGACCGACTTGGACGCCCCTGCCGTCCATTCTTTCAGCATGGGGCCGGCGCTTCGATTCCATCCCGGCGGGAGAAACCGATTGCTCGGCATCGAGTTTTCATGTGCCGATCTCACATCGACCGCTCAGAAGCTTATTGAAAAACGAGGGTTGGTTCCGACGGAGGACCGGAGAATCACCCTTTCTCCGAATCAAATGGATGGCTTGACGATCGGGTTCAGCCAGTCTCCGATTACGAAAGCTGAAATGCATTAAGCATGTACGAGTTCCGCGAGGCGCTATGGTCTCTCACATCGCACTCCGGAGCTCCAAGCACGGCTGTCGTGACTTGTGCACAGACCGTTAATGGATGATATCCGTCTCGCCCGACAGCGCGCGACGTTTATCCGATCGAATCCCGCCACATCGTGTTGTTGCTCCCGATTCCATAATAGGTCATCACGACCAGAAGTGATCTTTTGTTGCTCCCTTCCGAGTGACCTGGCACTGTATCAACTGCTGTTTGTCGAAGTCCGCTGATCGACTCGTTAGCCTGCACATTGGCGATGAATGCCCGTGTACCCGTAAGAACGTTTCGTCTCGCCCCTATGTCACCCGATATTGCAGCCATGACACTTGTGCTCATGGCCCTACCGGTCGGCTTCCTGATCGCAGCACTGGCAGGAGCCAGGTTTCATGCCATCCCATGCGTGATTGTGACCGGGATCTATGCTTGGATCTGGCTGCGCTGTCGACCAAGCCGCTTTGCCGTGCTGGACCAATCACTGGAAGTGCTCTGGCCCCTAAAACGACGGACAATTCCTCGTGACAGCATCTCTCGTGTTCGGTTTCTCGATCGGGAAAAATTGAAAGAGGAAATCGGTTGGGGTATGCGGATAGGCGCCGGCGGGCTGGGAGGCGGATTTGGCTGGTTGTGGACGAAGCGGTATGGCTTGGTCCACATGTATATCTCCCGCTCCGATGGGTTCGTTTGGATAGAACGAAAGAGTGATCGGCCATACCTCCTCACCCCGGACAAACCGGAGCTATTCGTGCGTGCCCTATCCGCCTAGCCGACATTTGTCGCGTCTCCCTCTGTGCGGCTTCAGCTCAGTGCGTGAACTACCGATGAGGTAGGGTCATGCCTGGCACAGCGTCTCGGATAACCCATCCCGTTGATGGCCACTCCTCGGAACGATCCCGAGTGCCTCCGGACTCCTCTCCACGCTACTCACTGCCGCAGTTACTTCTTTCTCGTTGTCACGCCTGCCGATATCACCTGGAAAAGCAGTTGGCCTGGTCACGAGGGTCCTATCGAGAACGGCCGGCGGAGCAGTTGCGCGACCTGAGTGGAATTCAACAAGAGCGGATCGCATCGCTCAAACGGCGCTTCCGCGTACGATTCGAGCAGCGAGTCGAACAAGGCACCGCAGTGAAGCAGTACGACTATCTCGATATACTCGCCCAGGCCTGGTCGGCCTGGAAATTACCGCATTCGACGGGGGGTATCCTGCAGGATATCGGATCGAGCAACTTCTGGTACGCCGCCGTTTTATACGCCTTCTTTCGCCCTGCGGAGACGGTCGGCATCGAGCTGGAGGGTCATCGGCTTTACATCAACGGATACAGTCGTCTCGATTATGCGCAGGGTTATATGCAGGACCTGCCGAACACGCGGTTCTTCGTCGGCGACTATGCCCGTTACGATTATCCGGCTGACGTCGTGACGGCTTGGTACCCTTTTGTCACACCCGGCCCCGTGCTGGCTTGGGGGATGCCGCTCTCCCTGTTCGCCCCGCGCGCCTTATTCGACCGGGTCGTCAAAAACCTACAACCCCATGGTCTCTTCTTCATGGTCAACCAAGGCAGCGAGGAGGCGGCCATCGCAGCTGCCTGGTGTGAGAAGGTCGGCTTAGCACGGTACGGCACTCGTGCGCTCAAGGCCACTCTGCGCTCCCGGCTTCCCGCGGTGGCATCATATTGGATGCTCTCGTAAGCCTGGCTTCGCTTCCGTGCCATGACATGTTGGATGCCCCGAGATGGTGCGTACCCTGTGTCTTCGTGCGCAGGCCGCATTTCGTGAGACATCAACGCCCGGTGAGAAACAGCCCTGGCGGACTTTTTTGATACCCTGCTAGAATCATTGCCGTGAAATATTCTCTCAAGAACGCAGATGATCTTCGGTGGCTGATCGGCCATACGGGCGGTTTTCGCTCTGGATATGTGACCGACGTGCAGATGTCCAAGCGCCGCCTCTTTGACGAAGGCTCCGGACGGGAGGTACCGGTCGGTACGTCCGTCTCAGTCACCATCCGGTATGAGACTCGGGGGATGGTCCGGGTAGCCAAACTGACCATGACCGGCGTGACGGATTTTTCAATCTTCGAACAGGACGGCGCCGACTGCTCCTCTCTGAGCACCGTTCAAACGGAATTCAGCGCAGGGAAACTCCGCTTTTGGTTTGATCCTCAGGGAGAGCTTTACGTAGTGTGCGATGAGGCCCATCTGGACGAAATCGCCACGCCGTTCGTCACGGCCGACCAAGCGGCCGAATTTGCTCGGTGGACCTTTCAAGGTCGAACCGGTGAGGGCCCCACAGTGCAGTGGCTGCTGCGCGAATTGAATCGGGCCGGTGTGCCTTGTGTATGGCGTGATGCTCGGCGGGGTATCGCAATTCATCCGGCGGTACAGTGGGAGGGCGATCTGATCCCTCCGGGCGGCTCCACTGCCAACGGTGACAACAGGGTCCATGTCATGGCCTATAGGCTACCGGAGGGGCAGGGTTTCGGTTTGACGCTGCGTGTGTTCGGAATTCAGGATCCACGGATGAGCCGGATCCTCGAAGTCTTAGCGGATCAGATCACTCAACATTTTGCAGGAGACTGTCTCGTGGGTACGACCATCATCCCAGGCCGTGAATGGGAGGGGTGGTTGATTCGGGAACACCGTGCGCGGCGCGATGAAAGGGGGCGCTGATCAGAGCGCGTGTTCGGGCGAATAGCGCCCGTTGCCGTTTCCGTTGGCGAAGCTGGCGGCGCCGTTACCGTTCACATACCCTGCGACAGGGTGAGCGGCGGCGGTTCCGTTGGTCTGTTTGTCCTTTCCGTTGACGCATTCGACCAAAGCCCAAAACCGTAACGGGTTGACACGCTGCTTTCGAGCGATTTGCAGAGTCGTTCCTTCCAAAACGGCATTCAATGATAAGTCGGTTCGCCATCCGAGGTGTTTGGTCAGCGGAGAAATCACCTTTTCGACGGCGGCAATGACTTTGTTGCCGTTGCTGAAGTGGTTCAGCATGATGATGCGGCCGCCTGGACGGCAGACGCGGATCATCTCGTTGACCACTTTGCGATAGTCGGGGACCGCTGTTACGACATAGGCGGCCACCACCGTATCAAAGCTGTCATCGCTGAACTCCATTGCCCCGGCGTCCATGCGATGAAGCTCCACATGGTCAAGACGGTGGGCTTCGGCCTTTTCCTTCGCTCGTGCCAGCATCCCCTCGGACAGATCGATTCCGACGATCCGGCAATGCCGTGGATACATCGGAAGAGCAAGGCCCGTCCCCACTCCCACTTCAAGAATTCGTTCGTCAGGCTGGACATTGAGGTTCCGGATAGCCGATTCACGTCCTTCATGAAAGACTTTCCCGAAAACCTTGTCGTAGAACCCCGCGTAAGAGGTGTACACACGTTCAATCTTGTTGGGATCCATGCTTTCCTCCAAACCTGAGACGATCCGGCCTTTGCCTACCTCCCCCTCCGGAGGCGACAGACAGCCATGGTGATGCGGGGAAAAAATTGAGGCGGGAAATCACGTAGTACAAGGCCCGCCCAGAACGTAGTCCGGCGTACTCTAGCCAATCTCATCTTCATGAGTCAACAGATTCTTGGAGGGCCCGAGGCGAAATACTGCCTAAACCCGCTTGATTCAGAACCGGTCCTTTCGTCTCGTGGCCAACTTGATTCATGCCTCATTCCTATGTGATAGCTACGTTCATGATACTGGCCGGCTTCTTCGCAGCGATCTTGTTCGTCGCGCTGATCGTCGGCGATTGGCTGTATTTTATTCGGCTGACCCCCGATGCCATCCGCTATGGTTGCCGTGTCGCCGACAACCATGACCTGTGGCCTGACACTGCCATGGCCGCTCTAGGCGATCGGTTCACTTCCGAGGGAGTCCTGATACTTCCCCACGGAGTCGCCTGGTTTTATCCGCAACTCTCCCAAATCGCGATCCGCCCCACATACCGATTGTTCTCCATGGGATTCCGGACCGCCTGGCCGGTGAAAGGACTGATCCATCTTTCGCCCCTTGACCAATCGCTCAGCACGCTGTGTGTGAAACGTGTGCCCTGGTCGTCGGCCCTCATGACGCTCCTCTGGTTCGCGCTCGTGTTGATCGGGTCTCTGACTTTTGTGGTTCAGTATGCCATGGATGGAGGATTCTCTTCACTGGGGGGAACCCTTACGGGCGTAGCGGTCATCGCCCTCGCCGTCCTTGTGCTGGCCTTCGGGCTCGTCACCGTGGCCTTCGCCTACCGGCTCGAGGACAGCCGCCTCATGAAAGTCTATGACGAGCTGCGAGATGCCGTCGCGCCTAGCCCTTCTGCGTGATCGGACGCGGATCCTCATACAAGAAACAAGCTTAAAAAGTGATCGTATTCAGCAGGCAACTTCAAGGCCGATCGGTTACGGGCGAGGCCGGCGATGATGCCGCGATGCTTTTTTGCCAGGCCGGACGCATCAAATGCCTGGCGAAACTGCCGCCACCGCAAGCCGGAATCGGCCATGATGCGGGTTTGTTCTTCGATCGGAAGTCCATGTATTATGGTCGTCAATGTACGGATGGCCTTCTCCACGCTTTCGTAAGGGGGAGCAAGCTGAAGTCCCGCATAGAACGTTTCCAGGTGCTGACGGAATTCAGCTTTGAGCGCAAGCAGTCGATCGGGGGTGGTCGGGAACGTTTCCGGCATGGTCTCTCAACGATGATACGGCATGGAGAAACCGCGTGACAACTTTTCCACGGAGGAAGATATGAATCGAACGTTCAACGGGCTGCTCCTGCTGGGGGCACTGGTCCTATTGGTCGGCTGCTCATCCCCTCACCATCATCATGGCATGATGGGCGGCGGCAAGAGCGACGCCTACTGGCAGAAAGGCCAGCAGGATATGGAAGGGCTGATCAATCGAACCGTCAAAGACCCCGATAAGGCGAAGCAAGTCAATATGCTCGTCGGTGAGATCATAAACGAGCTCAAGACAAGCCGTGAACAGGAGCGGGCCTATCACCGGGAGCTTTATACCTTGAACGCCAGCTATACCGCGACGCCCGATGAATTCTCCAAAATTCTCAATGAGGCGAATATTCAGCGAATGCAGAGTTCGGCCAGGGTACTGAGCCTTCGGTTCAAGATGAAAAACCTGATGACGGCCGATGAGTGGCAGGCGCTCTCGGACCGCATGATCGCCTACAGCGGCCGTTACCAACAGGGAAGCACCGGTGCGAAAACGATGTACTAAGACTGTCCCATGATTTGCCGGCCGTCATCCGACAAATGATGAAGGGCGGGGATTATGATTTCTGGGCCGGTGCAGCTTGGAGCGGCACCGCCCTCCATGTCGCACCCGCATCGGTGGAGCGATAGAGTCCACTCCCATTGGTGCCGGCGTAGAGCAGTTGCGGATTCTTCGGGTCCATGACCAGGGCTCGAATATTTCGGGTGGCGAAACCCTGATTCATTTCCCGCCATGTCTTTCCACTGTCCGCGCTTTTCCAGATTCCGGCGGGGCCGCCGATATACAGATGCGACGGCTCCGTCGGATGGAGCGCGATGCTGCTGACGAAGGAATCCGGCAACGATTGTCCGATCCGTTCCCACTGCTCGCCCTTATTCGCGGTGCGAAAGAGGCCCTTGGTCGTGCCGGCATAGACGATACTGGGATTCGTCCGATCGATCTCGATGGCATTGACACCCAACGCCATCGAGGCCATCAGCTCGCTCTCCGGAATCAGCCCGTTGTTGATTCTCTTCCACGACATCGCCCCGTCGTCAGAACGATACATGCCCCCCGTCGTGCCGCCATATAATATCGCAGGATCTTTGGGATTGATGCCGATGGACGTCACGATGTGGACTTCCTTCATCCCGTTCATCCGTTCTTCCCACTCGCGACCCGCGTCCTTCGAGTAAAAGGCACCGACGGTCGTTGCGATGTAGACCTTTTCGCTCAATGCGGGATGAAACACGAACTGATTCACGAATGAGACGTGTTCTTTCAAGCCGACATTATGCGGCAGCCAATGTTGCCCCCCATCCGGACTCTTGTAGACCGCGTCTCCCATCGTGCCGGCATAAATCGTGGCCGGCAGGAGCGGATCTATCGCCAGCGTCGTCACCCGGCGCGCGCTGAAACTCGGGAACCGCTCCCAGGTCCCACCGCCGTCGCGTGACTTGTAGACGGCGTCATTCGTGGCCACGTACAAAATATTCGCATTCGTCGGATGGAGCGCGATCGAGACGATCGACTCGCTGTCTTTTTGGCAGCCGAGAGGGAAGATCGATACGGTCAACAAGACCGATGTGGCAAGCGCACGTAGCAGCTTCATCCTGGTGGCGGGACCTAACCATAGGGATCGGAGATGAGTCAAGCAGGAGGACGGAACGCAACGTTGGTGAGCTGAGGGAGTTACTAGGCCGCAGTGCCGATGAGGCTTTCGAGAGGGATGTGTAACTTGCGGTGGAGTCGACGGATCATCTCGAGCGAGAGATTTCGTTTCCTCGTCAGGATTTCCGATACACGTCCGCGACCGCCCAACAGGCTCTCTAAATCTTTTCGCGTCATGCCGAGTTGATCCATCCGAAATGTGATCGGGTCGATCGGGTCTGGAGGATAAATCGCATGATGCTTCGCTTCATACGCCTCGACAAGCGTCGTAAGGACGTCCAACTCATCACCGGCCTTCGTGCCTAGCTTCGCCTCCATGAGTTGTTCAATACGACCTAACGCCCGGTCATAGTCTCGGGCTGTTTTGATCGGAACGATGGTCATGTTGTCTCCCCGCCTGCTAGATGCTCGTCACATCGATCGCATCGTACTCGGCGTGTGTGCCGATGAATCGAATATACACCGCTCGATACGGGTAATAGATCTTCACAACGAGCCGAAACTAATCCCCCGCCACGTTGAAGGCGACCCGATTGCCCCGCAGAACGCTCTCAGATCGAAAGTGCGCTTTGACGGCCGATGGGGATGCCCAGTCGGCGTGCGCGGTTGATAATAATCAGGGGTTTCAGTAGACTCCACGATAACTGTTCTAATTATTTAGCGCTGTATTCAAGCGGCTTACCTGCCCATAAGGCATCCATCATGGCCGAACTCGTCGAACGCATTACTGTCAACCCGGAACAATGTGTTGGGAGACCTTGTATTCGTGGGATGCGAATTCGAGTCGCGGATGTGCTGGATTTACTTGCCGCAGGTCTTTCTCAACAACAAGTCCTTGAAGAATTGCCTGATCTTGAAGCGGAAGATATTTCCGCCTGCCTGAAGTTCGCCAGCAGCCGACTCAATCATCCCATTCTCGCGGCGTGAAGATCTGGGTTGATGCGCAGCTGTCTCCCGTAATTGCTCAGTGGCTCAGTCTGACCTTTGGCGTGGAAGCGACGGCAGTCAGAGATCTGCGACTGCGCGATGCACGGGATCGACTCATCTTTCTGGCTGCCAGAGATGCGAAGGCGCTTATTTTGACCAAGGACAGCGACATGGGAACAAGACAGCCGCAAGCTGTCCATGCCGCGAAGCAACTCTTGAAGATGGCTGAGCGCTATCCCGAGGTCGTCATTGAAGGGGGGCGTGAACGTTGGCGGTCATCCGACGCTGCAGCTCGTACTCCTTCTGGTTTGGCTTCGCATCCCAGTACACCAAGCCTTTTATAATATTTTTCGGCGTGAGCAGGAAGAAATTGAAGTGCGCCTTTGTCGTAGCGACAGACCACAAGCTCCCGCGTCCGTCATTCCCAAAGGAAAGCATAGCCCAGGCAAGTCATTGGCAATGAACAGAGAGCCATTTCATCACAATGGGCGAGAACGAGTTCGATAATAGAATTTCTCTTCTGGAGTTATGGGCAGAATCGGTCAGAACGCAAATGGTGCATCTAATTACTGACCGTCCTGCTTCAATTATCTATCATTACACAGATGTAGCTGGGCTTATCGGCCTTATTACATCTGGTTGTGTTTGGGCAACACATGCAAGCAAGCTAAATGATGCGAGTGAAAACAGGCACGGATATGAATTCGTCATTAACTACGTACGAGCAAATCTTCCAAAATCGACAAAGCCGTTAATTGAAAAAGCCCTCCAGAGTTGCACAGTGTTGATACTTATGTCGCATGCTACTCAACTCAGAGAGACCTATTAAGTTTGTGGCGAAATTACACGAACCAGCGCGTGGGTTATAGTTTGGGATTTGAAACAAGGCAAATGGCTACACTTGACAGCAAGATGCCTCTTTTGGAACAAGTCATCTATGAGGACAAGATCGCTCAGTTGGTCATTAATTGCTTGCTTGAAAAGGTTGATCGGCACTTTACTACCCATCCTTTCGGCGAAGTCGAGGTCGGTTATGTTTCTGGTATGGTAACGGCCATGTTGAACGTCATTGCATGTATCAAAAAACACAACGCATTCTCCGAAGAATACGAGTATCGGCAGGTTTATCAGCCTGGTATAACAACTCTGTTATTGAATACTGAATTCAGGAAAGGTCAGTTTGGGTTAACTCCATATGTGAAGATTGAGTTCTTGCAAAGAGGCCGGCTGCCACTGAGCACAATTACAGTTGGGCCATGCCAAGACCCCAAGGGCGAGTGCAATATATTGGAAAGCTTCCTTTCCAAGAATGGTTATGGTCATGTCCAAGTACTCGCATCGGAAATTCCATTACGGACATAAGATAAACGCTCTTAAGGGCACATCGGTATTTATCTTATCGTGTTCAGAGTCTTATTGTGCTAGGCATCTCTTGCTACATTCGTTTCTTTGATGCAGTTCGATCCTCGTCTCCGCGTACGGCCGTGCCCTGAGCCATTCCATAATCAGCCAGGAACTTAGTCCTTCCTTCAGAGAGACACTGTGGAATTGTTCGTCGTCTGCATCGCCTCGTTACTGGCCTCGGCTCTCACGCTGTTTTCCGGATTCGGCCTTGGCACGCTGCTGATGCCCGTGGTCGCCCTCTTCTTTCCGCTGGAGCTGGCAATTGCGATGACTGCCATGGTCCATCTCGCGAACAACCTCTTTAAGATTGGATTGCTTGGACGAAAGGCGGATCGCTCTGTTCTGCTGAAGTTCGGCTTGCCTGCGATCGCGGCGGCTTTTGCCGGAGCTGCGCTGCTGACGTACTTGGGGGAAGTGAAACCTCTCTACGAATACCAGGCATTTGGGACGACCCACCAGGTATCCGCACTCAAGTTAGTCATCGGCATTTTGATTATTTCCTTCGTCGTCTTGGAACTCTCTCCCACGTTCTCGAAGGCTGCGCTCGATCGCAAATGGCTTCCGATCGGAGGCGTCATCAGCGGGTTTTTCGGCGGACTGTCCGGCCATCAAGGCGCCTTTCGCAGCATGTTCCTGATTAAGGCGGGTCTTGAGAAAGAGGCGTTTGTCGCCACCGGAGTCGTGCTGGCTGTCATGGTGGATCTCTCCCGCATGGTCATCTACGGCGCAGATATTTCTGGCCACGGTGAGGCCGTAGAATGGTCTTTAGTCCTCGGCGCCAGCGTTTCGGCTTTTACCGGGGCATACGTCGGAGCGAAGGTGCTCAAAAAGATTACGCTTCGGTCGGTCCAGCTGATTGTCTCAGCTCTGTTGGTGGTAGTTGGGATTGGTCTTATTGTGGGTGTCTTGTGACTTTCCGATGCTTTGCAGTTGGGATAGCCCACTTATCTCCTTTGGAGTCTGCCAGTTGACAGCAGAGATAGAGCGCGAGTACGGTTTGCTTGGATCGGGAGAAAGATGGGGCGAAATAAAAAGCTGCGCGTGCGTATTGAGAGCCTAAAGCAGCGAGTCACAGATCATCAAATTAAAATCGCTCTCGAGCGTCAACGAGCGACTCCTGATGTGAGCCTCATTCGGCATTGGATTATCGAGATCAAAGCCTGGGAACAGACGGTCGCGCAGCTCATGCGG
>CAYXKP010000040.1:14326-14613 GCA_964465695.1 uncultured Nitrospira sp.
AGCGAGGACGGACAAAACTGCCTGAGTCTGGAACGCTGCTTGCTCCTTCCAGCACGCTGCTGGACAATCATTTCTCTGAACTGCTTGAAGCAATCGAAGAAATTCGCGGGTTGACCACGTTGTTGAAAGCTCTCCCCTCATCCAGTGATAAACGAGACGAATATGAAGGGCGGCTCTACGCAGCCCTGACCCACCTCGATCATCACGTCAAGCCAGCCATCAAGGAATGGGATCGTGTGGTCGAACGGATGGCAGACTAAAGCTTTTCTCCTCTACATCTTGAGTCT
>CAYXKP010000040.1:14623-30315 GCA_964465695.1 uncultured Nitrospira sp.
ACATAGCCTTGACCTTTCACAGGCCGGCCTTGTTTGGTGCCTGTCACTGCCACCGCTCCTTCCCAATAGGAGACCTTGGTGCTGCGGGACGTGCGCAATTCCTGATCGGCGAGCTGCGGCACGATATCCAGCACCAAGTCGAGCGACGGGAACGTCAGCCGCCATCGGCTGGGATACGTCGCCTTGCTTTCGGGGCTGGTCCAAGTTCCGGTCGATTCGATCTGAAAGTCCGTCACCTCGAGGTGTCGAATGCGTCCATCCGGCGAGACGGCCGTCCCGCTCGACGCCAGATCGGTCGACCCGTCTTTCCGGCGCATCCGATACAGCATGAGTTCGGTGTCGTCCTCCAATTGGATGCTGAACCAATCCCAGCCGACTTGATCCGTCCCCAGTTCGGCTGAGCCGAATTCATGATCCATCCAGCTGAGGCCGGACACCTCGAACCGTTCGCCACCGATCGTGAGACTTCCCGTGGTAGCCAGCCTGGTGAACGAATAGTAGTGAGAGGCTTGACCCACTTCTTTCCCTTTTCGGCTGATGCCGGCCGCACCGTGAGTGACGAGCGGCTTGACCGGTTGCAATGTCAGAGCGAGGGCATGTGTCTCGTCGTGGGCCGCTAAAATATGTGCGGCAGACGGTTCCGTCGACGCTTCGGCCCGCCAATCATCGATCCAGACACGAAGCCGCGACTCGTCCGCGCCGGCCTTCCCCAACCCCTCACGGCTGAATTTTTCCGAAAAATGAAACCGCTTCCCCGTGATGTCGGTCACCGCAAAATGGGCCAGATACAGATCCTTCACCGACCATTTTGACGGCAGGGTTTTGATTTCGTCCGGCGGCACCCCCCGACGGAAAAAGGTCAACTCGAAGCCGAATGTCCGACCGTTTGCCGACTGCAGGTGGCCTGTGTAGTACCACCATTCGGTTCGATAGGTCGGATGGGATCCATGGTCGTGGGGAAAGTCATACCGATATCCGGCGGTCGCCGGTTGAAAAGTGGCCGGAGCCGGGTTTGCGCCCAAGCCCATCGAGAAGTCGGCGCTCAGCAAGACAGCGGCTATGATCCCGATTGGTACCTTGTTTGTCACAGTCTACCTCGTGTCGGCATCCACCCGGGCGGATGACGTGAGCGGGTGCGCCTCACGCATCGTTATAACACGCCCCGCGGCCCATGAACCAATCGGCAGTCTCAGAGCGGTGTTTCGCATTTCGTTCTGCCGCGGCGGCCGGCGCACGGCGTTGACAATTTTCACAAGTCTCAGCTATCGTGACCTCCATGCAGACTGATCGTAAGCGGGGACCGGCAGATCGGAGTCCGTCCAAGCATGCCGAGCCTTTTCCCATTCCCAGCCGTCTTCCGGTGTTCCCACTGCCCAACGTCGTCTTTTTCCCCAAGACGTATTTGCCGCTTCACATTTTTGAGCCGCGCTATCGCCGGATGGTGGCCGATGTGACGATGGGCGGTCAATGTATCGCCATGGCGCTCCTGAAAGAAGGTTGGGAGCCGGACTATTACGGAAACCCGGCGATCTATCCCGCGCTCTGTATCGGACGGATCGTGAGCGTGCAACCCTTGCCGGACGGTCGCTCCAATATTTTGCTGCAAGGGCTTGAACGATGCGAGATTTCCGAAGAGCACTTCGACAAACCGTATCGCGAAGCGACCATCCGTGTCACGCCCATGCGCTCCGATGACGGATTGACGAAAGGCGTTCGGCGCGCACTCATCGACATACTCGGACGCTATCTCCAAGCGAGAGAGGACAGCGCGGCGTGGCAAGGGTTCTTCCGCGAAGAAGTCAGTGATGAAGTCTTGGTCAATACCCTCTCGACGTATCTGGACTGTACACCATTGGAAAAACAGTTCTTGCTGGAAGCGGACGGGCTCCACCAGCGGGCCCGTCGGTTGAACGATCTGGTTCAATTCATGCTGCACGAACATCACGGCACGAAAGGCTCGGAGTAATGGATAGGCCCATCGCAATCGACGTGAGTCATCTGTGCAAGACCTATGACGGCCATAAGGCCGTCGATGACCTCTCATTCCAAGTTTACGCAGGGGAAATTTTCGGTCTGCTGGGGCCGAACGGAGCGGGGAAAAGCACCACGCTTCGCACGCTCACCACCTTGCTGCACCCGACATCGGGCACGGCGACCATCATGGGCCACGACTCGGTCCGCGAGGCGGATAAGGTCCGGACCATGATCGGATATGTGCCTCAAGAACGCGCGATCGACCGGTTTCTGACGGGACGTGAACACCTTCAATTGCTCGGGGCTCTCTATCACCTGACAAAAGAAGAAGCGGCGACGCGTATCGGCAAGCTGCTCAAACTGGTCGAACTGGAAGCCCATGCGGACCGGCCAGCCAAAACCTATTCCGGCGGCATGAAGCGCAAGCTCGACATTGCCTGCGGATTGCTGCCCGACCCCAAAATCTTGTTTCTCGACGAGCCGACGCTCGGCCTCGACGTGCAAAGTCGTCTCCGGATTTGGGACTACGTCCGGATGCTGAAAGCCCGCGGGATGACGGTCGTCATGACGACGAACTATCTGGATGAGGCCGATCAACTCTGTGATCGACTCGCCATTATCGACGGCGGCAAAATCAAGACATTGGGCTCACCGGCTGAGCTCAAGATCGCCCTTGGCGGCGATATCGTCTCGCTCACTCTGAAAGAGACGGACCGTATCCGTTCGCTGGAGTCGGACCTTACCGGTCGTCCGGCGATCAAGACCGTACGGGCCACAGCCAAGGGATTGGATATCAGAGTCGAATCGCCCGAAAAAGCCCTGCCCGCCATTCTCGAGTCGGCCAATCGATTGGGGTGTGAGATCGAATTTATTCAATACAACCGTCCGCGCTTAGACGATGTGTTTATCGCGCATACGGGGAGAGCCATCACCGAATCGCCTCCCGAGGTGGAGTCGGCATAAAGGAGTCACGTGGCGCACTATTGGCAAGAAATCAGCGCGTTGACGATGCGATGGGTTCGACGGTTGAGCCGTGAAAAATTCAGCATGCTGTTTACGTTGGTGCAGCCGATGCTGTTCTGGCTCATCTTCTTCGGGAACCTGTTTCAACGGGCCGCGGACACGCAAGTCATGCAGGCGCCCAACTACATCAGCTTCCTGGCGGCCGGCGTCGTGGTCATGACGGTCTTGAACAACGGCCTGGCCGGCGGGGTCGATCTGCTCTTCGATAAGGAGAACGGGTTCCTCGAACGGTTGATGTCCACGCCGATCCATCGCACCTCCGTCATCTTGAGCCGCTTTATCTTCGTCATGGCGATCACGTCGATGCAGGTCCTCGTCATCCTCGGCGTGGCGTACCTGTTCGGCGTTCATCCCGCGACGGGTATTCTGGGCGTGGCGACCATCTTGCTGATCGGCATGATGTTTGGGGTCGGCCTGACGGCCATCTCCATGGCGATGGCCTTCTCCGTGAAAAGTCACGGTGATTTCTTCTCCGTCCTAGGATTTCTTTCCCTGCCGATGATCTTCCTCAGCTCAGCGTTGGTTCCGTTGACGGCAATGCCGGGCTGGATGAGTTTTCTCGCGCAATTCAATCCGATGACCTGGGCCATCGATGCGGTGCGGCCGTTGATTCTGTCCGGCTGGGCTGAAGCCTTGCCGCACGTAGGAATGGTCGTCCTGGTCATGCTCGTGTTCGATGCCCTGTGTCTGTACGGCGGGGCGAAAGCATTCCGCCGTGCAATGGGGTAACCCCCAATCATGAACCATGGATCGCTTGACTGACGACGAAATCCGTCGGATCATTACATCAATGCCGCCGTACGTCAGCCTGTGATCGACAGAGAGTCGTAGGAGATGATGCCAGAAAATCAAATTCGTGCGCTTATTCGACTTCTTTCCGACGAGGACGACCGAATTGTCCGGACCATCAGCGGCAGACTCATCGATATCGGCCCATCGGCTGTCCCGCTTCTTCAAGAAGCGGAAATCGAGCAGCCGGAAATGGCCGATCGGATCGCATCCGTCCTCGAGGAAATCAGAGGCAGCAAGTTGGAGGATGAACTGGCGAGTCTATCGGCCCTCCCGGACAAAGCCATGAACCTAGAAACCGGGGCCTTCTTGATCGCCCGCTACGCCTATCCCGGGCTCGATGTCGTTCGCTATCGTGAACAACTCGATACGATGGCAGGTGAGGTTCGCGCACGTATCGGCTACCGAGCGTCCGGGGAAGAAGCCGTCAACGCGCTCAACCGATACCTATTTGCCGAGCAAGGGTTTAGAGGGAACACCAAAAATTACTACGAGGTGGAGAACAGCTACCTCAATTGCGTCATGGATCGACGGGTCGGCATCCCCATCAGTCTGTCGGCGGTCTATCTCTTGATCGGCCAGCGGTTGGCGCTCCCGCTGTTCGGCATCGGCATGCCGGGGCATTTCTTGGTCAAGTACGAGTCGGACCGGTACAAAATCTTCATCGACTGCTTCAACGGCGGAGCCTTGCTGACTGAAAAGAACTGCGCCCGTTTTCTGACCGAGGCGGGATACGGGTTCGACGATAAGTACCTGCAGAAAAGTCCGGTTCGAGCGATTCTATCCCGCATGATCAAGAATCTCTTGGCCATCTATTCCAAGTCCGGCGACGCGGGGAAGACCGCCCGTCTGACCAAGTTCATCGAGATCCTCGGGGGCGCGCCTCGCGAAGAAGGGCTTTAAATCAGACTCGTATCGTCAGCAAATCCTTTCCTTTCCAAATCTTTCCTCCATACTGCTTTCCCGCTTGGGCTCTGACGTCGTACCGATCCGCAATCGGATAGAAATGCGAGAGGACGAGTTGACCGATGCCCGCTTCCTTCGCTACCTGGCCGCACTGCCCGGCGTGCAGGTGAGCGGGGCCCGGGCGATTGGCCGGGAACGAGCAATCGAGTACGGCAAGATCGGCATCAGCACAAAGCCGAACGAGCGCATCGCAATACTGTGAGTCTCCCGAATACACCAGAGCTTTACCCCGATATTCGATCCGGTAACCGACCGACGAGAGATCGGGAACATGGACGACGGGTGTGGGAACGATACGAGTGTCCCCGATCGTGAAGGGTGTGCCGGATACTTCTTTGAACGTGACGCGGAACGGCGCCGGCGAAAAGCTGGGGAACGTGCTCATGATCGACTGTAACAGACGGAACGTGCCTTTCGGGCCGATCAGGGTCATCCCCGGGCGGAGGCCTCCTCCGTACTTGGTATAGATCACCGCGTCAAAAAAGAAGGTGATGAAATCGGAAAAGTGATCGGCGTGAAAATGAGAGAATAAGATGTGCGTGATACGATGCCGGTTCACGCCGGACTTGATGAGGTTCATCAAGGTACGGGGACCAAAATCGAGAAGGATGTCGTGGTCCGTTCGCACCAAGTACCCGGCGGCGGCGCGGGTCGGATGCACATTGGTCCCGGAACCGAGAATGGTCAAACGCATAGATCGGACTTTCAGACTACCACCTGGTTAAGAAGCTGCACGGATTCGATCGAGAATGGTTCGGGCTTCCGACAAGTCCGGGTTGGACTGTTGCTGGGGAAACCGGGAGCAAACGGAATGCAAGGCCGGTATCGCGGCATCCTGCCGGTTCAGTTTGATCAAGAGTCTGGCCATGCTCATGGCCGCACGCAGTTCAAGCATCCTCGCTTGTTGATCGCGCGCAATCTTCAGGGCTTCAGCAAAACACTGCTCCGCCGAGGAGACGGAGGGCTCGGATTGTTCCAGCAGCAATTCGCCGTTCAGTCGACACAGTTCCGCGTGTCAGCACCGCTCACCCTGCGTCATCGCGAGTTCTTGGGCTTCCTGAATGGCACGTAAACCCTCTTCAATCCGAATCTTCCGCAGATACACGCCCGCCAGTAACGCCAGGGTATAGGTATTATTAAGGCTCGCTCTGGCAGCGCGCGTTGCGGAGAGCCCGTTCACCAACCTCCCGAGTCCCTCCTCTTCTCCCCTTTCAGCCATCGCCCAGCCTTGCAGCGACGTCGCCCACGCTAGGGGGACTTCAAAAGAATATTTCCTCGAAAGAGCGATGGCTTCTTCGGTGAAATCGAGCGTGTGATCGGTGTCTTGTAGCGTGGAATAGGTCCAGGCGACCGTCGTCAAGGTGAATGCCAACGTGAAGGGATGTCCCAACGCCCTGGCCATAGCGATGGCCTCCAGCGCCAACGCTTCGACCTGGTCGATCTCGCCTAAGATCCATAACGTTCTGGCCAGTATGACTCTGGCGGTTATGCCGGGATCTTGCGTGTAGGGTAAGACCTGTGAGCGATGTCTATCCGGATCGCACAGCACCGTGGCGGCGAGCAAATGCGTCTTCGCTTCGTCAAATCGCCCAAGGAAGGAATAGGTGGATCCCACACTCTCGTGAGCTCGAATGAGCAGATCAGGGTTGTGCCGGTGGGTCGCCCATGCGAGAAGGTCCTCCGCTAAGACGCAGGCCTTGGCAAGAGGCCCTCTGACCAGATGGAAGACCCATAACCCCCAAATAGAAAGAAAATACTGCTCAGAAGCGGGATCCTCCTGCGAGAGACTCCGTGCCCTGAGATAATTGTGCTCGATTTCGTCGGATGCATACCCCCTCCACGTCAACAAGGGAGCGCCACGTGCGATGAGGAGTTGCAATTCCACATCGCTGCGCTCGGGGGTTTGCGGCAAAGTTGTGAGTAAATTGAGCGCGCGGTCAAAATGGTTGAGCGCTTCGACATTGGCCGAGCGTTCCACGTCTCTCCGGGCCGCAAGACGCCAATACTCCACGGCTTTGGCGATCAATCCTGCCTGCTCATAATGATACGCCAAGAGCTCGGGCTCCACTTTCACGCGCTCAGCGAACTTGCTCTCCAAGGTTTCGGCAATGCGGGCATGGAGAGATCGACGCGACTTTTTGGGCAATGTGCTGTAGGCGGCCTCTTGCAGAAGCGTATGTTTAAACTGGAACTTTGCAGCCGGTATCTCCCCCTCTTGAAAGATGAGGCCGGACTCGAGGAACAGCTGGAGGGCATTTTTCAGCTGACTTTCCGTTACGTCCACCACGCCCCGCAGCAGCTCATAACCGAATTCTCGCCCTATCGCCGCCCCGACTTGGACGATTTCTTTGGTCGCTCCTAATCGGTCGATCCGTTCCATCAGCAAACCTTGCAGGCTGTCGGGAATCGACAAATCTTTCAACGGCGCCCTCAAGATGAAAGAATTCTTCTCCTCGGCCAGCATTCCGGATTGCAAGAGACTTTGGGTCAGCTCTTCGAGATACAAAGGCACCCCGTCGGTTTTGGCTAAAATCGCGCGTTCCACTTCCGGCGGGAATGCCTTTCCTCCCGTCATCGATGCAAGAAGCTCGGCGCTATGCCGACGGGGAAGCCGACTCAGCGTCAGAAATGTCACGTGGCTATAATCCGCCCACACCGGCTTAAAATCCGGTCGAAAGGTGATGATGACCAATACCCGCATCGGCTGTATGCGGTCGATTATTCTTGTCAGGAGGTCCATCGTGGTCGGGTCGACCCAATGAGCGTCTTCCACAATGAAGAGGGTCGGGCAACGATTTGCCGAACTATGCAGGTACTGGACGAGCGCATCGAGGGTCATTTGTTTCCGTTTTTCAGGTGACACATTCACCGGGGGCCCGGCATCTGTTGGGAGCGAGAGCAGGTCGGCCAGTAAGGACACCGTCGCGGGGTCGTCGATGCCGTTGTCGAGTGCCAGCCTGTCGAGCTTCTGCCGTTGCAGAGGGGGCGTGTCCTCACCCGTCAGTCCTGCGGCCTGTCGGAGACAATTGATCACCGGATAGAGTGCCGTATTGGTGTGGTATGGGGAACATTGAAATTGAATCGTCTGGTAACGCTCGTCGGTCAGTCGATCACGTAGACTGCTGACGATTCGGGATTTGCCGATGCCGGCCTCGCCGCAGAGAAGCACGACCTGACCTTCACCCCCGACGGCTTCGCGCCAGCGGCCCAAGAGAAGCGCCGTCTCATGCTCCCTGCCGACGAAATTGCCTAATCGCCAGGATCGATAGGACTCGAACCGGCTCGTCGATGTTCGACTCCCGAGCACGCGCCAGAGCTGAACAGGGCTGTCGAACCCCTTGAGCGCATACGTGCCATGATCCATGCACTCGAACTCACTGCCGATCAGACGTTTCGTGACGGAATCGATGATCAATTGGCCCGGCGCCGCCAGTGCCTGAAGACGGGCGGCCAGATTCGGGGTTTCCCCGAACACCGACCGCTCCTTGGCGGTTTCCTGACCGATAGTTTCCCCGACGATGACGTGACCTGTCGCAATTCCGATGCGTACCGCGATTTCACATTGCTGAGATGACGGAGAATCGGGGGGACGGGTCTTGACCAATTCCAGTATGGCGAGCCCGGCATGGATCGCTCGTTCGGTATCGTGTTCATGGGCCTGCGGATATCCGAAATACACCAGCTGTCCGTCCCCCATATATTTGGCGATGTAGCCGTTGAATCGATTGATCGCGTGACTACAGGCGTCCAAGAACCCCCGGATGATCTCTTGCAGGTCCTCAGGATCCAAGCGGCGAGCCAGCGCCGTCGAACCGACCAGGTCACAGAACATGACGGTCAGTTGCCGTCGTTCTGCTTGATCACGACCGGAAGAGGGCGGGGGGATGTCCTTCGAAGCGGCCGTGGCTGGAGAAGTCGCATGATTCTCTTTACCGCGTTGAGATAATTGCACGATGGCACGCAGGAGCTTTTTCCGATGGCCCAGTAACACACCCATGGAGAGCAAGTCATTGTCATTCAGCTCAGGCAAGACATCCCACGTAATGGCATGCTGTTCAAACGCTTTTCGATAGCGATCAAGCCCCAGACTCTCCAGCCATGCGGAGACGCGATCATCCATGGTCAACGTCGTCTCAGGTGTACAACCGCGATTCGGGCAGACGTGGAAGACGGACTACGGCTCCCTTGCAGACGGTGATGCGTTGGCTGATAATGACCCCATGAAGCACAATCCGACCAGGAGCCTGCATCGATCTTTTATACGACACATGGAGTATCGGCTCATCTCCATCGGCATGTCGGTGATCGCCCACCTGCTCGAGCGAGTGATCCTCCGCTCAATCAAGCGCGAGAGCAGGAAACCGTGATTCCACCACGAGCGTCGAGCACGCTCGCTTGCTGCCTTAACGTCCCCGCATCAAATCAAGGGCAAGCCCGAGAATCAGAACCCCGGCGACAATCCCGAATGTCACGGGAATCCATTCGGCCGCAGTGACCGAGGTCGCGGTCAGCCCGCTGGCGAGAATACTTGCGGCAGCGGTCAGCCCCACTGCAAGACGCCGACCTGCACGGCGAACCGTATCCTCCAGTGAGTTCGCCTTAAAATTGACGACCAGCTTCTGGCCGGGCCTGGCACCGATGAGGTGTTCAATCGCTTCGATGACCCGCTCAGCGCGTACTTTCAACTTTTGCGATTGATACACCAGCGTTTTGGGATCCAGGGCGGCCCCCATACGTTTCATCATCAATCGCATCAAAAACTTGCCCGCCACACCGTACGGATCGAGCTTGGGATCAAGTTGGGCGGTCGCAAGTTGGACCTGCGCAAGCGCTTTGGCCGCAAGGGTCAATGACGCCGGCAGTGGAACTCCGTGTCGAACCCCGATCGCACTCATTTCCTGGAGGAGCGGTCCGATTTGCATATCGGACAGAACCGCCTTACGGTATTTTGAGATCATTTCGCCGATATCACTCTGAAACTGAGGCACATTCAGATCGCTACGATCCAGAGACCCGGCCATCATCAGAATGACGTCGCTCAGGAACACCGTATCTTCTTTCCACAACGCCATCAGCAGTAGCAAGAGGTGCTCGCGCACATTGGCATCCACCGCCCCGACCATCCCGAAATCCAGGAGGAAGATCCGGTCTTTCCACCACATGAGATTGCCCGGGTGAGGATCGGCATGGAAGAAGCCGTCGACGATGATCTGTTTATAGTAACTCTCCAAGAGCTGACGGGCTGCGTCGAGACGCTCCGGACCCTCCGGCGACTGTGTGATCGGTACCCCTTGGATTTCTTCCATCACCAAGAGCCGAGAGGTCGACAGCTTGTGATGCACGGACGGGACGGCCAGACGATCATAATCTGAGAGAACGGTCTGCATCCGATCGATGTTTTCGATTTCTTGATGAAAGTCGAGTTCACGATGGAGCGACGTGGAGAGATGCTGGAAGACAGCCTCCATATTCACGACTTGATTGAGCGCCGGGCGTTGCCCGACTTTTTGAGCGAAAATTTCCAGTAAGGCAAGATCCTGTTCGATGTCGGCACGGGCAGTGGGTCGTTGAACTTTGATGACCACTCGGTCACCGGTCTCGAGCATGGCCCGGTGGACTTGTGCGATGGTCCCGGCCGCGAGCGGTTTGGGGTCGATGGACTCAAACACGTCCTCCCACGGAACCCCCAATTCTTGCTCGGCAACTCGAACGACCTCGCTTTCGGGCATGGGCGGGACGTGACTCTGCAACATGGCCAGTTCTTCGATGTATTCCGCTGGGAGGAGGTCCGGGCGGGTCGATAACACTTGTCCCAGTTTCGAGAAGGTGGGGCCCAGTTCCTCCAGCGCAGCACGGAGGCGCTTGGCTTGCTGACGGCGAATGGAAGCGTCCGATGCTTCTGGTTGGCCGAATAGTTCTTTCAGGCCATGCTGTGCCATGACCGTTGCGATGCGTACGGCGCGTGTTCCGAGATGTGGTTCGGTAACCTGGGATTCGACCCGTGACGGGAAGACATGCACGGACTCTGAACCAGGCCCATCTGCCGCCGACTGGGTATTCACGATGATGACCGTGCACCGGGAATTATGACTGATCCGGTTGGGGACATTGCCGAGCAGAAATTCCTTTCTCCCTGCCATGCCGGAGTTACCCACTACCAAGACATCGATGGTTTCTTGCTCGGCGGCGCGGAGGATTGCCGAGGCCGGATCACTATCGATGACGGCGAGGGCATGTCCGCGTTCTCCGGCGATCTGTCTCACGAAATTCGTCAGCTCGTCGTTGGCAGCGGCAGCCCTGGTGTGTTCGGCTGCGCCGAATTCGGTGGTGGACGGGTGTTGCGGCGGGATGACCTGCACAACGAACAGCTCGGCACCGTAGCGGTCTGCGAATTGAGAGGCCCAGAGAACGGCGTGATCGGCTGTTTTCGAACGGTCGGTCCCCACCATGACACGTCGTATGGTGTTGCTCTGAGAATGATCGCCCATATTTTTTGAGCCCCACCGACGTCGATTGCAGGTGGAGTATGACGATTGCTTCAATCGCATGTCAATTATGTGCGGACGCATCCTTAACCGAAGCATCAATCTCCAGGACATGACTTGAACCGCCGAACATGAGCATCCGATTCATTGACGCGTAATCGCGCGCGCCCGTATGATTCTTCACCCATGACAACGCCACAGCATCACGAGCAAGGTCCGATCAACCTCGCCTGGGGTGTCGTCCTCATTGGTGTCATCGTGGCCGGAATATGGATATGGAAACGGCTATCGCCCGACATGCAAGACTATGTTGTCGACCAAGCCGTGCCGATGGCCGCGATCGGCCTCGCGATCGCGGCACTACTGTATATTCCGATCAGGACGATGCTGCACCGTCACGCCAGGTCGCAGGAACGGGCGAGACTGTTAGCTTTATTTGAACGAGAACCGGCATTGGACAAGAAGCTGGACCTTGCCTTCGCTTTGCTCGAAGTCAATGGGTATCGCGCCAAGGGCCTCGAATCTGCCGTCCCGGGCTTAAAAGAATTGTTTGCGACGACCTTACAACGAGCGTTGGGAGATAAGCAGCATCGCATCAGGGGGATGGCCGCCAGTCATCTGGGCGCGTTGCAAGATCAATCAGTGGTGCCGCTGCTGGTCGAGGCGCTGGACGATGACCATGCCTACGTGCGTTCCTGCGCCGCATTGGGCTTAGGGCGACTACGCGCGGCCGAAGCCCGCGAGCGACTGACGCTGGTCGCGGAACAGGATTGGGATCAAACCGTCAGAAGTAGGGCCAGAGAAGCACTGGAACGGATGCGGGAGTGAAGCCAAGATCCCCTCTAGCCCTCGTGGATTTTAGTGCGCATCAAGAAGCAGGTTCGGCGCCGTGGACCCATTCAATCACGGCAATCTCCGGTGGGCAGTTCAAGCGAAATGGGAGGAAGGACCATCCCAATCCCCGATTGACATACAACCTGTGTTGGTCCGATTGGTGCCAACCGGCCACCCGGCCATTGCATCCGGGAGGAATCCAGAAGGTGGGTACGCCGGGAACTCTCCACTGCCCGCCGTGACTGTGTCCGCACAGGATCAAATCAATGGCGTGATGCGGCTCGACATAGTCGAGAATATTGGGCGCGTGGGCCAGCAGCAACGTAAAACGATGATCTGCGCGGGGCGGGACACATCGAAGGTCGGCGCGATGAAGCGATGGATCATCGACGCCGACGATTGCCAGTTCTCCCTTTCTCGTCGATACGATGGCGCTTTGATTCACCAGCAGCGTGATCTTGTGTCGATCGGCGAGTTCGGCATACTGTGCGACCGGCACTCCGCTGTAATGGTCGTGATTGCCTAATGTCATGTACAAGGGCGCAATGCCACGTAACCGTTCGAGAAAACGAAAGAGATGAGGCAGACCTTCCGGTACGTTTATCAGGTCTCCCGTGATGAAAATCCAATCCGGGCGAAGGTCCGCCACCGTGTCGAGGATACGATCATGCCTGGATTGATATCGATCTACGTGCAGATCGGTGAGATGAACGGCGCGATGACCAGCAAGAGACGGACCTGGGTGAGTAAGGATGGATACCTCATGATCCGACAAACCCCATTCCCAATGGGGAACGAGACTGAACATACGATAGAGCGGCTCGCCTAAGCACGAGCCGATGAACGATCGCGCGCGATCAGGCCATGACGCAGTCCGTCGCCTGCTCATCCTACGACCTGCCGCTTGCTGGATCGTTTCCGCATGGACGGGAAAAAGTATACCATGGGGGTTGCTTCTCACCGAATTGGACAACACATTTCCGCGGGCACGCTTTCATTCCGACGAAGGAGCACGTGTGACGCAATCGATCGACCCCTTTCTCACCGGCAGCTTGCCGGGAATCGGGGGACAAATACGAGCCGTGCCCGAGGACTTTCAGGTTGAAGAGCAGCCGCTCTATCTTCCCTGCGGAGAAGGGGAGCATTTGTACGTGACGATCACGAAACGTGGTCTTTCCACTCCCGATCTGGTTCGACGGCTCTCCGCTTCATTGGGAATCAAAATTCAGGCCATCGGCGTGGCGGGACTGAAAGACGCGCGAGCCGTCACGACTCAGATGGTGTCCTTGCACGGAATTCATCCGGAGCAACTATCTCGCCTCAGAATCGATGACGCCGTTCTAAAGGTGCAAACCCTCGGGCGCCATCGTAATCGTCTGCGAACCGGCCACCACTCCGGTAATCGTTTCCGTGTGGTCATCCGCAATGTCGCCGACCACGCGGCTGGCACCGTGCCGGCCGTATTTCAATTACTCAGCACACGCGGCGTGCCCAACTACTTCGGCCCTCAGCGGCAGGGAAAAGCCGGCGACAACTACCAAGTCGGCGCCCTGCTTCTCCAAGATGGACGTCGGCGCGAAAAGATGAGCCGAGCCACCCGCATCTGGTATCTCAACGCCTATCAATCATACTTGTTCAATCGGATACTCGCGCGAAGGATCGACCATCTCGATCGACTCTTCGTCGGTGATTGGGCCATGAAGCTGGAAAATGGAGCCTGCTTTCAAGTCGACGATGCCGAAAAGGAACAGCCCCGGGCCGATCGCTTTGAAATCAGCCCGACAGGCATTCTCTTCGGCTCACGTGTGTCATGGGCAAGCGGCGAGCCCGGAAGTATTGAGGAAACCGTCGTTGCGGAAGCCGGTGCGACCAAGGAAACACTCGTCGCCGCCGCGAAGGCTTGCGGATTCCGCGGTGAGCGCCGAGCTTTGCGGGTGCCACTCGCAGAACTCGAGTGGTCGTTGGACGCTTCGACCTTGACCCTCGCCTTTGCCCTCCCTCCCGGGGCCTACGCCACCAGTGTACTGAGAGAAGTGATGAAATCTCCCGCAAGCTCTTAGTTCTCATTTTCTTCCTCCAGTCACTACGGATGGTAAAATATGATGGTACCGACGAGTATCTCAATGAGCCTATACCAAGAAAGCGTGTGCCTCCAAGGCCACATCATCGATTCCCTCGTGCTGGCCAAGGTGCTGGATCTCATCTTGATGATGGGGGGAACCTTTGACCTTGAAGATGTTCACATCGGGAAGACCAGGGAGGAACCGTCTCGTGCTCGTATCCTTATTCGAACCACCTCCAAAGCCTCCTTAGACGACATTCTGAAGGCGATTCAACCCCACGGCGCCTCGATTGAACGTGAAGCGGACTGCCGTACCGGTCGCGCACCTGCCGACGGGGTGCTACCCGACGATTTCTATGCCACGACGCATTTGCCCACCCAGGTACGATTGAAGGGCGGATGGCTGGAAGTCGATCGGATGGAGATGGACCTGGCGATTGTGGTGAATGAACAGGGTTCCGCGGCACGCGCGATTCCAATGGGGGAGGTTCGCCGCGGAGATCGGATCGTAGTGGGTCGAGAAGGAGTCCGTGTCATCCCTTTACAGCGACCGCAGGAGCGAGATGTATTTGGATTCATGGAGTCTCAGGTGTCGGCGGAGCGGCCCCATGGCCACATCATCGCCGACATCGCGACCCGGATGCGCCACTTGCGGGAGCGGCATAGGGAGGGACAGACGGATTCAAAAGTCTTACTGTCAGGTGGCCCCGCGATCGTTCATTCCGGCGGGCGAGAGGCACTGACCTGGCTGATCGAACAGGGATTCATTCATATCCTATTTTGCGGGAACGCCCTCGCTGCGCATGACATGGAAGCCGATCTGTTCGGCACATCGCTCGGGTATGGACTCACGGCCGGCCGCGCAGTCCCCCATGGCCATGAACATCATTTGAGGACCATTAACCGGATTCGTGCGATCGGCAGCATTGAAGCCGCCGTAACCTCGGGAATGATCAAACAAGGAATCATGGCGGCTTGCATCAAGCAAGGCGTGCCGGTGGTCATGTCCGGCACGATCCGCGATGATGGCCCCTTGCCCGGAGTGATCACCGATTCCGTCCGTGCACAGAGCGCCATGCGGGCGATGATCCCCGGCGTCGGACTGGCTCTCCTCGTCGCCTCGACGTTGCACTCCGTGGCGACCGGTAATCTTCTGCCGGCTACCATCCCCACCGTCTGTGTGGACGTGAACCCGTCGGTCCCGACCAAGCTGGCCGACCGCGGAAGCTTCCAGGCGGTCGGCCTCGTCATGGATGCAGCCTCCTTTCTATCGGAACTCGCCAGGGTGTTGGGGAGATCGTCATGAGCCGTCTCCTCGTCTGCCCTCCGGATTTTTTCGGGATCGAATATGAAATCAATCCCTGGATGCGACTGACCAATCGCGTCGATCACGAACGGGCGGTGAGACAATGGCACGAATTAATGCGCGTGCTGGAAAAGGACCTCGGTGTCGTTCTCGAACGAATGACTCCCGTTCCTGGGTTGCCCGATCTCGTATTTACCGCCAATGCCGGCATCGTGGTCGGACGAACCGCCGTTGTCAGTCGCTTCCGGTATCC
>CAYXKP010000041.1:0-30296 GCA_964465695.1 uncultured Nitrospira sp.
CAATCGGATCACGCAGACGCCGGCCACCGTCCAGAAGCGCACGGACCCGACGATCGTTCCTTCTTCTTCCGCCACGAAAATATGTTTCTCCCTCGCGTCCTCTTTCAGGCTTTCGAGCGTTTCTGTGGTCCAGCCGCTGACCTTGTAGAGTCCGGCATATTCCCCGAACGCGGTCTGCTGCACGCGGAGGAGAGCGGGAAAATCTACCTCGGTAGCCGGTCGAATATGAACCATGACGCGGAATTTCATAACGTAAGAGAGGGAGATTCGCAAGTATGACGGGCTAGTTTTTGAGAGCAGGTGATGAATACAAGACTGGGCAAATGAGAAGTAAACGGAGGTTCTATGCTGAAAGAAGTGGCGGGCGACATTTTACAGACCAAGGCGGAAATGGTGGCGCACGGTGTAGCGCCGAACGACAACTATGCGAACGGCTTAGCACTGAGTCTCCGACAACAGTGGCCCGCCATGTACAAGGATTTCAGACACTATTGCCAAACGTTCACGCCGAAGACCGGAGAATTGTGGGCTTGGGCCGGCGTCGGCGGCGTACGAATCGTGAGCCTGTTTACCCAGGAACCGGCTCCCGGCCATGGGTCCAAGCCGGGGAAAGCCACCATTGAGAACGTCAATCACTGTCTCAAGGCCCTTGCCAAGTTCATTGAAACTGAGAAGATCAAAAGCGTCGCGCTTCCTCGCTTGGCAACCGGTGTCGGAGGACTGGACTGGAAAGACGTGGAGCCGTTGATCGAAAAACATCTCGGCCACTTGCCTGTTCCGATCTACGTCTACGCCACCTATCAACCAGGCGTTCAGGCGAAAGAGTGATGACCACTCGTCGTTCGGTCGGAACGGCATAGTCAGGCGGAACTCGAGCACGGGGAGAATTCCTATGCCGATGGTTCCTCAAGATCTCTATGACCGACTCGTCCTCCTGCGAAGAGAGCTCCATCGCTATCCGGAGCTGAGTCGGCAAGAAGCGCGGACGGCCGGCGTTATCGGAACATTTCTTCACGGCCTAGACATTCGACACCGCACGAACGTGGCGGGTCACGGCGTGGTAGCCGATATTCCTGGACCTTCCGACATTCCCTGTGTGGTGTTGCGGGCCGATACGGACGCGTTACCCATTCAAGAAGAAACCGGACTCGAGTTCGCCTCGGTGCATGATGGCGTCATGCATGCCTGCGGACATGACGGGCACACAGCAATGCTGCTCGGCGCGGCAGCGCTGCTCTCTCACGAGAAAGACCTGCCTGCGCCGGTGCGATTGATTTTTCAGCCGGCTGAGGAAAAAGGGACCGGCGCGCTGGGCATGATCAAGGAAGGCGTACTTGAGGGAGCCGGCCTGATCTTCGGCGGCCATCTGGATCGACATTACCACCCAGGCACCATCGTGGTGAGCGAGGGTCCGGTCAATGCTTCATCCGATAACTTTACGATCGAAATTATCGGGCAAGGCGCACATGGAGCGAGGCCGCACGAAAGCATCGATGCCGTGGTCGTCGGAAGTTTGATGATCATGGCGTTGCAGACCATCGTGTCACGAGAGGTCGATCCCGCGCGCCCCTCGGTCGTGTCGGTCGGCCAATTTCACGCCGGGACCGCGCCGAATGTCATTGCAGGACAGGCGAAGCTGGAAGGAACCGTACGGGCTCAGGATCCGGCTGTGCGCCGGCAGCTTCTGAGCTCCGTTCGCCGTATTGCCGAATCGATCGCACAACTACATGGGGCGAAGATTCATATCACGCTCACAGAAGGCACACCGCCGCTCGTCAATGATTCGGCGATGGCAGGACTCGCACGGCGCGCCGCCATTGAGGCAGTCGGGGAGGCAAATGTGTTGCCGCTGAAAACGGCCAATATGGGAGCGGAAGATTTCAGCTATTACCTGGAAAAGATTCCGGGTGCCTATGTTCGATTCGGAAGCCAAGTTCCCGGACGTGAAGGCTATCCGGCTCATTCCAGCAAGTACGACTTTGATGAAGAAGCCCTGGCCGTCGGTGCGGCCTATTATGCGGCGGTCGCAAAGATCGCCGGCCGGCAGCTTCGTCGGCAAGCGGCGCCCTCCTGATACAGCGCAATGGGGCACGTATGATCAGAGTCCGAGAGGCCCGTGAAGAGGATGTCGGCCAGATCCGTGAAATCTTTCTCGCCGTGTACGGCACCGATTATCCGCATCGAGAACTCTACGATGAGCTCTGGCTGAAGCGCTCGGTGTTTACGGACGACGCACTGATTCTTGTGGCCGAAGACACGGATGCAGGACGTGTTGTGGGCACGGCGTCCGTCCTGTTCGATTTTGGAGCCCATTCCGATCTGGTCGGAGAGTTCGGCCGCCTTGCGGTACATCCCGACTATCGTCGAATGCAGGTCGGAAAGCTGCTGATGGATAAACGGCTGGAGGCCATCAAAAACCGTCTGCATGTCGGACTCGTCGTCGCGCGCACCGTGCATCCCTATGCCCAGCGCATCAGTCTGGCCCAGGGATTCATTGCCACAGGCTTTCTGCCGCTCAAGCACTTCTTTCGTCATCGCGAGAGCTTTGCACTATTGGCCCGGTATTTCGGGGACGCCCTCGCGTTGCGCCGCAATAATCCGCGAATCATCCCGGAGGCATATGCATTGGCCAATCTCGTGATGAGCCGGTCCCCGTTTACGCCCGATTTCATCGTGGATGAAGACTCTGCATCCTACCCGAGCGGCGGCGACTATCGCCTCGAACAGTTGCAAGCCGAGGGCTATCCCGCCTTGTTGCGCATCGAACGGGGTCGGGTACGGAATCGGGAAATTTTCGGACCTATGCGGTTGGACTACGGCTTCTTCAAGCTACAGGCTCGGCAGACCAATTACTTTCTCGCCCGCTTCGATGGCCAAATCGTGGGGGCGATCGGCTATACCATGGATCCGATCGAGCACACCGTTCGAGTATTCGAGCTCATCGCGTTGGCTGATGATGTCGTGCGATTTCTCCTTGCAGAGCTGGAACGGAAATGTCGGGAGGAGATGGGAATTGAGTACATTGAGATCGACGTCAGCGCGTACGCTCCCCGAATGCAGCGGACACTCTTGGAGTTGAACTTTCTTCCGGTCGCCTATGTACCGGCCATGGTGTTTTATCAAGTCGAGCGGCTCGACATCGTAAAGATGGTGCGGCTGAACAAGTTGCAAGATTTGGGACCACTGGGTCTCACTGAACCGGTCCAAGCGGTGGCCGACGTCGTGATGCGCGGGTTTTCGACGTGCGTCATCGCACCCCGTATGGCGCGGGCGATCAAAGAGGTCCCGTTGTTTCATGGGATGAATACCGAGCAGGCGACCAGGTTGGCCGGAGTCTGCACGGTGAAAAACATGCGAACGGGCGAGCGGCTGTTTGCCGGACACGATCCTGCCGACCGGCTCTACGTGGTGCTTCAGGGGCAAGTCGCCATCAGCGGCGGATCGTCCTCGGAGATCATTGGATCCGTCCACACGGGGGAAACTTGCGGAGAAGTGTCGCTTCTCTCCGCCAAGCCCCACTCAGCCACGGCGATCGCGGTGAACGATATCGAAGTCGCCGAACTGCCTCGGCGAGATCTGGAAGACCTCATTCGACGCCGCCCTGACATCGGTGTGATCATATACAGAAATTTGGCCGTCGGACTAGGGGACAAGCTTTTGCGTTCGGGCGATTGGAAGCGGGATCAGCGGCAAAGCGAAACGGCCTGCCTATCCCCTACTTCCGAAAGTCCGATGCAGAGGACGTAATGGGCCATCCTGAGCATCCCCGCATCCGCTCAACGCTGAGTGAAGGGGAAGCGGATGGGGACCGACGGATGGCGCAATGCCGTCACGCAGCTTCGCTTCCGTACCGGCGACGTTCGGACTCATCCGACACCCTCCGCCGTGAGAAAACTTGCCGATTCCGATAAATGACGTCGTCAACGATCATTCCACAATTGACACAGCGCCAACCATGAAAATCCGATGAGGAGCCTGTCTGGACCGAGAAGCTGTCGTCACTGACGGTGAGGCCGTTGCATCGTAGACAATTCATCGATCATCTCCTGGTAGAGTTTTTCCCCATCCCAAACGCCCATGCGAAATCTGGGGCGGCGGCATCGATGCGCTGCACTCGTGCCGCTCGCAGCAATGCCGTCCCATCCTCCAAGCCCTGCACGTAGCGTCTGAGTAGTTCGGGCGGGCACAATTGGTAGTTGTCGGTGTGGTCAGCATTCATCAGAGCATCCCGCAGCCCATCAGCTTCCGCACGCCACCCGTCGATCTCCGGCTCTGTACGAGCTTGCGCAGATTGCATTCGACACCACTCAATCCGCACAGTGACGGGGTTCGCCACCGCTTTCATAGGTCACCCCCTAGGTAAATTCCTAAAGACTTAAGGCAGCAAGTTGAATGCCACGAAAGAAGCGCAGTCCATGTTCTTGACATTCCATCCCACTGCGCCAGCATGTCCCTATTTCTAACGAGTTACGATCATGACAATGTCGTGGACTACAAATAGTGTGGATCGCATAGTATCCGCCAAGTGAAGAAGGTGAAGGATATAGAATCTACTGTTTCATATTGATACTAGGTAAAGCCCTAGCAAGAATAACCGGGCTGGGGGGAAGTGTGCGCCTTAGGTCATATCCACCGGCGCACCCGAGATGCGTACTCAAGGAACTCGGGCCCGAACAGAGTCGTCAGCGCTCGTTCCTCCGGTTCGATTTGGAAGCGATTCATATAAAAAATGAAGGCCGGTAGAAAGAGAAAGCTCAAGACGTTTGCCACATACAGTGCCCACCCGACCAAGGCCAACAACATGCCGAGATACATCGGATTGCGGGTAAAGCCGTAAATGCCCGAGGTCACCAAATACGATGCGGAGGATGGTTTCATGGGGTTGACGGTGGTCTGCGCTATCCAGAAGGACAGCATCGACGAACCTATGAGCGCCACACCGGCAAGCCCCAAGCCCATGGCCACGACTCTCAGCGGTGCAAAGGAGAATGCAGGCAGAGTGCGGGAGACAAACCACATGCCCATCGCAGTCACCGCAGCGATGAACAGTGGCGGAATCTTCAGGCTGAGATGATGCATACGCAATTCGTCGTTAAGGAATTGCAGGCCTCCACGTAACAGATCGATGAACAGGAGCGTACGCTATTAAAGATCGATTGGCTAGTGCTCTCCAATCCCAGCTGCGCCACCCGCTCACCTTGTCCGTACTTCGCGTATGCTTTACGGTTTGTGCTTAAGGCGTTGGAGGAACGCTGCAACCGAGACGACCTCGACCGATTGCACTCGGCGAAGGGTCAGGAGGTCATCGTCCCCGCTGACGAGCCAGCGCACACCCGCGGTCATTGCACAGGTGATGAATTTGGCATCGTCTTGGTCTCGCACCTTGGGAGCGGCTAATGGAATCACTTTGACTGTCTCAATGAAGGGGAGGAGTTCTTCTTCGACCAGACCTCGGATCTCGGCAGGCGCGAGGTCGAATTTGTGATAGGCCAGTACTCGAACGTATTCATCCAGTATGGGGGCTGATACAACCGGTCGAAGACGGCTGGATTGCCAGGCAGAGACGAGTTGTGACGGTGGTCCTGAGAAGAGCAATGCCGAGATGATGACGTTCGTGTCCAGAACTGCTCGGATCACCGGCGACGACCTTGGCGTCCCCTTGCCCATGCGATAGCGCGATCCAAGTCTTTCGGCTCAATGCCAAGATCTTTGATCTTCTGGCGTACGGCTGCCAGTCGAGATCCCGGTTCCGTCACGGTGACTGGTCTGAGGATAAGCACCCCGCCCTTGGCGGTAACGTCGAAATAATCTGTTTCTGGAATCTCCTGGAGTGCTTTCTTTGGCAGCGTCACTTGATTCTTCGAGGTCTTTTTTGCCAGCATCATTACCTCATCAATGAAGTAAGGATATCTTACTTCATGGGAGGTGACAAGGTGAAAGACGCCATGTGCGTGCTCTCTCCTAATCGGGTATAGTGAGCGCCATGGATACCTGACGAAGGTGGGTGCCGACTATTGGTTGAACGAGCGTGCAACGTGTTCATGAAGCAAGGAGCTGAGATGGTTGAGCGTGGGGGCGGAGCCGTTAAGGATTTCATGCATCGCTACCTCGAGGTGGTTCCACAAGACACGACGGCTGCGGTCGCGGCTGAACGGATGGGTGTCAGGCGAATCGGCTGTCTGCTGGTGGAATCGGACGATCCCAAACGGGGACCGTGCGGGATCATGACGGAGACGGATCTCGTGCGGAAAGTGCTTGCGATGGGATTAGATCCGACGGTCACGATGGTGGATCGTGTGATGGTCAGCCCGATTTTGACGATCGCAGCCGACCGCTCCATGTTGGATGCCAGCCATCTGATGGAAACCAATCATATACGTCACCTCTGCGTGACGGAGGCTAATGAGATCGTCGGGATCATCTCAGTGCGCGACCTCGTGCGATCGTTTGTGGATGTGGAGAGCGGCCTCGTCTGCGAACTGGACAAGGTCTACCGCCCCTTGAGCGTGCTGATGGCCACCACGCTCGCGACGATCCCAAGTGAAGCGTCTCTTCTTGCGGCCGCTCAGCTGATGGGCGAGAAGCGGATCGGGTCATTGCTGACGAGCGAGGCCGGTGAAATCGTCGGCATCGTGACCGAGCGCGATCTGGTCGGGAAAGGGCTTGCCGCCAACCGGGATGCAAGCAGCACTCGCGTCGGTGCCGTGATGAGCTCTCCTCTACTCAGCATCGATATCAATCGCACCATACGCGATGCCAGTAAAGTGATGGCCGAACAGGGAGTGCGTCACTTGACCGTCACGGAGAACGGGAAGATCGTCGGGGTGCTTTCCATACGGGACTTAGTGAAAATGGTCTCTGTGCGGGATCGGCCTAGGTTTCTCAGCAAGACATAGCACGATATTAAAAAGACTGCCAACTTTGTTCTCGGATCGCTCAGGCGCAGCGTCATACATCACGGTCAACCGTCAATGAGGCGAATTTTGCCCAACCTCAGCCTTCTAGCCAACCACCATCTCTGAATCCCTGCCTCGTGACGCTCCAACAGAAGACCGGCGCAATGTCGTGAATTCGTCTTAGGTTGACGAAACCTCGAAGTATGAAAGAATCGGCTTCGTTCATCGTAAGGCCGCCGTCGATGGCGGAAAGGGAAGCCGAGTTTTATCAGGGAGGATTACGATGCTGATCCGTCTTATGCTCATTGTGTTTCTGATCGGGACATTTGGATGTTCTTCAGCCACGTACATTCGCGCGAAGGTCACCGAGAACCCTCTTGATCGTGTGGCGCAACAAGCCAAGGAAAATTGGACGGTCGAACGAATAGATGCAAATACGCTTGAACTGAGAGATGCGTGGCCGATCCATAGCGTTCTGTCTCTGGGTTACAGCTCCTCATATGCGAACCTTGCGTATAACGCGACTGATTCTGTGCTGGATGTGCGTTACTATTTTAAATCGAATCAGCTCTTTCTGCTCTTCATTCCATTTTCTCTTGATGCCGAACCTGGTTTTGCGGGTGGAGCGCTCAAGCCGATCATGAATGATCAGATCAAGGACGTCCTCCGATGGAGTGAGGCATCAGTCCTGTCGAGACGCGCTGGCGACATGTCGGAGGCGTTTCCTCCAAAGAATGGCGTTTCACCAAGATCATCGAACTAGAAAAAGTCGGGTCTCTTCCGTCTGACCCGCTGCCGAGCCTCATAGCTAGCTCACCTTTACCTCTTTATATTTAAGGCAAGGCATTCGAACTTAAACTCGGAATCCCTTAGCAGCCTACCTTCCCAGAACCTGTTTTTTGCCTCTGGCCGGAGGTCGTCACTTCAGCAACATGGTGGCCAGTCCGGGCAACCATGGAAGCATCGCCACGCCAAGACAAATGGACAGCGCCACGATTGAGGCGACCAACTCCTCGTCGAGATGCGTTTCGGCGGCGAAGATCATGGCACTGACCGCCGACGGCATTGCCCCCACAAGGATCACGACCGCCAGCACCAACCGCGACGTCAGAATACCGATGGTGTCGGGAACCAATCGCTCCGCCAGGGAATCCAGCCTCCTTTCTAGTCCGCATGCATGCTGTCGTCGAATTGATCCAGGGCGACGCACAACGTCCTGCTGAGTTCTTTGCGTGTCCCTTGACTTTGGCACCATGGTTCCCTAAATTGTAGTCGCACTTGTAACTACGGGAGGACCCGTGAAATTTGCGAATGTGCGGGAGCTGAAAACCAAGACCTCCGCGATGCTGAGAACCGTGGAGCGGGGAAATACCGTCCTCGTCACGACGCACGGGCGACCGACGGCCATGCTGGTTCCGGTGACCGAGGATGATATCGAGGACGCGTTGCTCGCCTATAGCCCCGCGCTTCGCAAGAAAATCGAAACCGGCCTTAAGGACATTCGAGCGGGCAGGATGAGCTCGCTCTCCGACTATGCGGCGACACGCAGCAAGAAGAAGGTTCGCAAGGCGTGACCTGCCGGGTCTTCCTCTCCGAACACGCACAACGTGATCTCGATTGTTTCTCCGACAAGATCGTCAAGCAAATCCTCACTGATTGCGCCAGGCTTGCCGACGATCCCCTTCCAGACGGGAAACGCGTCAAAAAGTTGCAAGGGGTTAAGGAGAATCTGTACCGGTTGAGAGCGGGCGATTATCGGGTCGTGTTCAAACGAGCCGGTGCCCGCATCGATGTCGTTCGTGTTTTCAGCAAGCCCGACTTCCAGAAAGCCTATTAGTACGCGTGTATGCGGTCGGTGCTTGGCCGCAGAATTGGGCGATGCTGAGCCGGGTGAGGCGGTGGCGCTGGAGATTGCTTCCGATCATGACGCAGGCTATGCGGATGTTCGCGACACAAGGATTTGGGATCTGTGGCCGCTCGGGATAGGCTTTTTCTCGTGTTGACTGTTCCTACCATGGCAACAGCCTTTCTCGGCGCGTTCTTCCGGCGGTAACATGGCAAACAAACCACGGCGCGCTTCGGATCTTCCCAAGGGAGCAGTTGAGGCGCTCTGGCAGGGCAATGTGATCCAGGCGATCAAGGTTGTTCGTCAGGAGCGGAACATCGGTCTGAAAGAGGCGAAAGATGCGGTTGACGCTTATATCGCGTCCGAACCGGCCCTCAAGAACAAGATCGATCAGGTGCTTGTCACGACGCAACAGAGATTTGTTCGTTGGCTGATCGGATTTCTGGTGCTTGCGATTGGAATCGCGTATCTCATGATGGCGTGATTCGGGGTACAGCATGAAGAGGAAGATCGAGCGGGGAGGCTTGATGAAGTACAGCATGAAACGTCGCAGAAAGGTTTCCGTGTTTCTCGTCTTGGGGTTCGTGTGGTGCTGGATCCTCGGACCAGTTGTAGCGATGGCCAAAGTGCAAGTGTTGCCCGAGACGACATTACTGGTGGAGGGGAAGAAGGTGACAGGGCAAAAACGCCTCCAAGACCATCGAATGGTGAAAGAGCTGGTTGCGGCGTTCACACGTGCCGAAGCGGCGCTGAAGAAAGAAGATATCGATGTGCTCATGCAGTTTTATGCACCGAGCTATGACTACCATGGATTGAAAGAAGACGATGTGCGGCGAGTATGGAGCGAAGTGTTCGAGCATTATCGGGCGGTGCAATCCCTTCATTTGTTTTCCGATATCAAGATCACCCGGGTGAACGATGACCTTCGTGCGGAAGTGACCTGCACGGGGGGCTTGTACGGCACCGACGAGCGCACAGGAAATCGGCTCACACTCGACAGTTGGTTTCGTGAAGTCCACTATCTGGTGAAAGACGGTGATGCCTGGCGGTTTCTCGGCAATGCCGGAGAGGTGCCGGCCGCCGCTCCTTTCGCATCGGCCCCGCACCACCCGCTCTTCTGAAACGTTCTGTTTTCGGCGAGGATTCAGACTATTGGAGGCGGACCACGATGCTCGGCATGGCGGCAAAGAGAAGAAGACTGGCGTAGTACGCGGCGGCCGTGACCGGATCGCGGTGCAGAAAGACCTCTGCTGCCGACATCCCTCTGAGCAGTATTCCCACCGCCAGGTCGGCGATCAGAACCATTCCCAAAGCGATGAAGCCGACGGCGAGCGCGGAAGACCGCCGACTTTCGCCCAATCCGTGGCGAACAACCCATCGCGCTGCGGCGGCGATGATACCGAGCATCAGAGGCATTTCCGCCAGTTCCGCAGCCGTTTCCCCTAGCAGCGGAACGAGGTAAAGGACCCGCACGGTTCCTAGTACGAACCCCGCCCCAAACACCAAAAGAAAGTAGTGGACCGCCGGTTGCAGAATCGGCATGGGCAAGTCAGCCTCACGGTCCTAAATGGGTTCGGAGTCTCGGATGAGCAACTGTGTGCGTACTCGGTGCTTGGGATTTCAGCACGGCCATTCATTATAATATAGGAACCGACGGCGAGAGAATCGAGGACGCGCGTGTCCAGTCCCACGCGGTCACTGCGGGAATCAGGAAGACGGGCCGATGTCTTTTCTGGTAGACTCCGTGGGTCACAATGACGGAGGAATCCCGTGGAATACGATCTGCCCAAGAAAGCCCTGGAGGCGTTGGCGCAAGGCGACCGCAGCAAAGCCATCGACCAGATTCAGCAGGAGCGAAACATGAGCCGGGAGGATGCGAGGGAACTGATTGCCGCGTTCATCCTCTCCCAGCCTTCGCTGCAAGCCAAAATGAGAATGGAGGAAAACCGAGCGGGGACCCAATGGGGCCTCATGCGCTGGCTGATCCTGTTCCAAGCGATCGCGGTGGCGATCGGATACTTCCTTTTTTTCCGAGATCAATGGTGAGTCGGCCTGCGGCGGATGAGGATATCAACTGTCCCATATTCGGCCATCGTTCGCTTCGCTCACTCGCATCGATGCACGCCAAGTAATCCTAATCTGTGCCGGCTTCAGCTACAGCCGCCTGAGAAGAGTCATGGGAACGAATATCCTGCCGAACCCATGATCGTGGGGTGCACTTTGCCACAGATCTTGTGCAGGCGAATGTCCTGAAATGCCTCACCGGTATCAGAGTATCACGACACAGCGCGGCCAGCTGAGCGACATAAGCTCCGAAAGTGACGGGGAGACTGCAATTATTTGGGCTCACATGCGTCGGGCATCGGATATGCTCCACTAGCGGTGAGTCGAACCAATCTTGACAGGCGTGCGTCGGTTGGGAGAGATTAGCGAAAAGGTTCTCCCGTGTTTAAACGAGTTCCTCTGCAATTCATTGCGCTTGCGATCCTTTTCACCTTCTGTCAAGTGATCGGGACGATGTGTGCCTTACCCGATCTCGCTGAAGCGGAAGAAACGGCCATCCTGGTGGAAGAGAACATGGTCTGTCCGATGGACGGGACCATCATGTGCCCTCCATCTGCCATATCGTCGCCGGAACGGCAACTGAAGCAGGCTGCGGTTATTCAGGTGGATCTCGCGCCGCTACCGTCAAGCGCGGTCACGATCCTCCCTGCTGCTCCCAATCCCACACCATGGTCATGGAGCAGCGTCTTATCTATTGTGCCGATTTCTATAGCCTCCTCCTCGGTCCTTCGAATCTGATTCCGCGCCTCCAGTTCGATGACTGCCGCTCCGTCTGCGTGCGGAGTCGGCATTGATCCATCCGTTTGACTTGGTCTGGAGGTGTCGTCGTGAAGCTGTCATTCAACCGGTACTCCGGAACGCTTAGTCGCGTTCTAATCGCTCCGTTCATGGGACTTGCTTTACTCCTGATGAACGTCAGGGGTTTCGCAGTTGCGGACGAAGGCCAACTCTTCCTCTCCACCCTCATCGAGGAGTTGTGTGCCCATAGTCCGGAGATCAAGGCGGCCCGTCAACGCTGGGAATCGGCCAAGGCGGTCATACCCCAAGCGCAGGCCTTGCCGGATCCTCGTCTCCAATTGGGCTATCAACGCATGCCCATGGTGCCGCCGGTGGTGGAAGGGGTCATGTATGGGGTCGGACAAGACATTCCCTTTCCGGGCAAATTGAAGCTGAAGGGGGAAGTGGCGCAACGTGACGCCGAACGGTTGGAGCAAGAATACGACGCCACCCGCCTGAGGCTCGTGGCCGAGTTGAGGCAGGCCTATTTCGATCTTCATTTCGTGCACAAAAGCATCGCCATCGTGGAGAGGAACAAGGGGTTGCTGACGCAGTTCGAGAAAACGGCCAAAGCGCGGTACAGCGTCGGTCAAGCCGCACAGCAGGACGTGTTCCGAGCCCAGGTCGAGATTTCGCGCGTCCTGGATCGGCTGGCGGTCCTCGATCAACAGAAGGAGAGTCTCCATGCGGCGATCAATCGGCTTCTGAATCGTCCACCGGACGGTCCCTTGGGCACGCCGGAAGAAGTGCGCAGCACCCTTCTGACGCTCCCGCTTCAAGAACTCAACCGGCGGGCGAACGAATTCTCACCCGCGCTGCTCGCGACGGCAAAAGGCATCGATCGCTCGGAACAGGCCGTCTTGCTGGCGAAGCGCCAGTTTTATCCCGACTTTGATGTGACGGCGCTGGGTATCCGCAACGACAAGATCAACGACAACGGCTATCAAGTGATGGTCGGTATCAAGATTCCGCTGTTTTATGAAACGAAACAGAAACAAGGCGTGCGCGAGGCTGTGGCGAATCTCGAGGGCGCCCGTGAAGACTTTGCCGCCGCCCGACAGGATCTTTTGTTCCAAGTCAAAGACGGTTTCATCCAAGCCCAGCGAGCCGAACGGCTAATCACCATCCTCCGCGACGCCATCATTCCGCAAGCGACGCTCGGATTGCAGGCAGCTCAGGCCGGTTATGCCGTCGGCAAAGTGGACTTTCTGACGCTGCTCAACAGTCTCTTGACGCTGCAAGACAGTCAGCTCGAACTGCACAGCGAGATAGTCAATCACGAAAAAGCGCTGGCGCGGCTCGAGGCCGCCACGGGCAGACCGCTCGATGGAACGGAAAGGAAACCAGGGTCATGAGCCGCCGCGGTTTCATCGGGGCGGGCCTGCTCTTTGTTTTCATGGCAGTCGGCTTCACATGGCTGATGTCACGCCAAGCGATTCTTTCCCTGGCGGAACCCGGACAGAGGGAGATGGCCGGAATGGAAATGCCGGGAATGGAACAGTCCCGTGAAGGGTCAGGCGTAAGGAATGACAAGGGAAAAACAGGCCAGGAGGCGAAGCCCCTTACGCCTGACGCCTCGCGCCTCACGCCCGAAGCGGGCATCATCACCATCCCACCGGAACGTCTCCAAACAATCGGGGTGAAATACGAGCGGGTGGCGCGGCGGCCGCTGGAGAAGCTGATCCGGACCGTCGGTCGTGTGGCCATCGATGAGCGAAGGCTCGCAAAAGTCACCATCAAGTTTCACGGTTGGATCGAAGAGCTGTTCGTCAGCGCGTTGGGTGATCATGTCAAAAAAGGTCACGAGCTCTTCACTATCTATAGTCCGGATTTGGTGGCGACCCAGGAAGAGTATTTGCTTGCGCTCCAGGGACGCCAGCAACTGGGCGCAAGCGAATTTCCGGAGGTGGCTCAAAGTTCCCGAGACTTACTGGAGGCCACGCGGCACCGTCTGCATCTTTGGGATATCGGTGAGAGGCACATTCGAGAGTTGGAACGCACGAAGCACGTGTTAAAGACGTTGCCCATTCACTCGCCGATCACCGGCACCGTGATTCGTAAAGAAGTGGTGCAAGGCGCCCACGTCGAACCAGGCCAGGAACTGTATACCATCGCTGATTTATCCCGCGTATGGATCTTGGCGGATGTCTACGAATACGAACTCTCCTTCGTGAAGGTCGGACAAAAGGCGACCGTCTCACTTTCGTACGATCCGGGCTCGACGCTTACCGGCCGTGTGGGGTTCATCTATCCTACCTTGGACCCGAAGACCCGCACGGCCAAAGTGCGGTTCGAGCTAGACAATGCCGGCGAGAAGCTGAAACCGGACATGTATGCCAATGTCGAGTTGCGGGTGACTTTGGGCACCCGTCTGGTGATCCCCCAAGAAGCCATCATCGAATCGGGCCAAACACAAGTCATCTTTCTCCACCTGGGAGGCGGAAAGCTCGAACCGCGCCTGATCAAAACCGGAGTCAAGACCGGTGAGTGGTCTGAAGTGCTGGCTGGTGTGATGGAAGGCGAGCACATCGTCACCTCCGCCAACTTCCTGATCGACAGTGAAAGCCGGCTGAAGTCGGTGGTGGACAGTATGAAAGGCATGCCGGGCATGAAGATGAAAGAGTAATCGGCCATGGTTGAGCGGATCATCGAATACAGCGCGAGAAACCGTTTCCTCGTGTTCCTGTTGGTCTTCTCGCTGTCCGCGGTCGGACTGTGGGCCATGTGGCGGACGCCGATCGACGCACTGCCCGATATCTCCGACACACAAGTCATCGTCTACACGACGTGGCAAGGCCGCTCGCCGGATCTGGTCGAAGATCAAATCACTTATCCCATCGTCACGGCGCTTCTCTCGGCTCCCAACGTGACGGTCGTCCGCGGCTTTTCGGATTTCGGCTATTCCTACGTTTACATCCTGTTCAAAGACGACACGGACATTTACTGGGCGCGCTCACGGGTTCTCGAGCGCCTCAACCAACTGTCGGGGCGCATGCCGGAGGGCGTCGCGCCCCAGCTCGGCCCGGACGCGACCGGCGTCGGTTGGGTCTTTCAATATGCCTTGGTCGATGAATCGGGACAGCAAGATCTCGCCTCGCTGCGCAGCTTTCAGGACTGGTACCTCCAGTATGGGCTGCGCGCTGTGGAAGGTGTTGCGGAAGTGGCCAGCATCGGCGGCTTTGTGCGGCAGTACCAAGTGAACCTCGATCCGACGAAGGTCTTGGCCTATCGCCTGTCCCTCACGTCCATCATCGAAACGATTCGCGACAGTAACAACGATGTCGGCGGGCGGGTCGTGGAGTTTTCCGGGATCGAATACGTCATCCGAGGGCGTGGGTACCTGAAGAAAACAGAAGACATTGAAAAGATCGCCGTCGGGGTGAATGAGAACGGGACGCCGATTCTCCTGCGCGACGTCGCGACGGTGCGGTTGGGGCCCGATATGCGGCGCGGGCTCGTGGAGTTGGACGGGAAGGGGGAGGTGACGGGCGGCATCGTGGTGATGCGCTTCGGCGAGAACGCGCTCACCGTGATCGAGCGGGTGAAAGCCAAGCTCAAGGACCTCGAACGCTCTCTGCCGAAAGGCGTCAAGGTCGTCACGGTTTACGACCGTAGCGACCTGATTCATGAATCGATCGCCACGGCCAATGAAAGCCTGCTGGAGGAGCTCGCCGTCACCGGTATCCTCATCATCGCGTTCCTGCTCCACGTCCGATCCGCCATCATTCCCATTCTCACCCTGCCGATCGCGGTTCTGCTGGCCTTTATTCCCATGTACCTCATGAATATCGGCATCAATATCATGTCGCTCGGCGGCATCATCGTCGCGATCGGCGACATGGTGGACGCGGCGATCGTCATGGTGGACAACGCCCACAAGCGGTTGGAAGAGTGGGAGCGGGATGGACGAGTGGGGGAACGCCTTCAAGTACTCATCGATTCCGCCAAGGAAGTCGGGCCGCCGATTTTCGCGTCGGTTCTGGTGATCGCGATCTCCTTCATTCCGGTCTTTGTGCTGGAGGCGCAGGAAGGCCGGATGTTTAAACCGCTCGCCTGGACCAATAACTTAGCCATCGCCATGTGTGCGGTCTTGGCCATCACGTTGGTGCCGGCCTGCTTGCCGACGTTTATCCGCGGGAAAATCTTTCCGGAGCACCGTCACCCGGTCAGCGTGAGCCTGCAGCGTCTCTACGCGCCTTTGTTGCAATGGGCACTGCATCATCGCGGATCCGTCGTGGTCTTGGCCGTCGGCCTCCTAGCGAGCATCGTGCCGGTTTATCAACGGATGGGTTCCGAGTTCATGCCCCCTCTCTATGAAGGCACCATTCTTTATATGCCGACAACCCTGCCCGGACTTTCCATCACGGAAGCGGGTCGTCTGCTCCAGATCATGGACCAAAAAATCAGTTCTTTTCCCGAAGTCGACCATGTATTCGGCAAAGCCGGACGGGCCGAAACCTCGACCGATCCTGCGCCCTTCAGCATGATTGAAATCATCGTCGAGCTGAAACCGAAAGATCGGTGGCGTCCCGGCATCGGCTATGAAGGCCTGATTGATGAGATGGATCACGCACTGCAGTTCCCGGGCGTGACGAACGCCTGGACCATGCCGATCAAGGCACGGATCGATATGCTCACGACCGGCGTCCGCACCCCCGTGGGGATCAAGATTTTCGGACCGGACCTGAAGCGGATCGAAGAGATCGGGAAACATTTGGAGATGGTCTTGAAGGATGTTCCCGGCACCAGGAGCGCCTATGCGGAACGGGTATCCGGCGGGTATTTCCTTGATTTCGACATCAACCGCGAGGAGATCGCCCGCTACGGGCTGAAACTCATGGATGTCGGCCGGATCATTGAATCGGCCATCGGCGGAGAAAACATCGCGACGACCATCGAAGGGCGTGAGCGCTATCCGATCAACGTGCGTTATCTGCGGGAATTACGGGACGATCCCCAGAAGCTCCAACGAGTCATCGTGGATACGCCGACCGGCGCGCAGGTACCCCTTGCGCAACTGGCGACGCTGCGGTTCGTCAACGGGCCGCCGATGATCCGTGACGAAAACGGCATGCTTGCCGGGTATGTCTTTTTAGACATGACGGGGCGGGACGTCGGCGGCTACGTGGAGGATCTGAAGCAAGCCGTCAAAGACAAGGTGCAACTGCCGCCTGGTTACACCATCGTCTGGTCCGGGCAATACGAATTCATGGAGCGGGTGAAGGAGCGGTTGAAGCTGGTCGTGCCACTGACCCTCGTGATCATCTTCGTCACCTTCTATTTCTCGTTTGAGTCGGTAGCAAAAACCTTCATGGTGATGGTGGGAGTGCCGCTTTCCGTGGTCGGGGCTATCTGGTACCTCTCGATCCTCGATTACAACATGAGCATTGCCGTGTGGGTCGGACTGATCACGGTCGTGGGCACGGCATCCGAAACCAGCGCCGTCATGCTGGCCTATCTGGACGAAGCCTGCGCGCGGCGCAAGGCGGCGGGCGGTCTTACGACATTGCAGGACCTGATCGACACCGTCCAGCTTGGCGCAGTCGAACGCATCAGGCCCATGGCGATGATCGGCTTTGTCGATGTCATCGGGTTGATTCCGGTCATGTGGGCGACGGGCACGGGGGCGGACGTCATGAAGCGCATTGCCGCGCCCCAGATTGGGGGAGTGTTTTCGGCGATGATCCTGACGCTGTTCGTCATTCCGCCCGTCTACGTCATGTGGCGGTGGTGGAAGGAACGACCTGAAGTGCAAGGAAGACTGTAGACGGGCATAGGGGAGAAGCCTCGAACGAAAGGAGCCGCCACATGATGGGCATGCGTGGATCCAATTGGATCGGGTTTCTGATGCTGGCTGTCCTACTCATCGTTCATGAGCCGATATGGCTGTTCCTGTCGTCTGAGACCACGAACATCCTCTGGGTCATTCCGGTGGCGGCCTATGTCATCGTGGCGGCTGTGTTGTTAATACGGGCGGCTCCGAATCGCGGCGAAGCCTGATTGTCTTCTAACGTCAGGTTGCTTACAGGCAATACATTCCCGAGCCATATCAGGGCTTGGTGCGCCGAAGAATCCGCACAACGCTTGATGTTTGCTCATCGCCGTTGTTAGACCTTTTGAAGGTGGAGGATCATATCCGCGGCTTATTGCTGCCCCTCTTCAGAAAAGCCTTGGTGTTTGGATAGAAAACAACATAACGATCCATGGCATCCTGGCTTAGTTTGCGGATGAAACCTGATAAGGTGTGTGACCCTTCAGTTAGGACCTCAATTGGTATTCGGTCCTGTTTTACTATGTTGAGGTCCGCTCATCAGTAGATGAGGGAAGAAAGAATGAACCTGATCCCGTGGCTGTTCTTCGTCGTTGCCGCAGGCGCCATCGTCTTTGCAGGGACGAGACTCTCTCGCTATGGGGATGAGATCGCCCAGCTGACCGGCTTGGGCCGACTATGGATCGGTGTCGTCCTGATGGCCGCCGCCACGTCCCTGCCGGAAATTTTCACCACGATGAGCGCCGGATGGATCGATGCTCCGGACCTGGCGGCCGGCAACCTCTTCGGTGCCGGGATGAGCAATATGTTCACGCTGGGGCTGATCGATCTGTTGTATCGCCAGCGGCGGGTCTGGCAACAGGCGGCCTTGGGCCATACGTTGACGGCGGCGCTCGCCATGGTATTGACGGCGCTTGCGGCCTTCTTCGTGCTGTTACGGATCGAGGCGGTTCAGCTGGGTGTCGGCCTGGAAAGCTTGATGCTCCTGATTCTGTATGTGCTGGGCATGAGGCTGGTGTTTCGGCAAGAGGATATGGCGCGCCGTCAACTTGAGCAAAAAGCAGTCGTGGAAAGTATCGCTCAAGAACAACGCACCGATCTGAATCGCCGGGGGGAGCTCCGTCGTGCCGTCACGGGATTTGCCGTCGGCACGTTCGTCTTGCTGATGGCGGCGCCGGTTTTGGCCTGGGCCGCCGAGCGCATCGCCGATCAAAGCGGCATCACGGCCACGTTTATCGGGACGTCACTGGTGGCCGTGACAACCTCGCTGCCGGAACTGGTCGTCTCGATTTCGGCGGTTCGATTGGGGGCGTTCGATTTGGCGGTCGGCAATCTTTTCGGCAGTAACGCGTTCAACATGGCGACGTTTTTCTTCGCCGATCTGGCCTATCGTGGGGGAGGGTTATTGAGCACCGTGAGTTCCACCCATGCGCTCACGGCCTTGTGGGCGATCATGATGATGAACATCGGGTTGATGGGAATCATTTACCGGGCGGAACGGCGGTTCATGCTGATTGAACCCGATAGCCTATTGATGCTCGTCGTCTATGTCGTGGGGTTGTGGCTTCTCTTCAACGGTTGACGAAAGGCACATACCACCAGCTTCTCCGACGCTGGGCATGGTATACACCCTGCTGCGATCTGTTCCGGCGGAATGTAAGCTAGGCGGATTGAAAAGACCATGCAGACACCCGGTGAAACGAAGAAAGCGCGAGCATGGTATGCCGGGACGGCAGAAGCCCTGGCCGATGAACTGCTGACCGATCTCAATGTCGGGCTGACGGGCGATGAAGCGGCGCGTCGGCAAGAGCAAGACGGACCCAACGAGTTGCCCGAAACTCCCCCTCCTTCGCTGCTGAAACTCTTTGCCTCGCAATTCACCGGTCTGATCGTCTGGGTGCTGATCGGAGCGGCCGTTGTATCCGGTTTCTTGGAAGACTGGATCGATGCGGCGGCGATTTTGGCCATCGTGTTGCTCAACGGCGTCCTGGGGTTCGTGCAGGAATTCCGAGCCGAACGGTCACTGGCCGCGCTGCGCAGGATGTCGGTCGCGATGGCCCGCGTCGTTCGCGACGGCGCGCTGCAGTTCATTCCCGCACGGGAGCTGGTCAGAGGAGACGTGATCGCCGTCGAAGCGGGTGACCGTATTCCGGCGGATTCACGTCTGCTCTACGCCACGAATTTCCAAACACAAGAAGCCTCACTCACCGGCGAGTCGACACCCGTACACAAACAGGCGGAGCCCCTCGATGCCGCCGAGGTACCGCTCGCCGATCAACGCAACATGGTCTTCATGGGAACCATCGCCGTGTCGGGCAAGGCCCGCGGGCTGGTGGTCGCGACGGGTCTCGGCACGGAACTGGGACGGATCGCCGTCATGATCCGGAGGGCCGCCGAGGCCGAGCGTGCCGAAACACCGTTGCAACGACGGTTGGAACAATTCGGTCAGACGCTCCTGTGGCTGGCGCTCGGCGTCGTCACGGTCGTGTTCGCCCTCGGGTATCTGCGCGGGGAACCGCTGGTTGAGATGTTTCTCGTCTCGGTGAGTCTGGCCGTGGCCGCTGTGCCCGAGGGTCTTCCCGCCGTCGTCACGATTACCCTGGCCTTGGGCGTGACCAGGATGGCCAAGCGGCATGCATTGATTCGTAAATTGCCCGCCGTCGAAACGCTGGGCTCCGCCACCGTGATCTGCACCGACAAGACCGGCACGTTGACGAAAAATGAGATGACGGTCACGCGCCTGGTCGTGGACGGCTCGCATTTCGAAGTGACCGGGGAGGGGTATGAACCGGCAGGGGAAATCCGTGAAGCGTCAGGCGCGAGGTGCGAGGAGCTCAGGCCCGGATTGCGTCAGCTCTTGACGGCAGCCGTGCTGTGCAACGGCGCGACACTCCTGCAAGAGGACGGGGTCTGGAAGATCATCGGCGATCCGACGGAAGGGGCGTTGCTGGTGGCGGCGGCGAAGGCCGGTCTCACGAAGGCCGACTTGGAGCGTGACGCGCCGCCGGACAGAGAAGTTCCTTTCGATGCCGAGCGGAAGATGATGACGATCATCCGTGGAACGGGACAAGGCCGCATGGCGTACTGCAAAGGGGCGCCGGATGTCTTGCTGAAACGTTGCGCGGCGCGCGTCACCCTGGACGGCCGGACCGGAGAACTGGACGACGAGCATCGGCGATTGATCGGCGAAGCCAACGCCGCTTTGGCACGACAAGCCCTCCGTGTGCTGGGTGTCGCGCATCGTTCCCTTGACGAACCGGCTGGTTCGGATGGAGAGGTTGAATGCGATCTGATTTTTCTCGGCCTCCTTGCGATGAAGGACCCTCTACGGCCTGAAGCGGCGGAGGCGGTGCGTCTCTGTCGGGATGCGGGCATCCGTATCTCCATGATCACCGGCGATCACAAAGAGACGGCGGTCGCGATCGCCCGTGAATTAGGCCTGCATCGCGACGACGGGGTGGCGTTGTCCGGGTCGGAGCTGGACGACTTGGCCGAGGGGCAATTGGCGCAACGTGTCGAGCGCGTGAGCGTGTATGCCCGTGTGTCGGCCGAGCATAAGCTCCGGATCGTCCAGGCCTGGAAACGGAACGGGGCCGTCGTCGCCATGACCGGCGACGGGGTCAACGACGCGCCGGCCATCAAGGCGGCGGATATCGGCGTGGCGATGGGGGTGGCCGGCACCGACGTGACCAAAGAAGCTTCCGATATGGTGGTGACGGACGACAACTTCGCCTCGATCGCCGCCGCGGTCGAGGAGGGCAGGAGCATCTTCGACAACATCCGGAAGACGGTGCATTTTTTGCTGTCGTGCAACGTCAGCGAAGTGTTGGTGATGCTGTTGGCCGCGTTGCTCGGCTTGCCGCTGCCGCTCCTCCCCATTCAGATTTTGTGGATGAATCTTGTCACGGACGGTATCCCGGCTCTGGCCTTGGCGGTGGATCCGAAAGCGCCCGACCTCATGAGCCGGCCGCCTCGCCGTCCCGACGATCGGCTGTTGAACCGAGCCCGCCTCGTGTCGATCGCCGGCGAGGGCTTGATGCTGGCGCTGATCGCCTTGGGCGCGTTCAGCGCCAGTCTCTTCCTGTGGGACCAAAACATCGATCAAGCGCGTACGGTGACGTTTACGGTCATGGTGGTCGCGCAACTCGTGCATGCCTTCAACTCGCGGAGCGACCGCCTGTCGCTCTTTCAACTGGGGATAACCGGCAATCGCTCACTCGTCTGGGCATTCCTGCTGTCGCTCGGCGTACAATTGGCTGTCCTCACCATTCCCGTCGCGGCACCGATTTTTAAAGTCGTTCCCTTACCGTTGGAAGATTGGGAACTGATGGCCGCCTTGGGGCTGCTCCCTGTAATCCTGATGGAAGCGGTCAAATGGATGCGGCGGCGTGAGGGGTAGGGTCCATGTATCTTGGACCCACTCATTCATCCCGTCCTGTTCCGGGCTGAGCGAACAGAATGAGAGATGTTATCCTCTTGCACCATCATGTGAAATATCATATGGCTCAAGGAAGTGTACGGCTGAACGTGACGTATGCAAGCCGGCGTCTCGTGCAGACGATCGAAAGCGCAGCCCTCCTGGATAAGAAGACATGACACCGACGATCGAATTTATCCTGCTCGCTGCTTCCGGGCTCCTGTTGCTGAGCGTCATCGCCAGTAAAGCGTTCGGCAGAATGGGCATCCCGGCGCTCTTGTTGTTCCTCGGTATCGGAATGTTGTCGGGGTCGGACGGTCCGGGCGGCATACATTTCGACTATCCCTGGTTGGCCCAATCTCTCGGCGTCGTGGCACTCACCTTCATTCTGTTTGCCGGCGGCATGGACACCGAGTGGGAGAGCGTGCGGAAGGTATTGGGAATCGGTATAGGCTTGTCGACCGTGGGAGTGGCGGTGACGGCCGGGTTGGTCGGTTGGTTCGCCGTGGCCGCATTGGAGATGTCATGGTTGGAAGGACTCCTCATCGGCGCGATCGTGTCCTCGACCGACGCCGCGGCGGTGTTTGCCGTGATGCGTTCCCGCTACGTCAGCCTGCGCGGTGTCTTGAAACCGTTGCTCGAACTTGAGTCCGGCAGCAACGATCCGATGGCGGTCTTTCTCACCATCGGCCTGATCTCCTTGATCACGGGAGCGTCCGGCTCACCTCTTGATCTGATCCCGATGTTCATACGGCAAATGGTCCTCGGCGGAGCGATCGGGTACGGGGTCGGCAAGTTGATGGTGGTGCTGGTGAACCGCCTGCGCCTGGAATATGAAGGACTCTATCCCGTGCTGACCCTCTCGTTCGTGCTCTTCACGTACAGCGGCAGCACATGGCTCGGCGGAAATGGATTCCTCGCCGTCTATCTGGCCGGCCTCATGATGGGAAACAGCGAATTCGTCCATAAACGAAGCCTGACCCGTTTTCACGACGGACTGGCCTGGCTCATGCAGATCAGTATGTTCCTGGTTCTCGGGCTGCAGGTCTTCCCCGCGCAGCTGGTGCCGATTGCCGGCACAGGACTGCTCTTGGCGTTGTTCCTGATGTTCGTTGCCCGTCCTGTCGCGGTCTTTGCGACCTTGGCGTTGACGCGTCTCAACATGAGGGAGAAGACCATGGTCGCCTGGGTGGGATTGCGCGGGGCCGTGCCGATTATTCTGGCCACCTTTCCACTTCTCGCGGAAGTCCCTCAGGCCACGACGACTTTTCATCTGGTCTTCTTCATCGTTCTAACGTCGGTGTTGTTGCAGGGCACTTCGATCCCGATCGTGGCCCGCTGGCTGGACGTCGATGAGCCGTTGGCGCCGCGCAAGGAGTCTTCGCCGGTATGGGACGCACCGACCAGCCTCAAGAGCGGGCTCCTCGAAGCGCGGATCCCGGAACACTCGTGGTCGATCGGACAGCGATTGCTGGATCTGGGCCTGTCCAAAGGCGCGTTCATACTTCTGATCGCTCGAAACGGGAAGTGTTTCGTGCCGGACGGAACGACCGTGTTGCAGGCCAACGATTCCCTCCTGGCATTCACCGACCAATTTTCCTTCCTTCGATTGCGGTCGATTCTCGAAAGCCGACATCCGCCTCCGCCGTCCGAGGAGCTTCCGGATGACCAAGGCGTCGAGGTCGTGTAATGGCGCTCGGCGAAAAGACTCCGACGAGGATGTCACGGTGTCTCCATTTACGGAATCCACAGAGGCGCGATCATCTATGCGGATGTCCACCGCCAAGAGAACTCGGATTCCGATGGGCCGGCCCCTATCCTGAACTCGGCAGACGCCCATGTACGGGAGCATGATAGGTCCTCAATGACCGAACTATCAGATCCACGAGACGAGCGATCAACTGGACGGGTCATTCGAATGGTCCTTGCGCTCGGCATTTTGGCTTTGGGCGTCGCTCTCTTCACCCCATTCATGTCTCCGCTCCTCTGGGCGGGGGTCCTTTGTTATGCCCTGTACCCGCTCTATATCAGGCTGGTCCGGGCGACGGGTGGCCGCCGCACACTGAGCGCGCTGGTCATGTGTCTCGTCTTGACCATGGGAGTCATCGCACCATTAGTGTACATGTCGTTGCTCATTGCCAAGGATGTGACGGAGGCCTATCGGATTGTGATCGCGTCCGTGGGAGAAGGAGACCAGCCGTTGCTTGAAAGCTGGCGACAATACCCGCTTCTAGCGAAGTTGGCCGAGGCGATCCAAAATGTGGAACGGATTACAGGGACTGATCTGCGGAGGAGCATCGCCGAAAACCTTGCCGAGTTGGGCAAGATGCTTGTGGGACAAGTGACGCGTATGGTGACCCAGGCACTCTATGCGATCGTGCAACTCGGCATGATTCTGTTGTGCGCCTTTTATTTGTTTCGGGACGGGGATGCCCTGATCGAGTGGCTGCGCGCGCATGTGCCGATCACTCCTGAACGCCAGCTGATATTGGGGAGGCGTTTCGATGAGGTGGTCAAAGGCGCCGTCTATGGAAACACGGTCATTGCTTTGCTCGAAGGCACGATCGGCGGCCTTGCATTCTGGCTGGTTGGGTTGCCGTCCGCGGTGTTGTGGGGTGCGGTGATGGCGATCCTCGCCTACCTGCCTCTGTTGGGAGCCGGACTTGTATGGGGCCCCGCGGCGGGTTACCTGTTCTGGCAGGGCCTCTATCTGAAGGGTGCGGTGCTCGTCGTGGTAGGCGTGGTCATCGCCGTCATGGATTATCTCGTCCGCACCATCGTGGTCGGCGGCCGATCGCATCTACACACGTTGCTCGTGTTTTTCTCCGTGTTGGGAGGGCTGACTGTTTTTGGACTGGTCGGGATCGTTGCGGGCCCGTTGGTGGTCGCGGTAGGGATCACGTTGATCGAAACCTACAGGACGGACACATCACTCAAGACTGTTGTGGCCTCGAAGGTGTAGCCCAAAGAACTCAGGGCACCATCTAGGTGAAAGAACCAAAGCAACAAGATATCTATGTGCACATGCGAGAATCGGGGGAACCATCGTAGGGACCGTCCGCACAATGGTCAGCAAGTTCAGTCGGCATAAGGATTGATAGATGGCCGATATCGGCGAAGAGACGGAAATTCAGGATTCGCGGTTCGTGCAACCGATCGTACAGCCTTTTCAAAAGTTCATTCATGCGGAAACGGCAGGCGGCATTTTATTGCTGGGTGCGACCATCGCGGCGATGATCTGGGCCAATTCTCCCTGGGCGGCATCCTACACGGAGTTCTGGACCATACCGATCAGTCTTGTGGTCGGGACGCATACGTTGACGGAAACCTTGTTGGAGTGGATCAACGACGGCTTGATGGCGATGTTCTTCTTCGTCATCGGGCTGGAAATCAAGCGGGAAGTGTTGGTCGGAGAACTGGCTTCCTGGCGGCAAGCCGCGCTGCCCCTGGCCGCGGCGGTGGGCGGATCGATCCTCCCCGCTTTGCTCTACGCGACGTTCAACGCGGGAACGGAGGGCGCCAAGGGCTGGGGCATCCCCATGGCCACGGACATCGCGTTTTCGTTGGGAATACTGTCCTTGCTCGGCGCGCGCGTTCCCCTGGCGTTGAAAGTATTCTTGACGGCATTGGCCATCGCCGATGATCTCATGGCGGTGCTGGTCATCGCGGTCTTTTACACCTCGACGATTTCCTGGACGAGCCTGGCGGTCGGCGCCGTATTTTTCTTCCTGCTGATCGCCGCGAATATGGCGGGAGTGCGGCACCCGCTCGTGTATTCGCTCCTCGGGATCGGCGGTCTGTGGCTGGCGTTTCTGTTGTCCGGCGTCCATGCCACGATCGCCGGAGTGATCGCGGCCATGACGATCCCCGCCCGCACGCGACTCACGGAGCGCGAATTTCTCAAGAGAGGCAGGGCGTTGCTCAAGCTGTTCGAAGAGGCCGTGTCGCAGGACCGACCTCCTCTGGCCAACACGGAACGACATCGGGTCGCCCTCCGCATGACGACCGCCGTCGAGCAAGTGGTGACACCGTTACAGCAATTGGAATATGCGCTCCATCCATGGGTCACGATCGTGGTCATGCCGGTGTTCGCGCTCGCCAACGCCGGCGTGACGCTCGACGCCGACATCGTGGCGATGCTCGTCGATCCGGTGGCGCTGGGAATTCTGTCGGGTTTACTCGCGGGGAAACCGGTCGGCATCGTGCTCGCAGCCTGGCTTGCGATCCGTGGGGGTCTCGCCGCCATGCCGGAGGGGGTGTCATGGCCTCAGCTTGGAGCCGTGGGAGTGCTCGCGGGTATCGGATTTACTATGTCGCTCTTCATCGCCGGGCTGGCCTTTGCCCAGGGCCCCTTGCTGATGGCCGCCAAGGAAGGCATCTTGATCGGCTCGACGGTCGCGGGACTGGCCGGATGGCTCTTGCTGAGACACATCCAGCCCAACAAAAAAATTGAGCCATGACTCCATGCGAGCCCGAATCGCAGACGGTGCGCTATCGAGATCTGGGACTGCATCGACGCGAGAACGCCGTTGGAGGGCTTTTCAACATCCTGCCGGTTATTCAAGGTGCTTAAGTATCACCAGCATGTCGCCCCGCTGGAGCGGGATCCCATTCTGAACTTCCGTCGTCGGAAGGATGGAGGATCCGCGATACACCCTCAGCACGAGCGCCGGCTTGAGATCCGCCGCGGACTTGCCGACTTCTTCTTCGCGAACTTCGCGCTCGATAAGATTGACTCGTCCGCCGGCCGTCAACAGGTCCTCCAGGTACTGGACCATATGCGGCTGATCGACGGCGGCGGCCAGCGCATGGCCTCCGATCGTCGAGGGAGCGACGATGCTGTTCGCGCCTCCTTGGCGAAAGAGTTTGATATTTTCATCCTCCTTTGCGCTGACGATGACTCGGACCGCGGGATTGAGGTGCCGCGCCGTGAGAAGGATCAAGGCGCTCGTGTCGTCCCGACCGGCCGCAATGATGAGGACTTTCGCTTTTTCCACCACCGCATCCCTCAAGGTCGCTTCCTGAGTGGCGTTACCCTGGAGAGCCGCCACTCCGCAACCGATCGCGGCTCGCGCCACATTTTCGTCATGCTCGATCACGACGATTTTGTGCGGGTCGGTTCCTTTCGCCAAGAGTTCTTTCACCGCCGCCGCTCCCGTGTTGCCGAAGCCGCAGACGATAATGTGTCCATTGAGACCGGCCTTCAACGTAGCCATACGGTGACCCTCCATGAAGCGGCGGATGATGAGCTGATAGGCCGTGCCCAAGAATACGAGCCAAACAGCGATCCGCACCGGCGTCACGACGAGCGCATCGATGAGTCGAGTCCGTGGGGCGACCGGCGTGATATCGCCGTATCCCACGGTGGTGATCGTGATCATCGTAAAATACACCACGTCGGTGAACGAGATCTCGCCGTCGTGGTGATCCACGAGTCCGTCACGATCGAACCACAAGATGGCGATCACCATGCAGAGGAGCAGGGCAACGATCCCCAGCCGCGAGACGAGTCTTCGGACCGGCAGCAGATCGGACGGAGTATGGAGAACGCGCGTCGTGCTCGGTGAGGATGGAAGCTCTTGCATACGTTCAATCGCCCTGTCCCCTGAGGCTACCGGTTCTTATCGACGGCAAGATCGATCGGCCCCCGGGCAAACGCCGACCGGATTTGGCGCGGGCCGTTAACGCTTGGATGGGTAAAAGTGGGTCGCTGGTCCATGAACGAGTTCCCCCGCCTCCATGACGGTCTCGCTCAAGGTCGGATGCGGATGGATGGAGGCCGCCAGGTCTTCGGCGACCGCTCCCATTTCCACTGCCAAGACACCCTCGGCGATCAGCTCCCCTGCGCCGACTCCACAAAGCCCTACGCCGAGGATTCGACCGGACTCGGCATCGCACACCAATTTCGTCACGCCGTCGTTGCGGCCCACGGTCGTGGCTCGACCCGAAGCCGCCCAGGGAAAGCGTGCGATCTTCACCGCTCGTCCCGCCGCCGCGGCCGCTTCTTCCGTCAAGCCGCACCAGGCGATTTCGGGATCCGTGAAGACGACGGCCGGTATAGCGGCGGGATCGAATGCCGCTTGTTTTCCGGCGATCACTTCGGCCGCCACCAGCCCTTCGTGCGAGGCCTTGTGCGCAAGCATCGGCTCTCCGACGACGTCGCCGATGGCGAAGATAGTGGGCTCAGCCGTGCGCATGTGGGCATCGACTTGCACGAAACCCTTGTTGGAAACCGCTACTTTGGTATGTTCCAGGCCTAGCCGCTCCGTGTTCGCCCTGCGCCCGACGGCGACGAGCACGCGATCGAAGAGGTCTGTAGCGGTTCCATCGGGACCGGTCACCGTCGCCGCGATACCGTTTTGACGGAGCTCCAGTTTGTCAACCTTCGTATTCAGCTTGATGGCTTGGAATCGGCGCTGCAGGCGCTGTTGCAGCGGCTTCACGAGGTCGGGATCGGCGCCGGTGAGCAGACGCGGCAGCATCTCCACGACCGTCACCTTTGATCCGAGCGCGTCATACACGGTGCCCAATTCCAACCCGATGTATCCTCCGCCGACGACGAGCAGGCGGGCGGGAACGTCGGGCAAGTCGAGGGCGCCCGTGGAATCCATCACGCGCGGATCATCGAGCTTGAGTGATTCCGGAACGGCGGGGCGCGAGCCGGTGGCGATGATCGTGTGGGCACAGGAGAGCGTCCTGGTTCCATCGGCTCCCGACAACTCCAGCACCGTCGGAGCCGTGAACGTCGCCCGGGCGTGGAATACATCGACTTTGCGACTGCCTGCCAGGGTTCGTACACCCTTGGTCAGTTTGCCGATGATGCCCCGTGTCCGTTCACGGAGCCTGTCGAGATCTATCCGTGGTTTTTCGAAACGTATCCCCCAGCTCTCCGCCTCCGCTGCGTCGGTTACCAGCTTGGCTGCATGGAGCAAGGCCTTTGACGGAATACAACCCCGGAGGAGACAGACGCCGCCGAGCTGCGGCTCTTGGTCGATCAACGCGGCGCGCAGGCCGAGGTCCGCCGCACGGAAGGCCGCGGCATAACCGCCCGGGCCGGCGCCGATCACCGCCACGTCGTAGTGGTCTATCTCGTTCATCCGGTCTTTCTCGTCTATCTTGTTCATCCGGTTTTTGACAACTCCTTTAGCTGCATTATCTGTGTTGCCGCGGTCATCCATCAACCAAACAAATCAAACCAACCAGACAGACATGACGGACCAGACGGACCAGATAGACCAAACAGACCAAACAAACCTTTTTACAGTCCCAAAAACGTTCCCTGAAAATCTTCCAGCGCTTTGGCGATCTCGTTGGTAAAACGCGCCCCGATGGCTCCATCTACCAGCCGATGGTCGTAGGCCACGCACAACTGTAGTATTCGGCGTGGCACGAATTGCCCGTCGCGGTGCACCGGCATCAGTCGAGCCTTTCCGACGCCTAAGATACCGACTTGCGGGGGATTGATGATCGGGGTGAACGGACCGGAGCCGAGCCCCCCCATGTTGCTCAGGGTAAACGTGGCGCCGCGCAGCTCCTCCAATTTCACCTCTCGTTTCCGCGTCCGTTCGGCGAGATCGGCCAATTCCACGGAAATTTGAAACAAGTCCTTATGATCGACGCCATGCAGGACCGGCACGATCAATCCCCCCGGTGTATCCACCGCCACGCCGATGTTGTAATACTCCTTGTAGATCACTTCTCCGTTGGTCAGATCCAGGGTCGCGTTCAATTGAGGATACAGTTTGAGCGCATGGACCACTGCTTTGAGGAAGAGGCTGGTGAGCGTCAGTGTGGCGCCTCGTTTCTTGAACTCCGGCGCATACCGCTTATGCAGAGCCGCCAGATCCGTAATGTCGGCGTCCTGAAATTGATGGACGTGAGGAATGCTCGTCCAAGACTGGGTCATGTTCGCGGCGATTTTCCGCCGCAGAGAGGGGAGCGGCTCGCGGCGCTCGTTGCCGTACATCGTGGCGAAGACGTTGCTCGATTCGGAGGTCCCTGAAACGGTTCCAACGCCGGTGCGGGTGGTGCGTTCACGAACGAAGGCTTTTACGTCCTCGGCGGTGATCCGACCTCCGGCTTCCGAACCTTTCACCTGTGTCAAGTCTACGCCCAATTCGCGGGCGAGGCGGCGAACGGAAGGTGGCGCAGGGATCGTGGAACCGTCAGGCGCCGAAGCCTTTGGAGCCGCATCGGTCCGTGTCCGTTCCACCGCCGGTCGTTCCTTCTCCATCGGGGCGACCACCGAAGTTTCGGCTTGCGGCTGTTCTTGTGGTTCGTTTTCTTTCGCCTGAGCCGATTCGGCGGGAGACGGTGGTTGCTGAGCCGGCGGGATAGCCGGTCGCTCCGGCACCGGGGCCTCCGCTTTCTGTGCCGCGCCCGCATCGTCGAGTTCGACCAACGCCTCGCCGATCTTGACGTGATCCCCCTCGCGTATGAGCAGGCGGGTGACTGTCCCGGCCACCGGGGACGGAACCGGAATCGTCGCCTTGTCGGTCTCCAGCTCGATCAAGGATTGACCTTCGC